>JAXDQI010000068.1:0-3402 GCA_034667965.1 Gammaproteobacteria bacterium
CGTTCATCGCGTTCCGCGGATGCCCACCCTAGCCGAAGCGGCCGGTAATGTAGTCTTCGGTGAGCCGTTGCTGGGGGTTGGTGAATATCAGATCCGTGGGGCCGATCTCCACCAGATCGCCCAAATGGAAATATGCCGTGCGCTGGGAGACGCGCGCGGCTTGCTGCATGTTGTGAGTCACGATCGCAATCGCGTAGTTTTCCTTGAGTTCGTCGATCAAGTCTTCGATCCTCGCGCTCGCGATCGGGTCCAACGCCGAGGTGGGTTCGTCCATCAAAATGACCTCGGGATTCACCGCGATGGTGCGCGCGATGCAGAGACGCTGTTGCTGACCGCCGGAGAGGCTCGTCCCGGGCTGCGAGAGGCGATCTTTGACCTCTTCCCACAATCCGGCGCGCTGCAGACTCAAGTTGACCAGTTCGTCCATGTCGCCCCGGTTCTTGGTCAGGCCGTGAATCCGCGGGCCATAGGCGACGTTCGCATAGATGGATTGGGGGAATGGCGTGGGCTTCTGAAAAACGATCCCCACCCGCGCCCGGAGTTGCGCGACGTCCTGCTTCGGTTCGTAGATATTCTCGCCATCGAGGGTGATGGTGCCGTCGACCCGGGCGCCCGGAATCGTGTCGTTCATGCGATTGAGGCAGCGTAAGAACGTGGATTTCCCGCAGCCCGACGGACCGATCATGGCCAGCACCTGGTTGCGGCCGATATCGAGGCTGACGTTTTTCACGGCATGCTTGTCACCGTAGTACACGTTGACGCGGTGGGCGGCCATGATGGGGTCGTGAAGCGAATCGCGAACGGCCGGAGCGCCGCCGGCGGCTGCCGCACCTGCGGCGGCCGTGGATGCTCCGGCGCGGGGAGATGCGGACGGCGGGCGCCCCGGCCCCGGCGCAGGGTTCCTAACGGAAACTTCTTCCATGCCCATACATTAAGTCCTATCCGAAGCGTCCGGTGATGTAGTCGTCGGTCTTGCGGTTCTTGGGCGCCGTGAAGATTTCGCCGGAGGGACCGATTTCGACGAGTTCCCCCAAATACATGAAGCCCGTGACATTGGAGACACGCGCCGCCTGCTGCAAATTGTGCGTCACCACGACGATGCAATATTTCTCGCGCAGCGCTTGCAGCGTCTCCTCGACCCGCAGCGTCGAAATCGGGTCGAGCGCGGCCGTCGGTTCGTCGAGCAGCAGGACCTCCGGCTGCACGGCCACGGCCCGCGCGATGCACAACCGCTGCTGTTGCCCCCCGGAAAGGCTCCGGCCGTCGGCAGCCAGCTTGTCCTTGACCTCGTCCCAAATCGCCGCATCGCGCAGCGCGGACTCGACGCGGACCTTCAGATCCGCCGCGCGCATCCTACCCGCCAAGCGCAAGCCGAAAGCGACGTTGTCGAACACCGACATCGGGAACGGGGTCGGCTTTTGAAACACCATACCGACGCGGTACCGCAATTCGGCCACGTCGACCGCCGGGCCCAAGATGTCCTTGCCGCCGATCAACACCTCGCCCTCCGCGCGCTGTTTCGGATAGAGCGCGTACATGCGATTGAGCACACGCAGGAGGGTCGACTTTCCGCACCCGGAGGGGCCGATGAACGCCGTGATGGAGCGATCGGCCAGCGCCATGTTGATATTGTGCAGCGATTGGAGTTCGCCATAAAAAAAATTGAGCGAGCGAGTCTCGATTTTTGGAGGCCCGATGTCGACGATCTCGGCCACGTCGGCCGGAAGCGGCGGGCGCGTCTTCATATGCTTCGGCGGTTTGGTGGACGGGATCATCGCCCGGAGCCCCGCTCCGCCTGAAGAATGGCCAGAATCACGCGAGCGGAGATGCTCAAGATCAAGATGCTTACGGTGATGATGAGCGCACCGGCCCAGGCGAGATTCTGCCACTCCTTGTACGGGCTCAACGCAAACTGGAATATCACCACCGGGAGATTGGCCATCGGAGCATTCAGGTTGGTGCTCCAGAATTGATTGTTGAGTGCGGTAAACAGCAGCGGCGCCGTCTCGCCGCTGATCCGCGCGATCGCTAGCAACAATCCGGTTACGATGCCGCTGCGGGCTGCGGGGTAAAGCACGCTCACGATGGTGCGCCACGGGTAAGCGCCGAGAGCGGCAGACGAATCCTTCATCCCGATCGGCACCAGATTGAGCATGTCCTCGGTCGTGCGCAGGGTGACCGGAATGGCCAATACGGCGAGCGCCAAGGCCCCGGCGAGCGCGGAAAAATGACCCATCTTGACGACGACGATCTCATAGATGAACAGCCCGATGATGATCGAGGGCGCGCTCAGAAGCACGTCGTTGATGAAGCGGATGAGTGTGCTCAGCCGAGACTTGCGCCCGTACTCGGCGAGGTAGGTTCCCGCCAGAACTCCGATCGGTGAGCCGATCAAGATGCCGAGCAATGTCATCGCGGCGCTGCCGTACAGGGCGTTGAGCAATCCGCCTTCATTGCCGGGCGGCGGTGTCATCAACGTGAACAGGTGCCACGTCATCCCGGTCGCCCCGTGGGAAATCAATGTCCACAGGATGGCCGCCAGGCAGGCCAAGCCGGTGAGCGTGGCCAGCAACGACAGCGAAAGGAGCATCGCATTCTTCACCTTTCGATACGTGCGCCGATTCATGGCCTATACCGCAACCCGTTGCTCGAGCCGGCGCAGCAACGCCTGGGCGGCGGCGATCACGGTGAACGTGATCAGGAACAGGAGGAGACCGAGCGCGATCAGCGACGAGGTGTAGAGATCCCCCACGGCCTCGGTAAATTCGTTTGCGATGGACGACGAAATCGTCGTGCCCGGCGCGAGCAGCGACGTGCTGATCCGATGGGCGTTGCCGATCACGAATGTCACTGCCATCGTCTCGCCCAGAGCACGACCGAGACCCAGCATGATACCGCCCACGATGCCAACGCGTGAATGCGGAACCACGACGTTCCAGATGACCTCCCAGGTGGTCGCCCCAAGCCCATAACCGGACTCCTTGAGCATGGGTGGTACGGTATCGAACACGTCGCGCATGGTGGCCGCAATGAAGGGCAGCACCATGATCGCCAAAACGAGGCCTGCCGTTAGTATGCCGATGCCGAAGGGCGGTCCCATGAACAATTTGTTGACGCCGGGAATCGAGTGCGCATGCTCGATCAACCACGGCTGCACGTGACGTTGAAGCACGGGCGCCAGAACGAAGAGTCCCCAAATCCCGAAGATGATGCTGGGCACGGCCGCCAGCAGTTCGACCGCCACGCCGATGGGGCGTTTCATTATCGGCGGGCACAATTCGGTCAGAAACAGCGCGATTCCGAACCCCGCCGGTACCGCGAGCGCCATGGCGATCAGGGACGTGACCACCGTGCCGTAGATCGGTGCCAGCGCACCGTACTCATCGGTGACCGGATTCCAAA
>JAXDQI010000069.1:0-4496 GCA_034667965.1 Gammaproteobacteria bacterium
GGAGCAAGGCGGCGGCATGGCGCACGAGGGCGCCCAACTCGAGCAGGCGCGTGCCAATGTTCGCGCGCGCCTCACGCGGGTCGGCGGAGCGGGCGGCGCGACACGCCGGGAAATCGCGGCCGCCCATGTCGAGTTTCTCGACGATCCGGTCCTAAACGAGGCCGCACAGGAGCTGATTGCCGCGGGAAAAAGCGCCGGATACGCATGGCGCGCGGCCACCCGCCGCCAGGTGCAGGCGCTCGAAGCCTTGGGCGACTCCCGATTGCGTGAACGTGCCGACGATCTCCTGGATGTCGAATCGCATGTCTTGCTGGCGCTGATGGGTGAGGCGCGACCGATGAACCTGACCATCCCCGACGAGGCGGTGATCGTCGCCGACGACTTGCTGCCGTCGGAACTGACCGCTCTCGATCGTGGGCGACTCGTCGCAATCTGTCTGGGCCGCGGTGGGGCGACATCGCACGTGGCCATCCTCGCGGCCGCGATGGACGTGCCCATGCTCGTGGGTCTCGGCAACGGCATCCATGCCGTCGCCGATGGTGCAATGGTCATCGTCGATGCCGATGCCGGCGCCTTGCATGTGGCGCCCGACATTCCAGCGCTCGACGCCGCGCGCGCGGCGGTCGCCGCGCGCTCGACGAAACGTTCGGTCGAACGCGCCGCCGCCCTCGCCGATTGCCGCTCGCTGGACGGGACCCGGATCGAGATATTCGCCAACTTGGGCAGTACCGCGGATGCCGTTGCAGCGGTTGAGAACGGCGCCGAAGGGTGCGGACTGCTGCGTACGGAATTTTTGTTCATCGATCGCGAAACTGCGCCCGATGAGCGGGAACAGCGCGACGCCTATCAGGCCATTTCGACCGCTCTCGGCGCAAGACCGCTGGTCCTTCGGCTCATGGACGTCGGCGGCGACAAACCACTGAAATATCTACCTCTGCCGCCCGAAGAGAATCCGGCGCTCGGGCTTCGCGGGGTTCGCACCGCGCTGGCTCGTCCGGACCTGCTGCGGACGCAGCTGCGCGCGGCCTTGCGGGTGGAGCCCTTTGGTGTGGTGCAGCTTCTCATACCGATGGTTACGGACGTCGCCGAGGTCATCGCGGTGCGCACCCTCATCGAAGAAATCAACGCCCAACTCGGCAACGGATCCCGGATCAAACTCGGCGCCATGATCGAGACTCCGGCCGCTGCGCTCAATGCATCGGCCTTGCTGCGCGAGGTTGACTTCCTGTCGATCGGCAGCAATGACCTGACGCAGTACACGCTCGCCATGGACCGGGGCCACGCGGCGCTGGCGGGCCGCACCGACGCGCTGCATCCCGCGGTGCTCAAATTGATTGCGCTCACGGCGAATGCCGGTATCGAGGCCGGTAAGACTGTTGCGGTGTGCGGCGGCGTCGCCGCCGATGGGATCGCGGTGCCAATCCTGCTCGGCTTGGGGGTCCGCGAACTGTCGGTGGTGCCGGCGGCGATACCGGCGATCAAACGCCAAATTCGCGCTGTTCGCATCGCGGACTGCCGCGCGCTCGCGAGCCGCTGCCTCGAACTCGGCTCCGCTGCTGCGGTTCGCGCCCTGGCCGCGCAAACATCCATCACTTCCGGAGATGCACCATGAATGCACGATTCTCGGGGCTCCAGCAACTGGGTCGGGCGCTGATGCTGCCGATTGCCGTACTGCCGATCGCAGGATTGCTGCTGCGGCTTGGGCAGCCCGATGTGTTGGGGTGGGCCGCGATGGCCGCCGCCGGCGATGCGATTTTCTCGAATCTCGGACTGCTGTTTGCGGTGGGCGTCGGTGTCGGTCTGGCGCGCGAGAACCACGGCGCCGCCGGTCTCGCCGCTCTCGTCGGCTTTCTCGTAACGACCCGGGCGGTCGAATCGATCATGACCGTCCCGGCAAACGTGCTCGTCGGGCTCGAAGGTCCCGCTCGCGATCTGGCGCTCTCGGCGTTTCGCGCGCGCGAACTCGCGAAACTCAGCATCCCGGTCGGACTTCTCTCCGGAGTCATCGCGGGTGTCGGCTACAACCGCTTCAGCAACGTGACATTGCCGAGCTATCTGAGTTTTTTCGGCGGACGGCGCTTCGTGCCCATCGTCAGCGGCCTGGCCGGCCTCGCGCTGGCGGCGATAGTCGGTTACGCGTGGCCGGCGGTCGAGCGCGGCATGGACGCGACTAGTCACACCATTTTGGGTGCCGGGTCCGTCGGCCTGTTCGCCTATGGCGTCTTGAATCGCATCCTGATCGTCACCGGGCTGCACCACATTCTCAATAATTTTGCATGGTTCATCATCGGCGACTACCACGGAGCCACCGGCGATCTGAAACGCTTCTTCGCGGGCGATCCTACCGCCGGCGCCTTCATGTCCGGTTTCTTCCCCGTCATGATGTTCGGTCTGCCGGGAGCTTGTCTGGCGATGTACCACACGGCACGGCCGGAGCGGCGCGCGGGCGTCGCCGGTCTGTTGCTGTCGCTGGGCTTGACCTCGTTTCTCACCGGCGTCACCGAGCCCGTGGAATTCACCTTCATGTTCTTGGCCCCGGTGCTGTACGCGTTGCATGCCGTCGCCACCGGTCTATCGATGGTCGTCATGGATCTATTCCATGTCCGGCTGGGTTTTAGTTTTTCAGCCGGGCTTTTCGACTACGTGCTCAACTTCAGCCATGCGCAGCATCCGCTCCTCCTCCTGCCCATCGGTGGCGCGTACTTCGCGCTTTACTACACGGTATTTCGCGTTTGTATCGTGCGCTTGAATCTTGCCACTCCCGGAAGAGATGCCGATGAGGCGATGGAAAATCCGCCGCTGCCAAGCACGCCCGGCGCGCGCGGCGCCGCCTTTGTCGAGGCGCTCGGCGGTGCACGGAACCTCACAGAGGTCGCCGCCTGCACGACGCGGCTCAGGTTGGTGCTGGTGGACAACCGTGCGATCGATGAAGCGGCGCTCAGGCGTTTGGGAGCCCGAGGAATCCTGCGCTCGTCCGAGCAGGGGCTGCAGGTCGTGCTCGGGCCGGTCGCGGATCAGGTCGCCGGCGAGATGCGCACCGCATCACGTGCCGCCCCATCGAGCACCGGCGCATCGCGCACCGGCGGTCATGATGCGCAAGCCATGCTGGCGGCGTTGGGTGGTCGCGGCAATGTCCTCAAACTCGAGACGGCCGCGGGACGGCTGCTCATCGGTACGGTGCGCCCGGAATTGATCGACGAAGCGGCGCTGCGGATACTTGGCATCCGCGGGATCGCACGGCCGGCCGGCTTAGCCGTGCAAGTACTCGTCACGGGCGGCGTCGAGGAAACCGCTGAACCGCTGCGCCGATTGCTCGGAGCGGCGTAAGCTTCAAGCATGAGCGCGACGCTTTTCAATCTGACCCCGACCGAAATCGCCCTGGCGCCGAAGCGGCGCGGAACGCTGCCTGCGGCGGTGCGACGAATCATGATTGTAGGAGGTGGTACCGCCGGTTGGATGGCGGCTCTGACTCTCGCCCGAACGCTCATCGAGCAAGGCGTCGAAATCACGGTGGTAGAATCACCGAATATCGGCATCATCGGCGTCGGCGAAGGTTCCACGCCCTGGCTGCGCGGTTTCTTCGACAGCCTCGATATCGAGGAGGCCGAATGGATGCCCGAATGCCACGCGACCTACAAATGCGGCATCACCTTCGACAAGTGGTCGACCAAGCCCGGCTTCGAGAGCTACTTTCACCCGTTCGCCTCCATGCTCGACAATTTGACCATGACGCAATTCGTGCACAACGCCGACGCCCGGGTCAACGGCGCCGATGTGCACGCGCATCCGGACCGATTCTTCATCGCAACGCGCCTGGCGCGTGGACACTTGGCACCCAAGGCCGCCGAGCATTTTCCTTTCGATATTTGGCACGGCTACCATTTCGATTCCGTATTGCTCGGTCAATTCCTCCACAAGAAGGCGCTGCAGCGCGGGGTTAGGTATAGGACGGCTCATGTCACGCGGGCCAACCTCGATTCCCAGGGAGCCATCGCTTCGGTCGCCACTGCGGAAGGCGAGACGCTGTGCGCCGATATTTTCGTCGATTGCAGCGGCTTTGCCGGGCTGCTGATCGATCAAGCACTAAAAACGCCGTTCGTCAGCTTTGCGGAAAATCTTTTCAACGACGCGGCCGTCGCGATTCCTTCACCTATCGGCGAATCGCTGCCGTCAGAGACGGTGTCAACCGCGCTGAAAGCGGGGTGGGCGTGGAAGATTCCGCTAACCTCTCGCTTCGGCAATGGTTACGTGTACAGCACGCAATTTTGTACGCCCGACGCCGCCGAGTTCGAACTACGGGAACATTTGGGTCTGCTCGAGTCGCCCACGCCGGCCCGGCACCTAAAGATGAAGATCGGTCGCGTCACCAAACATTGGAACAAGAACTGCCTCGCGCTGGGACTATCGCAGGGATTCATCGAGCCGCTGGAGGCGACGGCCTTGTTATTCATTCAGCAGACAGCCACGGCTTTCACGGAGTGTCTGGATCAAGGCGA
>JAXDQI010000070.1:0-6815 GCA_034667965.1 Gammaproteobacteria bacterium
GATGCTTGGAACCAGGGCGCGCGCCTGATCGAGTTGCTGCCGGAGCAGCGGCAGTTGGTCGGTGCGTGCGATGGTAATCACGGGTTGCGGGGTCAGCAGCGCATGTTCGCAAAAGCTGGCGGGTGGCGCTTCGAGAAACCCGCGGCTCGCCATGGCGAGACGTCGTACCACCGCGTTGCCGTAATTCTCCGTGAAGCTCGCCGCCGAGCGCCCGGTCGAATGGTACCCGCAGTGGGGCTCACGCTCGAGCAGGACAACGGATGCGAACGCCGAGATTTCATACGCCGCGCCGGCCCCCGCGATGCCCCCGCCCACGATAACAATGTCGGTATTGCACGTCACCATCGCCAGTACGCCGG
Organism: Gammaproteobacteria bacterium; assembly: GCA_034667965.1. GTDB lineage: Bacteria > Pseudomonadota > Gammaproteobacteria > Steroidobacterales > Steroidobacteraceae > Bog-1198. Next base: position 360 of record JAXDQI010000070.1, read on the forward strand.
GCCCTTGTGCAATTGTAACTTGTACATGACGGGTCGCTCCAAGGATGGCGTGAAGTGCGGCGGGTTCGGGTATTCTAGCGCAGCGTCTTCTCCGTACGCCTGCTACCAACTAAGAATATTAAAGAGGGTTAACCGTGCCATCAGACATCGAGATCGCCCGCGAAGCGAGACTGAAGCCCATCGGCGACATCGCCGCGAGCCTCGGCATTCCGTCCGAGAGCGTCGAGAACTACGGCCGTTACAAGGCCAAAATCTCGCTCGACTATATCCAGAGCCTTCAAGACAGGCCCGACGGCAAGCTGATACTGGTCACGGCGCTGAGCCCCACACCGGCCGGCGAGGGCAAGACGACGACAACGGTGGGGGTCGGTGATGCGCTCAATAAGATCGGCAAAAGAGCGATCATCTGCTTGCGTGAACCCAGTCTGGGTCCCGTTTTCGGGCTGAAGGGCGGGGCGGCCGGCGGGGGGTATGCTCAGGTGGTGCCGATGGAAGACATCAATCTGCACTTCACGGGTGATTTCGGAGCCATTGCTCTCGCGCATAACTTGCTTGCGGCGCTCATCGACAACCACATCCACCATGGCAATGAACTCGGATTCGACGTTCGGCGCATCACCTGGCGGCGCGTCGTCGACATGAACGACCGCGCGCTCCGCAACATCACAGTCGGCCTCGGGGGACCCGCGAACGGCTTCCCGCGCCAGGACGGGTTCGACATCGTGGTGGCCTCCGAAGTCATGGCGATCATATGCCTGGCGCGAAGCCTTGCCGATCTGAAGAGCCGTCTGGGCAATATCGTGGTCGGCTACACGCGAAATCAGGCGCCGATCCGGGCGCGGGACCTCCGCGCCCAGGGCGCGATGACGGTCCTGCTCAAGGAGGCGCTGAAGCCGAATCTCGTGCAGACGCTGGAGAACAATCCCGCCTTCATCCACGGCGGCCCCTTCGCCAACATCGCCCACGGCTGCAATTCGGTGCTTGCGACGCAAACCGCGCTCAAGCTCGCCGACTACGTAGTGACCGAGGCGGGCTTCGGTGCGGATCTCGGCGCCGAGAAATTCATCGACATCAAGTGCAGGAAGTCCGGACTACGCCCTTCGGCGGTGGTCATCGTGGCGACGATCCGCGCGCTCAAATACCACGGCGGCAGCGATCTTTCTCATATCAACGAGGAGAATCTTGCAGCGCTCGAGAAGGGGCTGGCGAACCTCGCGCGGCACGTCGGCAACATCAAGGACCACTATGGATTGCCCTGCGTGGTCTCCGTGAACCATTTCGCCGCCGACACGCATTCCGAGCACGAGTTGCTCGCCAAAAAAATAAAAATGCTCGGCGTGCCTCTGGTGCTGGCGCGCCACTGGGCCGAAGGCGGCGCGGGTGCGACCGGCGTCGCCCGTCAGGTCGTCGAAATGGTCGAGGCGGGGGAGGCGCGGTTTCGCTTCGTCTACGACGACCAGCAGACGTTGTGGGATAAGGTCAAAGCGATCGCGACGAAGATCTATGGTGCCGCCGACATCTCTGCGGACGCCGCCATTCGACGACAATTCGACAAATTGCAGGAGGACGGCTACGGAAAATTCCCGGTCTGCATCGCCAAGACCCAGTACTCGTTCTCCACCGATCCTGCGGCACGCGGCGCCCCGAGCGGCCATGTGGTCAACATCCGCGAGGTTCGGCTCGCGGCCGGCGCGGAATTCGTCGTCGTGGTCTGCGGCGACGTCATGACGATGCCGGGACTTCCGAAGGTCCCGTCGTCCGATGCGATCGACATCGACGATCACGGCCGGGTGATCGGCGTGTTCTGAGATCAGGGGCGACAGTTGATGCTCGCGGACGCCGGCGTTCAGCGGGAGAATGCGGCCTCGACGCTTTAGCCCTATAATCTCTGCGATGAGATTGCATACGCTGGCCGGGATGCTCGTTCTGTGGTGGGCGACGTCGGTCACGGCGCAAACAGCGACGTCCGCACAATGGCAACACAAGGCTGAAACAGCGGTCTCCGCAATACGCGGTACGGCCCAGGTTCCGGGCTTGGGTGAAGCGGTGCGCGTTCAACGGGATCGCTGGGGAGTCGCGCATATCTATGCCAGGAACACCCACGATCTTTTCTTTGCGCAGGGTTTTGTCGTGGCCCAGGACCGGCTGTTTCAGATGGAGCTGTGGAAGCGCGCGGGTCAGGGACGGCTGGCCGAAGTGCTTGGGCCGGAGGCCGTCGGACGCGACCTGAATGCGCGACGGCTGCGCTATCGCGGCGACATGGAGGCGGAATTCACGAGCTATGCGCCGGATGCGAAAGCCATCTTGGAGGCATTCACGGCGGGAATCAACGCGTACATCGTAGCAGCCGAAAGGCCCGGCGGCCGCGGTCTCCCGGTGGAATTTCAGATTGCCGGCTTCAAGCCGGAGCTTTGGCATGCGGTCGACTGTCTGAACCGGATGGCGGCGTATTCGATGACCGGGAATGCCGGGAGCGAGTTGAGGCATGCGCAGCTCGTGGCTCTGGTCGGCGCAGAGAAGGCGACCACGCTGTTCGACTTCGATCCCGCCGTCAAGCTCGATCCTTCTCCCGACGCTGATTTTTCAGGCCTGTCGCCTGACGTGCTCAAGAGTCTGATCGGAAGCGACGTGCGTATTCCCTTCGACCCGCGGGCATTGCACGAAAGCAACAACTGGGCCGTGTCCGGAGCACTCACCGTGTCCGGCAAGCCGCTGCTCGCGAACGACCCGCATCGCGTGCTGGCGGAGCCGTCGCTCCGGTATGTCGTGCACTTGGTTGCCCCCGGATGGAACGTCATCGGCGCGGGCGAGCCCGGACTTCCGGGGGTGGCGGCGGGACACAATGAAAGAATCGGCTGGGGATTCACGATTTTCGGTCTCGACCAGCAAGACTTGTACATCGAAAAGCTCAATCCCGCGGATCCATTGCAATACGAGACGCCGGGGGGCTGGCAGCGCATGGTAGTGGCGCAGGAGAGCATCGCTGTCCGCGGAGCACCGGCGGTTCCGGTCCAGCTGAAGTTTACGCGGCACGGACCCGTTCTTTGGGAGGATGGAGCGCGCGCATTGGCGCTCCGGTGGGTGGGCGCGGAACCTGGAACGGCGGGTTATCTTGGCTCGCTCACGCTCGATCGAGCGCGCAATTGGCAGGAATTCGCAGCCGCCATGCCGCGCTGGAAAGTGCCGTCGGAAAACATCGTCTACGCCGATCGTGAGGGCAATATCGGCGAGTACTCCACGGGACTAGCCCCTTTGCGTCAGAACTGGACGGGGCTGCTGCCGGTCCCCGGCAAGGGCGACTATGAATGGGCCGGGTTCATACCGAATGAGAAATTACCACACAGCTACAATCCCGCCGCCGGATTCGTGGCCACTGCAAACCATAAAATGATTCCAGATGGGTATCAATACACCGTCGGATTCGAATGGGTAGAGCCGGTGCGCTACCTTCGTATCAAGGAGGTATTGGAGGGCGCGAAGACTCGCGGCGGCAAGCTAGGCGTGCCCGACATGGAGGCGCTGCAGGCCGACGTGGTTTCCCTGCTTGCGCGCGATCTGCAGCGGCTGCTCCGGGAGGCGGTCGACCGAGACCGTTCGGCCGGTGAGGAGTCGTCCCGGTCGATCGTGCGGCAGCTGCTGCAGTGGGACTGCGCACTGCGGATCGACTCACGCGAAGCGGCGGTGTATGAGTTCTGGGCGGGCGAATTGCAAAGCGCGGTTACCGTTCGCGCAGTTCCGGCGGAAGCGCTGAACATCTTCGGAAAATTGCCCTTATTCAGGGTGGTACAGGAGTTGTCGAGTCCGCGGGACACCCTTTTCGGCGGCGATCCACAGGCGGCCCGAGACGCGATGCTTTTCGCGACGCTGGACGCAGCTCGCTTGAAACTCATCGCACGGCAGGGGCCCGACCCCAGGGAGTGGACTTGGGGACAACTGCACCGGATCAGATTCCAGCATCCGCTGGACTCCGCCCCGGGGGCTGCTGCGTTGTTCGACCGCGGTCCGATGAAGCTGTCGGGCGATGGGGAAGTCGTGCAGGCAACCGAATTTCGGGACGACTCCTTCGACGAAGTCTCGGGTGCAAGCTATCGAGAAGTCTTCGATCTAGCCGATTGGGACAGGTCGGTGGGGATCAATGTGCCCGGACAGAGTGGACAGCCCGGCAGCAAGCACTACGATGACCTGCTGCCCCTGTGGATCGAGGGTAAGTACTTTCCGCTCAGCTTTACCAAGGGTGCGGTGGACAGCGTGACGACGGACGTGCTTTACCTTACTCCCGCCCACCGATCCAGGTAGGGAACATGAGCGACGAGCACATACGACTCGATGCCTTGCGGGCCTATGAGATCCTCGATACGTTGCCGGAGCCCGAGTACGATGATCTGCTGCAGTTGGCGACGCAGATCTGTGAGACGCCGATGGCGATCATCACGCTCGTCGACGCCGAGCGTCAGTGGTTCAAGGCGTCAGCGGGCCTGTCCCTCCGCGAAACCGATCGGCGTCACAGTTTTTGTTCGCGCGCGATCGAGGGTGACGACCCGTTCATCGTCGAGGATGCGCGAGCGGATCCGCGTTTCGCGGGCAATCCGTATGTGACCGCCGATCCCGGGATCCGGTTTTATGCCGGCGTGCCGCTCAAGTCGTCGATGGGGCCGAAGCTGGGCACGATCGCCGTCCTCGACCGTATTCCCCGGCAGCTCGCGAAGCGGCAATTGACGGCGCTGCAGGCACTGGCGCGGCAAGCGATGACATTGCTGGAACTTCGGTTGGAACGAAATCGCCATCGGCTGACGGCTTCGCGCCTCGACGCCGCTCAGAAAGTCGGCCAGATGGGTTTCTGGGAGCTCGAAGTCGACGCCAACCGCCTGACGTGGACGGATCAGGTTTACGAGATTTTCGGAACCGATCGAATTTCGTTTGCGAACACCTTCGAGGCCTTTCGCGCCTTCGTGCATCCGCAGGACCTGCCGGCTCACCAGGAGCAACACAGCCGCGTGCTCGGCGGCGTGGGTCCCATGGATGTTCAACATCGCGTGGTTCGCTCCGACGGCCGAATTCGGCACGTGCGGGAAAGGGCGCAACTCTATCGCCGCTTGCCGGGCGCGTCCGCGGTTCTCGTGGGCACGGTGCAGGACGTGACCAGCGAGCACGAGGTGGAATCGGCGCTGCGCCTCAGTGAGGAACGGTTTCGCGGGATCATCAGCAGTGCGGCTTTGGGCATCGTCATCACCGACGTAAGCGGGCGGATTCAGATCGCCAACGAGGTATTTTGCCGCATGCTCTGCTACACCGAGTCGGAACTCGCCGGTTTCGACAAGATCTCGCTGGTGCATTCGGACGACCGCGCGCGCTATCAACGCGCCGTGGACCGCTTGATGGCCGGTGAAATCGAAAGCTTCATCATGGAAAAACGCTGCCTGACGAAAAGCGGAAGCGTACTGTGGAGCCGCGCCAGCGTATCGGCCCAGTTCGATCATGGCGGCAAGCCGATCAGCATGATCATCATCACCGAAGACATCACCGAGCAGCGCCAGGTGGAGCGCCAGCTTCGGCTGCTGGAATCGGCGATTGCGCGAACCAGCGATCTCGTGATCATCACGGAGGCCGGCCTGATCGACGGCGACGGACCGAAGATCGTGTACGTCAATGATGCCTTCGAACGTCGCACGCAATTCAGCCGCGAGGAGGTCATGGGAAAGACCCCACGGATGTTGCAGGGGGTCAATACCTCGCGAGGCGAGTTGGACCGGATCCGCCGTTCGCTGGAAAGAACGGAGCCTGTGCGAGCGGAGCTCACCAACTACCAAAAGGACGGCAGGGAATTTTCCATCGAAGTGGAAATCGCACCGGTGTTCGACCGCAACGGCAGCTGTACCCACTTTGTCGCCATCGAACGGGATATCACAGACCGACTGGCGCTGGAAGCGCAGTTGCGGCAGTCCCAGCGCTTGGAATCCGTGGGGCAGCTTACCGGCGGGGTGGCGCACGATTTCAACAATCTGCTGACGGTGGTGTTGGGCAACGCGGACCTTCTCTGCGAGGCGCTCGCCGAAGATGACCGCCACCGTCCGCTCGCCGAGATGATCGTCGGCGCCGCGGAAAAGGGGGCGCAGCTCACGCAGCGCCTGCTGGCGTTTTCCCGCCGGCAAGCCCTCGACCCGAAGATCGTGGATGTCAATCAATTGCTGCGGGGCATGCATGGGTTGTTGCTGCGCTCGGTGGGCGAGCATATCGAGATTGCCATGCTGGCCGCGGCGAATCTGTCGCATGCCAGCGTCGATCCGGGACAGCTCGAAAGCGCCGTCCTCAATCTCTGCCTCAATGCCCGGGATGCCATGCCCGCCGGGGGGCGTCTGACCGTTGAAACCGCCAACATGATGCTCGACTCAAGGTACGCGGCAATCCATTCCGAAGTGCGTCCCGGGAGATATGTGATGCTGGCGGTTTCCGATACCG
>JAXDQI010000071.1:0-15362 GCA_034667965.1 Gammaproteobacteria bacterium
AGCATCGCTGCGCGGCTTGCTGCCGCGCAGCGGCCCCTGGTCTGGCTCGGCGGCAGCCAATGGTCCGCGGCGGCGGTCGGCGCCGTGGTCGAATTCGCCGAAGCGTGGGATCTGCCGGTCGTAACCGGTTTTCGGCGCAAGGATCTGTTTCCGAATGAGCACGCGTGTTATGCCGGTGAACTCGGCTTCGGCGCCATGCCGTCGCTCGTTCAGCGCGTCCGGGACGCGGACACAATTTTGGTCCTTGGCGCGTCGCTTGGCGATGTTGAAACGGGCGGGTACCAATGGCTGGACCGTGCCAGCACCGGAGGCCGCCTCATCCACGTTCACGTGGACTCGGAAACCCTTGGCGCCGTCTACCCGGCGCAATTGTCGGTGCAGGCGCATCCCGGTCAGATCGCCGCGGAATTGTCGCAGCGGAGGCCTCCCTCGAGCGGTCCAATGCCATGGTCCCCGTGGACCCGCGCGGCGCGCTCCGAGCAATCGGCGTTCATGGAACCCGTGCCGGTCACCGGCGCGGTGAACCTGTCTTTGGTGTTTCGGGAGCTTCGCGCGCAGCTGCCGAAGTCAGCCCTGATCACGAACGGCGCGGGCAATTACGCGGCATGGCTGCACCGGTTTTTCTCTCACAACGAGTTTCCCACCCAGGTGGCGCCCGGCAGTGGTGCGATGGGCTATGGAGTGCCGGCCGCCATTGCCGCAAAGCTCGCGTTTCCGCGCCAAGAAGTCGTCTGCGTGGCCGGCGACGGCTGTTTTCTCATGTCCTCGCAGGAGCTGGCCACGGCCGTGGCGCTCAATCTTCGAGTCGTGTTTCTGGTCATCAACAACGGTTCCTACGGAACCATCCGGATGCATCAGGAAGCGCGCTATCCGGGACGGCAGATAGCGACGGCGCTCTCCAACCCGGATTTCGTCGCCCTCGCCCAGGCATATGGCCTGGGCGCCTGGCGCGTGGCCGCTACGGCGGATTTCGGCGCCGCCCTCGAGCGGGCGCGTGAGCATTCCGGGCCCGCGCTCATCGAATTGGTGACGTCGATCAATGACATCTCCCCCGGCAAGCGGCTCAATGCGCCTATAGGCTGACGCGCGGTCGCGGCGGTGCGGCAATTCCCCGCGTCGCGGTTCAGCTACAATTGCAACCCTTGGTTCGATTGCGTTAACTGGCGGGGTCTCTCGGGCAACGCCTGTAATGGGACTGAATGTCCGAGTTGATGCATGAAATCTGCGCTGACCATGTTTGTCGATAGTGTCTCTCTCGAAGAGGCGATACTTGCTATCGACTGGTCGGCGACGGAGCTCGGGCAGCCGGCGGCCTGGCCGCAGTCTTTGCGTTCCATCGTGGCGCTGATTTTTGCCTCTGGAAAGCCGATGTTCGTCGTTTGGGGGTCCTCGCGCACGCTGTTGTACAACGATGCCTATGTACCCTTGCTGGGATCCAAACATCCAAGCGCGTTGGGTCAGCCCTTCTTCTCGGTATGGCCGAATGCACAGAACGAGCTTAGCCCTCTGTTCGACCGATTATTCGGCAGCATGGTCGTCGATCTGGACGATATCTCCATCACCTTCGATCGCGACGAAGGTGCGCCGGACGCGCATTTCGCGTTGTCCTATACGCCGATACGAGGTCACGGAAACCAGGTCGTAGGACTGCTGTGCATCCATTCGGAAACGACCGATGCCCCGCCTGCGAAAGTGTTGGCACCGCGCGACCATAAGCGGCTGGCCCAGATGTTCGATCAGGCGCCGAGCTTCGTCGCAGTGCTGAACGGGCCGGAACATCGCATCGAGCTTGCGAACGCCGGCTTCGTGAAGTTGGTCGACAACCGAAATGTCCTGGGCAAGTCCATCAAGGAAGTGCTGCCTGAAGGCGATGCACCGGGAATCCTGGCGCTGCTCGACCATGCGTTCGGAACCGGCGAGCGGGTGGTGCGCACGGAGGCACGAATTGCAGCGGACGAGGCTGCGGGCGCCGGTGCGGCGGAGCGCTTTGTCGATTTCGTCTTTCAGCCCATCACCGACGGGATCGGCAGGGTCACAGGCATTTTCGTGAATGGTTCGGACGTCACGGCGCGGGTCCACGACGAGGCTGTGCTTCGCATTCGCGAGTCGCACTTGCACGAGGAGAATGCCGATCTCGGCCGGCTCGTCACCGAGCGATCGGCACAGCTGCAGGCCAAGGAGGCTTTGATCCAAGCGGTCTACGAGCACTCGTCCGAGTTTCACCTCGTGGTTGCCGAAATCCGCGGCGGCCAGTTCCGCTTGGAGGAAATGAATCCCGCCGCTTTGAAGATGTACAAGGCCACGCGCGAGCACGTGATCGGCCGCGCCATCGGCGAAATTTTCGGTCACGAACAGGCCGCCGTGGTCAACGCGCGTCTTACGGCTTGTCTGGAGGCCAACGCTCCCCAACATTATGAATTCGTTTACGACGGCAACATCATCGAGGGCATGGCATCGCCGCTGCCGGCGGTCAGGGGCCTGGGTCGCCAGATCGCCCTGAGCGCTCGCGACGTCACCGAGCGCCGCAATCTCGAGGAACAGCTGCGTCAATCTCAGAAGATGGAGGCGGTGGGCCAACTCACCGGCGGCCTCGCACATGACTTCAACAACCTGTTGTCGGGCATATCGGGATCGTTGGAGCTGTTGAAAATCCGCAAGGACCAGGGCCGGCTGGATGAGATGGACCGATATATAGCCGCCGCCCAGGGGGCATCGCAGCGGGCCGCATCTTTGACCCATCGTCTGCTGTCGTTCGCGCGCCATCAAACCTTGGACGCCAAATCCATCAATCTCAACCGGCTGGCAGTCGGCATGGATGACCTCATTCGCCGGACGGTGGGACCGATGATTCGTGTCGCGATCATCGATGCCGGCGATCTATGGAAGGCCCTCGTCGATCCGAATCAGCTTGAAAACGCCCTCCTCAATCTCTGCCTCAACGCGCGTGACGCCATGCCGAACGGCGGAGACCTGCTCATCCAGACGAACACGCACCGATTCGACGAACGTGCGGCGGCGGAACATGATTTGCCGGCAGGCCAATACCTGTCGCTGAGCGTGACCGATACCGGCACCGGCATGACTCCGGAGGTGATGGCGCGGGCGTTCGAGCCGTTTTTCACGACCAAGCCCATCGGCGAGGGCACCGGCCTCGGCCTTTCGATGATCTACGGCTTCTCCCGTCAATCGGGAGGGCGGGTCCGCGTCGATTCGACAGTGGGCAGAGGCACGACCATCTGCCTATACCTGCCGCGCCATCTCGGCGACGACGACGCAACGGAGATGTCGGCGGATGCGAGCGCGCCGAGGCGCGCCACCAGTGGCGAGACCGTACTCGTGGTAGACGACGAGCCGACGGTACGAATGCTGGTGAGCGAGGTTTTGATCGACCTCGGATACAGCACGATCGAGGCCGAGGATGGTGTCCAAGCGCTGGCGATCCTGCGATCCAGCCGCCGCATCGATTTGCTGGTCACCGATATCGGACTTCCCGGGGGCATCGATGGCCGGCAGCTGGGCGCGGCTGCGCGCTCGTGCCGCCCCGGGCTGCGTATCTTGTTCATCACAGGGTATCCGCACATGCTGCGCGGCGGGCCCGACTCCGGGGGCGACGGCGTGCAAACTTTGGCCAAGCCGTTTGCCGTGCAAGAACTTGCCGTGCGCATCAGCGCGTTGATGAGAAACGAGTAGCCGACAGCGCGTCCGGGCCGGGCGCAGTATGATGCCGGGTCATTGAGACGCGAAGCGACGGCGGGGGCACGTGACCAATCAATCCCGGGTATATGGCGCCGTAGAGGCGGGCGGCACCAAATTCGTGTGCGCCATCGGCGATGAGAGCGGGAGAATCTTGAGGGAAGAGCGGTTCCCGACGCAGGACTCCGCATCGACGCTCGCCCGCATGGAGCTGTTTCTGCGCAACGGCTGCGAAGAATTCGGCGCATTGTCAGGCGTGGGCGTCGGATCGTTCGGGCCGGTCGAACTCGACCGGCGGTCGGCACACTACGGCCACATTACCCGCACGCCGAAGCCCGGATGGAGCGGGACCGACATCATCGGAGCGCTGGCGCGCGGATTCTCGTGCGCGGTCGGCTTCGACACCGATGTCAATGCGGCGGCGCTCGCGGAGCACCGGTGGGGCGCCGGGCAAAACGTGCAAAACCTCGTCTACTTGACGGTGGGCACCGGGATCGGCGGCGGCGCATTGATCGACGGCAAGCCGATCCATGGGGTGATGCATCCCGAGATGGGGCACCTTTATCCGCGGCGGCATCCGCGCGATGCCGGCTTTCCCGGGATCTGCCCCTTCCACCGGGATTGTATGGAGGGGGTTGCATCGGGACCTGCCATCCACGCGCGGAGCGGTGCCTCGCTCGAGGACCTCGATAGCGCGCATGTGCAATGGGAAATAGAAGCGGACTACCTTGGGCAACTCTGCGCCCAATTGGTATTGGCTCTCTCGCCGCAGCGGATCGTGATGGGCGGCGGCGTCATGAATCAGGCGCGCCTGCTGGGACCCATTCGTCAGCGAATGCGGCACTGGTTGGGAGGGTACATCGATCGCAACGAAGTTCTGTCGGACGACTCGAGCTATATCGTGACGCCGGGCCTCGGCGGCCGGGCGGGCGTGCTCGGTGCATTGGCATTGGCGATCGACGCTGCCGCTTGAAATTTCTACGACGCGATATTTTGAGTTCTTCGGCAGTGCTGGGCCTGATGACCCTGTGCGCGATCTTGCCGGCCGCACAGGCCGCGGATCCCCATACCGAGGATTCGGTGAAGGCGGCCTACCTGTATCGATTTGCCGGATACGTCGACTGGAAGGACAAGATTCCCGCCGATGCACCGTTCACGATCGCGGTCCTCGGTGCGCCGGGCGTCGCACGAGAGCTGCGCCATCTGCTGCCGGGACACGTGATCGACAATCGCGTCGTGCAAGTGCGCGAGATCACGGGCCCCCAGGATCTCGGCAGACCTCAGGTTCTATATGTGGGCCCGGGCCGCGCCAAATCATTGCGGGCACTGCTGGCGGCCGCCGGATCGCCGGCCGTGCTGTCCGTAACCGACGAGGATGGCGGACTCGCCGCGGGCAGCGCGGTCAACTTCTTGCGGATCGATCGTCGTATTCGATTCGAGGTGTCGCTCGCCGGTGCGGATCGCGCGGGACTGAAAATCAGCTCCGAAATGCTGGGCGTGGCGGTACGCGTGCATGGGGGGATGCGGCCGACATGACCCAGAATCCCTTGCCCAGCGATGTTCACGCTCGAGGTTCGGTGGCCGCGAAGCTCATGCGGGTCGTTCTGTTGACCACGGCCCTCGCGCTCGCGGTCAGCGGCATCTCCATGCTGTCGCATGAGCTGTATGTTTATCGGACGGCATGGCCGGCCGATATATCGACCGAAGCGGCGATCGTGGCGCTGTCCACGGCCCCCGCGTTGGCGTTCGACGATCGCGCAGCCGCCGAACGCAACTTGAACGCCCTCGAAAAGCGGCGCCGGGTCACGGTGGCGGCATTGTATTTGCCGAACGGCGCGTTATTCGCGTCCTTCGTACGGCAAGGAGAATCGCCGCCGCCGCTCCGATCACCGGCTGAGGGGTTGTCGGCCCACGGTGAAAATGTGGAGCTCGTTCAACCCGTGGAGCGGAACCGCGAAATACTGGGAACCATTTACCTCAGGACTCGATACGACGTCTGGGGCAGAATCGAGGCATATGCCGGAATCTTCGCCCTCTCGACGCTGCTGAGCATGGCGGTGGCATTTGTCCTTTCCAAGCGAATGCAGAAGAGCATCACCGGGCCGCTCGACGCCATAGCCGCGGTGGCGCTCGCGGTCGTGAATGGGCGGGACTATTCACTCAGGGCCGCCAAGATCTCCGATGACGAAATTGGCGTGGTCGTCGATGCCTTCAACAAGATGCTCGAAGAGGTTCAGGTCCGCACGCTGGCGTTGGGCGAGGCCGATCGACGCAAGGATGAGTTTCTGGCAACGCTTGCGCATGAACTGCGCAATCCCCTGGCACCGATCCGCCATGCCGTAAAGCTCCTGGAGTCCGACCAGGTCGAGGAGCGGCAGCGGCTGTGGGCGCGGGAGGTCATATCGCGTCAAGTGCAGCGGATGGCCCTGCTGCTCGACGATCTGCTCGAGGTGTCGCGAATCACAAGGGGCCGCCTCGACCTCAAAGTGGAGGAGGTCGATCTCGAGTCGTTGATCCGCGCCGCGGTTGAAACCGCAAGGCCGCTCATCGATTCGAAGCAGCATCAGCTCAAGTTCGACCTGCCGCCGCATCCGGTGATCTTGGCCGCCGACCCGTTGAGGTTGTCGCAATCCTTGTCCAACCTTCTTACGAACGCTGCGAAATACACGGACACGGGGGGACTGATTACGCTGACCGTCAAAATCTCGGGAGCCGGCATGGCGATGTCCGTGAAAGACACGGGAATCGGCTTCGATCCGCAAGCGCTCCCCGGGTTGTTCGCGATGTTCTCGCAGGTCGATTCAGCGATCGCCCGGTCGGAGGGCGGACTGGGGATTGGTCTCGCGCTGGTGAAGGGGCTGATCGAGTTGCATGGCGGCACGATCGAAGGTTTCAGCGCGGGACCCGGGATGGGCAGCGAGTTCACGATTCATTTGCCGAAATCCACGATAGTTGACCGTCCATGAATGCCGGATCTGGTCGTCACTTGAAGGCGATGACGACGCCCGTCGTGAGCGCGAGCAACGCGGCTGCCAGCACGCGGTAGTCCTGCCAGAACGGGATGAGTGCAAGTTTCAGCCGCTCGGCGCGCTCGAGGTCGAGTTTCCACATGGTGGCGTCGCCCTCGATGCTTACCGCCACGGGGCGGCGTGCGCTCACCCCGACGAGGATGATGACGTCGAGCAAAGTCAGGATCGGCGCCGCATAGAGAAAATGAAAATGCGTCCAGCCGAGGACCACGTTCAGCAGGAAGAAAATAAATCCGCAAATCGAGCCGGCGATCATCGCAGCCGCCGCACCGTCCGCATTGGCTCCGCGCCAGAACATTCCGGCCAAGAACACCGCGACGACGGGAGGTACGGCGTACGCGAGAACGCCCTGAAGGTACTGCCAAAGCGACGGGAAATGGTGCAGTTGAGGCGCCCAGGCGACGGCGACGACGAGCAGACCGGCGGTCGTCCACCGGCCGGCCCGGACCAGGCTTGAGTTCGAGAGCGCCGGCTTGAACTGTCGGATGACGTCGATCGTCAGCAGCGTCGATGCCGAATTGAGCATCGATGCGATCGAAACCATCGTTGCCGCGACAAATCCCGCAACGACCAGCCCGATGAGGCCCGGCGGGAGCAAGTTGAGGATCAGCTTCGGGTAGACCATGTCGGCGCGCGGCAATTTCGGGAACAACAGCAGGGCACAAGTGCCCGGCAGCACGATCAGAAACAGCACGGGCAATTTGAGCAGACCGGCGAACAACGCTCCCCAGCGTGCGTGATCCACGTTCTTCGCCGACAGCAGGCGCTGCACCATCGTTTGGTTGGTGCACCAATAGTAGAAGCCGAGCAAGGGGATGCCGAGCAGCAATCCCGGCCACGGAACGCCGGGATCGCCAATCGGCCGGATGAGAGAAATCGCGGCGGGATCCACTCCGCTCATCACGGCATGCCAGCCGCCGGCGCGGCTGAAGGCACCCACCGATATGACGAGCGCGCCGGCCATCAATACGACGCCCTGAACCGCTTCGGTGTAGATCACCGCCCGAAGGCCGCCCAACACCGTATACACGCCCGCGGCTCCGGCCAGCGCCATGACGATCAGCCACAGAGGTTGCTGCGGAAACAACAGCTGACATACCAGAGAACCGCTGTAGAGAATGCCTGCCGAATCCACGAACACGTTCAAGAACAGGGTCAACAACGCGAACAGCAAGCGGACCCGGATGTCGTACCGCCGCTCGAGAAACTCGGGCATGGTGTAGGTGCCGCTGCGGATCACGAACGGCAACAGGAACACACAAAAGAAAACCAGGATCACCGCGGCCGTCCATTCGTAGTCGTAGACGGAAATCCCCATGGCGTACGCGCCGCCCGCGAGGCCCACCAGCGCCGTCGACGACATGTTCGAGGCGAGAAGCGCCAGGCCGATCACGGGCCATTGCGTCGCGCGTGACGCGAGAAAGAAATCGACGGGGGCAAAATGCCGTCGCGACATCAAGAGGCCGAGCACGACCAGGCCTCCGACGTAGACCGCGACGACGACCCAATCGAGCACGCTCAGCAGCACCGAGGACGAGCCGGTCATCGCGGCCTCACAGGATTTCCACCAGGTGTCTTGACTGACAGCGCTGACATTCTGCCGAGAACTCGGTTAGTATGCGACACCCTACGCGCGGTCAGGAGGCCGTGTGCGCCAGTCGGAATCGCCATAAACCTATGCATTACAGGTAGTTACCAACAGCCATGCCGCGTATTTTCATTGCTTTGTGTAGCGGCGCCGTCGCCGCGGCGCAGCTTACAGCTGCTTTCGCCGGCGCACCCGAGACCCCTGATTCGAGTGTACATCCGAATCTCTGGCCGGGCGCCGGCCCCGCTGCTTTGGCGACGGCCCGGACGGACGGCTTCGTCGATCGACTGTTAGGGCAGCTGAGCTTGGAGGAGAAAGTCGGCCAGATGATCCAAGCGGATATCGCGTCAATATCGCCGGAGGAGCTGCGGCAGTACAAGCTGGGATCGATCCTCGCGGGGGGCAACGCTGCTCCCGGCAACGAACTTAGAACGACACCACAGGCTTGGTTGGACCTCACCGACGAGTTCTACCGGGCATCCCTGGCCGACGCGGGAGCGCACCAACCGATCCCGATTCTATTCGGCATCGACGCGGTCCACGGTCACGCGAAGGTGATCGGCGCCACGATTTTTCCGCACAACGTGGGACTGGGCGCCGCCCACGACCCCGAGTTGATCAAGCGTATCGGCCGGTCGACGGCGGTGGAAGTTGCCGCGACCGGGATCGACTGGACATTCGCGCCGACGGTTGCGGTGGCGCGTGACGTTCGATGGGGCCGCTCGTACGAGAGTTACTCCGAATCGCCTGTGCTCGTTTCGCGGTATGCGCCGGCGATGGTGGAGGGACTCCAAGGCGAGCGTGGCACGCCGGAATTCATGTCGCCTGGGCACACTTTGTCATCGGTCAAACACTTCCTCGGCGACGGCGGTACCTTGGCGGGACGCGACCAAGGCGATACGGCGATATCCGAGGCCCAACTCAGCGCCGTGCACGCGGCGGGATACCCCGGCGCCATCGACGCGGGTGCGCTGATCGTGATGGCCTCGTACAACAGCTGGAACGGAACCAAACTGCACGGCAATCACTACCTGCTCACGGATATATTGAAGGGCCGCATGGGCTTTGCAGGCTTCGTGGTGGGCGATTGGAATGCTCAAGAGCAGGTGCCCGGATGCACTAAATCCAGTTGCGCGGCGGCATTCCTCGCCGGCGTCGACATGCTGATGGCGCCCGATAGCTGGCGGGAACTGTATCGAAACACCCTGGCCCAGGTTCGTTCCGGCGACATACCCCAAGCGCGCGTGGACGATGCGGTGCGACGCATTCTTCGCGTAAAGGCCATCGCTGGACTCTTCGATCGCCCCGCGCCGAAACAGCGCGGCGATACCGGGCGCTTCGCGGTTCTGGGCAATGCCGCGCATCGTGCGATTGCACGCGAAGCCGTGCGCAAATCGCTGGTGCTGCTCAAGAACTCGGCGCACGTGCTGCCGCTGAATCCGCATGCAAACGTGCTCGTGGCGGGAGCCGCTGCCGACGATATCGGGGTCCAGAGCGGCGGCTGGACCATCGACTGGCAGGGCGCTCAGAATTCGAACGCCGACTTTCCGGGTGCGACATCCATATATGCCGGCATCAAGGCAGCGGTGACCGCTGCCGGCGGCTCGGCAGTTCTGAGCCGCGACGGTTCGTATACAGACAAGCCCGACGTTGCCGTGGTCATCTTCGGCGAACAGCCGTACGCCGAATTCGAGGGTGATCGGGAGACGCTCGAGTACTCCCCGGGCGATAAGGCGGAGTTGGCGACCTTGCGCCGCCTGCGTGTTTCAGGCATCCCAACGGTCGGTGTTTTCATTTCAGGCCGGCCCATGTGGGTCAGCCCGGAGATCAACGCATCCGATGCGTTCATCGCCGCCTGGTTGCCCGGAAGCGAAGGAGAAGGAGTCGCCGATGTTTTATTCCGCGCGCCGGACGGCTCCGTCCCGTTCGATTTCACCGGTCGACTGGCGTTTTCGTGGCCCATCACCGCCATGCCGGTGACATTCGATGCCGCGGGACACGCGACGGGCGCGTTGTACGCGAACGGTTTCGGGCTTGATTACAGTGAGCGTACCCCCAGCGCGCGGACGCTCGCGGAGGACGCGCGCATTTCGCCGGACTTCAAGGCCCCGCGGGGCAGTCTGTTCCATGCGGGCCACCCGACGGCGCCGTGGTCCTTGTTCGTCGCCGACGGCGGCGCCGAGGTTCATCTCTCGAATTCCAATCAGGCGAGTCCGCATGGAGCCGTGAGCGTGGCGCTTGCGCCCGTCGGGGCCGTCGCCTACTGGAACGGAACCCAGGCCGGCATGCTCCGAATTTCCGGTCGAGCCTCTGATATGGGGCTACCCGCGACCGAGGAAGAGACCATGGAGGTGCATTACCGGGTCGATCATGCGCCCGAAGGCGTGGTTTCCGTCGGCATGAGGTGCACGGATCCCCTGTGCGGGACTGAACGGGGGGCGATGCTCGACGTGACGAAGACCTTCCGGGCCGCGCGGCTCGGCGCATGGACGACCCTCCGCATTCCAGTGTCCTGCCTCACAGCGGCCGGTGCGAATCTCTCCAAGGTGGAAGTACCGTTTGCCGTCGAGGCATCCGGCAAGTTCGGGGTGACGATTTCGGAGATTCGCATGCTCTCCGACTCACAGCATGCACGCGTCTCGTGTCCTCGATAAGATAGCCCCAGTCGACTCAACGAGGCTTGACCGCTCTCCATGACACCCATTCCCGCATCGGTGACCATCCAGGAGGTCGCCGATCTTGCGCAAGTTTCGTCCAAGACCGTATCGAGAGTCATGAACAATGAGCCGCTGGTGCGTGCCGATACGCGCAAGCGTGTCCTCGCGGCCATCGAGCAACTCAACTACCGGCCCAATCTCAACGCACGTGGATTGGCGAGCAATCGATCGTTTCTCATCGGGCTATTCTGCGATCGCCCGGGCGACTACCTCAGCGAGTTTCAGTCGGGCGCCATCGAACGATGCCGGGAATCCTACATGCACCTCATGGTCGAAACGCTGGACGTCCGTGGCCCCAAGGTCGACAAGCAGATGGACACCTTGCTCGGGCAACTGCGGCTGGAGGGCGTGATTTTGCTGCCGCCGTTGAGCGACCATCCGAGCGTATTGAACAAGCTTCACGCCGCGGCGATTCCCGTGGTTCGGATCGCACCGAAGAGCAATCTGAGCGCGGCCCCCTCCATCGGCATCGACGACTACACGGCTGCGCGGCAATTGACCGCACATCTGCTGAACCTTGGGCACCGGCGCATCGGATTCATGCTTGGACGAGCGGATCATGGCGCCACGGAACAGCGATATCTCGGTTTCATCGACGAAATGCGGGCCCACCAAGCACCCGTGGACTCGGGCCTGGTTCAAACGGGCAACTTCATATTTTCGGACGGACTGGTTTGCGCGGAGCGGATGCTGCGGTCGGCGACGCCGCCGACGGCCATTTTTGCGAGTAACGACGACATGGCCGCGGCGGCGATATCCATGGCGCGAAAGTTCGGTCTGAGCCTTCCGGGGCAATTGTCCGTCACGGGGTTCGACGACGCGCCGGTTGCGACCATGATATGGCCTGAGCTCACGACCGTACGGCAGCCGGTCGCGGCGATGGCGCGAATCGCGGCCGATCTCATCATTCAGCACGAGCCCCGACGTCACGGCTGGCCTGAACCGGTTCCGCGCCACTTGCTGGGCCACGAACTCGTCATTCGAAATTCGACCGGCCGCCCCAGCGGTGTGTGATGGACGTCGCGAGACAGGAATTGGAAGAACTGGTCGCGCTCTTGAGTGCCCGCCGCTTTGGGAATTTGGAGGAGCGGGCTCGCACGCTGCTCACCGCGCGGCCGCAGGCCGGGTTCGTCTGGCAGCTCTTGGCCGCCGCCCTCGGTGGCCAGGGCAAGGACGCTCTGCCGGCACTGGAAGCCGCGGCGCGCTGCTCGCCGGAGGATCCCGTGGTGCACCTTAATTTAGGCAATGCCCTAGGACGCCGCGGGCGCCTCGAAGAGGCGGCGGCGAGCTTCGGGCGTGCGCTCGAGCTGCAACCGGATTTCGCCGAGGCGCACAACAACATCGGCGATCTGCAGCTGGAGCTCGCACGGTTCGATGAAGCTGCGGCCAGCTGCCGCCGCGCGATTGCAATCAGATCGGATTACGCCGAGGCGCACCTGAACTTGGGCAAGGCGCTGTTGCGGCTTGGAGATGCGGACGGATCGGTCGAAAGCTGCCGTCGCGCGATCGAGATCAGACCGGATTCCGCCGAGGCGCACAACAGTCTGGGCAATGCCTCGTTGTATCTCGCTCGATTCGATGACGCAATTGCCGGCTTCCGTCGAGCGCTGGCGCTCAAGCCCGCCTTTGCCGAGGCGCATGCCAACCTCGCCAACGCCTTGCGAAGCATGGGGCGGCTCGAAGAGGCCGTGGCCGGCTACCGCAAGGCTCTCTCGATCAAGCCGGACTTCGTCGCTGCCTACACCGAGCTTGGCACCGCGCTCAGGCTGCAACGGCGCACTGCCGAGGCCGAAGCTGCGTGTCGCGAAGCGCTGAGGATCCGCCATGACTCGGCGGCGACGCTCGCGGTACTTGCCGAGGTGAGGGCGGATGCTGGACGCTTCGTCGAAGCGGAGAATCTCTTCACGCAGGCCCTCTCGATCGACCCTGAATCGGTGGAGGCGCTGAGCGGCGCCGTGCGCGTGCGCCGGATGACTTCCGCGGACGGCGGCTGGCTGGCGGCAGCGCAGCGCCTCGCGCGATCTCGGCTGACGCCGCAGCGGGAGATGCTTCTGCGCTTTGCAATGGGCAAATATTGTGACGACGTCAAGGATTACGCGCAGGCCTTCCACAACTATCGGCGCGCAAATGAGTTGGCCAAACTCCGGGGACCCGCACACGATAGGGCGCATCTTACGCAAACGATCGATCTGATCATCCGGTCCCACGATCGAACGTGGATCGGCCGGCAACGGACCTCCGCGAATGCCTCGACACGCCCGGTGTTCATCGTCGGCATGCTCCGCTCGGGCACCACGTTGGCCGAGCAGATCCTGGCGTCGCACCCACAGGTCTCCGGCGCCGGTGAACTGATGTTCTGGGGCGAGAAGTTGGCGGCGGCGACGGCCGGCGCATGCGCCCGAGGCGCGCGGGAAATCCGCGGCGACGATGGGCTCGCCACCGCAACCGCCGATTACCTCGAATTGCTGCGACGGACGTCGGCCGACGGCGTGCGGGCGGACGCCGCGCGGGTGGTGGACAAAATGCCCACCAATTTCCTGTCCCTGGGGTTGATACACGCGGCGCTGCCGCGGGCGCGAATCATCCATATGCGGCGCAACCCGGTCGATACTTGCCTGTCGATCTATTGCCAGCATTTTGAGGCCGCCAATACCTATGCCAATGAATTGGCGGATCTCGCCCACTACTACCGCGAGTATTGCCGTCTCATGCGGCATTGGCGTACGACGCTGCCGGCGGAGGCGTTGATGGAGGTGCCCTACGAGGGACTGACCGAGGACCTCGAGGGATGGACCCGCAGGATGCTCGAGTTCATCGACGTCCCTTGGGATCCACGCTGCCTCGACTTCCACACGACGGCGCGCACCGTGGTAACTGCCAGCAAATGGCAGGTTCGGCAGCCAATCGACCGACGTTTTGTCCAGCGCTGGCGTAACTACGAGGAATTTGTTCAGCCGCTGATACCCCTTTTGCAACCGGATCGGACGGACGGTCTGCCGTAAACTGCGGTCGATTCGCAGCGTCGCGCGAGCAATTCACGACTCGACGGTCCGCGCTTTAACGAAAACAAAACCATTTAAATTTTGACAGCGCTGGACATTCGGTTTAGTCTCCATCCCACATTAGCTCCGTCGTTGAATGCGGGCGATGCGGAGGGGGAGTTTTCCGAGGTGCGAGTCGTCGGTCCGTGAAACATGGACACCCGCGCACCGCAAGCGACCACCCCGTACTCGTATAACTTTCCAAGGGGATGGAAAAATCTATGTCGCATCGAGTTCAGAAACGTGCACGTCGCGCCGCTCGCGCCGCGATGATGACCGCCACATCGCTGCCGGCCATATTCAACTGCGCGCCCGCGGCGGCACAACAGGCGCCGGCGGCTCCGGCGTCGACGACTTCTCAGAAGCCTGCCGCACCGGACGATCTCATGGAGATCGTCGTCACGGGCTACCGCCAGTCACTGCAATCCGCACTGGATGCCAAGCGCATTTCCGTTCAGCCCATCGAGTCCGTGGTTGCGGAAGACATCGGCAAGATGCCCGACCAGAACGTCGCCGAGTCGCTGCAACGCCTGCCGGGCATTTCCATCAACCGCTTCGGCGGCAAGGGCACGCAGGTGCTGATCGACGGTTTGAGCAACAACCTCATCACCCTGAACGGCGAGGTTCTGCTCACCGGCAGGGAGATCTACGTATCGGGTGAATCTTCGGGCGGCGGCGGCAACGCCGGTCTCCAATACGCATCCCTCGAATCCATCCCCAGTGAAGAAATCGGCGGCATCGACGTCATCAAGAATCCCACGGCTCAGAATCGCGAAGGCGGCCTGGGCGGAATCATCGATTTGAAGACGCGCTCCCCGCTTTCACAGGAGATGGGCCTGAATCTCGGCGGCAACGCCCGCGGCACCAAGGCGACGGATGCGGAAGGGGGTGTGACTCCAGTGGGAACCCTGGTGGGCGGCTTCAAGTTCAGCGACGCCTTCGCCATCACCGCCAGCGTGTCCTACGACGATGAAAAGACACACGACAAGCAGTTCCAGGATCAGAATCGCAGTCAGTGGTTGGTCACGAATGCGGCCACCGTAGGATCCTACGTCGGCAGTCCCATCGCCGGCACGAATACCACGCTGCCCGGCGGCCGGACCTATATCGATCCGCAGCTCGCCTACTTCACCGACATCCTCGATCAAATAACCACCAAGGGTGCGACCGTTGGCGCCGAATGGAAGTGGAACGAGGACATCACGAGCACCTTCAACTATTTCTTCATCGACGAAAAGGAAGTAAGCACCAGCTACTCCAACAAGGCGTGGTTTTCCGGGGGCAGCGGTGAGAA
>JAXDQI010000072.1:0-3678 GCA_034667965.1 Gammaproteobacteria bacterium
GCCTCCCCTGCGTTGGAGCTGAAATCACATTGGCACGCGTCGTCGGGCTTGGGTCCGGTCGAGCACTGGCTGACGCTGAAGAACAGTTCCGTCGACCGGGTGACGGTAGGGGCTCAGTCGAGCCTTAGCCTCAAGACCCTTGCGATGCCGCGCGGGCACTATGTTGAATCGACTCAGGTACGGCGCGGCGGATCCAACGCTCAGGTTTCCGGCGGCGTGTTGAGCCGACCGGTGGGACAGTATTGGAGCGTGTCGGTACCCAGCAAGCCGTCGGACGGCGGAGGCGGCGGGACCGTGGCGGAGGACCTGGCTTCTGAGGTACCGTTTCTCAATCTGCAAGTCGATAGCTCGCACGGACTCTACGTCGGCTGGAAATTCTCGGCGCTCGGAGAAATCGCCGGATCATCCAACGGCTCCACGAAAGACACGATAGGCCTGTCAATCGGAGTGCCGGCGAATTTCAAAACCGACATCCTCCCCGGAGAGGAGTTCTTGGTTCCCGCGGCCTTCATTGGAACCTATGTGGGCGGCCAGGCGGAGGGTTCCTACTCCGTCTATCGCTATATCCAAGACTCGGTGCTTCCGAGACGCGCATCCGCGCCGCCGTATCCCGCGCTGGTGTATGGCTACTATTTTGACGGGAACAAGCCCGGCACCCAAACGGAGTCGGACGTCCTTGCCAGCGCGCGGCTCGCCCACGAGTTGGGATTCGAGACTTACCTGGCGGATGCCATGTGGTTTCCCGACACGGGCGATTGGCGTTGGGACCCGAAGCGCTTCCCGCATGGATCAAAGCCGCTTGCCGACTACCTGCACGCGAACGGCATGAAGTTCGCGCTTTGGATGGCCTGGACGCTGGCCTCCGATTCGGACGCGCCGGGCGCGCTGAACTTCAAGCAACATCCGGATTGGTTCACTCGTACCCCGGTGTTCGACAAGGAAGGCGGCATCAACTGGAACGCACAGATCGATGTCGGCAACGACGACGCGCGTCAGTGGGTTGAAAGCGCCACCCAGCGTATCGTGCGAGACAACCAGGTCGATTATCTAAAGACCGACTTCAGTCCCATTGCCGTGACCTCTCTGGCCCAGCACACGCATGGCCAGAACACGACCGATGTCAGCTATTGGTCGACGCTCGGCTATTACGAAATCCAGAATAAACTGATGGAGAAGTTCCCCGATCTCATTCTGGAAGGCTGCTCCGGAGGCGGCACGATAAAGGATTTCGGCAACATCGCGCACGTTCACTACATCGTCGGCACCGACACGCTGTCCGCCATGGCGGACAGGCAATCCATCTACGATACGAGTTACATGTTCCCTCCTTCCTCCATTCTGCTGTACACGTACGAGCGCATTTATTCCGACGTGTCCGATGCGCCGGAGCCCTACCTGTGGCGCTCGGGAATGATGGGTGCGTGGGATCTCGCTCTTACCGAAAGCAAAAACCTCACGGAAAGGCAAAAGCTGCAGATCCGCCGTTCGACCGATATTTACAAGAGCTGGATCAGACCCGTTCTTCAAGATGCCCATGTCCACCGCATACTTCCCAGGGCGGATGGCCTACACTGGGACGGGTTGTTCTATTGGAATGCGGCGATCAAAAAGGGAACGGCGTACGTCTTTCGCCCGAATAGCGAGCAAGGGCATCAGTTGATATTTCTGGCCGGCCTCGACGCCGCGAAGACCTATAAGATTCACGGGGAAGACGCATCGATACGGGCGGGATCCTTCTCCGGCGCCGCGCTCATGAATCAGGGCATCGAGGTCCGCCTGCCCGATAAGTTTTCCAGTGATTTGCTGTATGTCGAGGAGGCAACGTAGCTCATGCCGCGATTTCTCAGAGTAGGTTCGCCAGGCAAGGAAAAACCCGCAGTCCTCGCCGCAGATAACTCGATCCGCGATTTGTCCCCTTATATTCCCGATCTCGCGGGCGAGCATCTGGCGCCCGCCGTCCTTGACGCGCTGGCGGGAAGGGATCTTCTACAGCTGCCGAAACTCGACTCCCAGGTTCGGATCGGCCCGTGCGTCGGCGGCACGACGAACTTCATCGCCATCGGACTCAATTACTTCGACCATGCTCGCGAGGTCGGCGCGGAACCTCCTGCGGAACCGATCATATTCAACAAGGCGCCGTCTTGTATCGCCGGGGCCGACGACGATCTGATGATTCCCGCGGGATCGCAAACCACGGACTGGGAGGTCGAGTTGGCAGTCGTCATCAACCGAGACTGCAGCGAAGTTTCCGAGGAACACGCGCTCGACTTCGTGGCCGGCTACTGCATCTGCCATGACGTGTCGGAACGCAAGAGTCAAATCGAGCGCGGCGGACAGTGGGTCAAGGGGAAAAGCTTCAAGACCTTCGGTCCGCTCGGCCCGTGGCTGGTGACGCCGAAAGACGCAGTCAACGTCGAAGCGGCGCGGCTGTGGCTGGATATCAACGCCGAGCGAATGCAGGACGGCAACACCAATCAGATGATTTTTTCGGTCGCGGAAATCATCTCCTACGTGTCGCAGTTCATGCTGCTCAGAGCAGGCGACGTGATCACCACCGGCACGCCGAAGGGAGTTGGCCTGAGCCGAAATCCGCCGCGCTATCTCAAAGCGGGAGACAGCGTCCGCGTGAGCATCGACGGCCTTGGTATTCAACGGCAGCGTGTCATTGCACACCCTTCAGACGCCCTCTCATGAGCGACCATCGGCGTGTGAGAAAATGAAGCTACGTCGTTTCGCGTTCCACGATCACGAAGGGCATCGCCACTTGTTTGGGCAGACCCGCCTCTCCGGCGATTCGACGTGCCAGAACTTCAATGGACTTTCGGCCCATCTGATAGCGCGGCACCCGAACCGTCGTCAGGCGCGGATACAACTGCGCCGCGAGTTCCGTGTCGCCGTATCCCGCGATCGCCACGTCTTGGGGAATTCTCCAACCGCGCCGGTGACATTCCTGGACGCCGCCGATGGCGAGCACGTCGCTCGAAAAGAATACCGCATCGATAGTAGGATCGCGAAGTTTGAGAACGTTCAGCGCCTCGGAGCCGCCCGCGGATGTGATGGGCATTTCGATCTCGAGCCGTTCGGCAACCGGCATGTTCCTGCTTTCCAGGGCTTTTCGATATCCGATGCGCCGCTGCTGCAGGCGGTCGTTGCCATGTATGGGCGTTGAGACGAATGCGATGCGCTTGTACCCGATCTCGGCCAGCCGTGTGGTCATGCTGAACGCCGTATCGAAATTCGACACGCCCACCGCGATGTCGATCGGTTCGCGGCCCGCGATCTCGCTGATCTCGATGACCGGCAGACCATTCGAGCGCAAGAGAGTGACCGCGCGCGGGCTCTGCACAAAAGCCTGGAGAACGAGGCCGGCGGGACGCCACCCCAACAGAGTTCGGATTGCGCGCTCCTCCGCATCGACGGCGAACTCGCCCTGGATCAGCAGTAGCTGCAGGTTGCGTTCCTGGCAGGCGTCGGACATGCCTTGGACCTGTTCGGCGATGCCGGAGTTTATGAGCGGCGGTACGATCGTGCCCACGAGAGAACTGCTGCTGCGCATCGATGACGCGATCTGGTCCGGCACAAAACCGACCCCTTCGGCGACCTTCATGATGCGCGCCAGCGTCGCGGGGGCGAGTTTGCCGGGACTTCGAAACGCACGTGAAACCGTGATCGGGGAAA
>JAXDQI010000073.1:0-3560 GCA_034667965.1 Gammaproteobacteria bacterium
TCGCGGCGATTGAGAGCTGCACCGAATGCTGCGACCCATGTTTCGACCATCGCTTGCATGTCGGATCTCCTTCTTTGGATGTCGTTTGCCTTTGAACGATGGCCATCCATCAAGAACGGCCATTCCAAGCAAACAAAGCGTCCGCGGAAATCGGTGAGAATTGTCCGAACGTGACGAGCCCATAGAGGACACTAGGTGCCTGGAGTAAGGGCGTCGTGAGCCCTGGACGCCCTTTCAGCCGTACGGAGGCGCCTTGGACCGCAGCGGACTTCCGGGATGGGCTCCCGGAGAGTTGCCAGCGGCGAAATATTCGGGCGAAATGAGTGTGGCGGACCAGCGCGCCGCCAGTTGGCTGGGGGTGGAATACGCGGTGACGATCCCGCCATCTGTGTCGTCGCTGAAGTCGCTGCGCGCGTTCGCGAGGTCGTCGAAGGCCTCGAAACCGTTCCTGGGCGTCGGCGATCCCGTCCTCGAAGGCCGGCCTGGCGCTTCGCGCGGAACCGCTGTCGCTGCTCTCTTCCGCGGAAGCCTCGCCGACGTCAGGGTCTTCCAGACTGGACAGCGGGTGCATCGTGCACTGGCGGTCCAACCAGGCGGCATCCGCCGCATTGACCGCGAAGACTGACGCCGGGGGCGGCGAAACCTTCCAGCCATTGCTCTGGGCCAGAGCCTGTTCGCGGTGACGCTTCCCGGAATCGGGCAAATGGTCGACGAGGGACTTGCCGTCCTCGGGAATGAAGGCGTCGAGATAGACAAGCGAGCGAACCCGGTCCGGCAACCGGTCGGCGACATGGCGTACGACGATGCCGCCGTAAGAGTGTCCGACCAGTACAATGTCACGGAGATCCTCCCAGAGCAGCAGTTTGGCGACGTCCGCGATATGGGTGTCGAGGCCGACGTCGCGGCTCAACAGATGCACGCGTTCGCCAAGACCGGTCAGCGTCGGCGTGAAGACCCGGTGCCCCCGGCAGTCATCAGGTGGCGCATTCGCTTCCAGCACCAGCTGCCAAGCGCCGTGGATCAGGACGTAGTCGCTCATTTCCGAGCACTCCATTGCGACGTCCGCCCCATGAGCACGAGGCGCGCCTAAACGTGAACCAAACACCGCCGAAGATTGCGGCGGCGCGGCCGACATGTGGCAGGAGCGCGTCGCTCCACCAAGTCTGTTTTTCGTACTGGCGCCCGGGCCGGTCAGTGATTAAATGCCCGGCATGCCAGCCGGCTATGGTCAGTTCTGTCCGATAGCGAAAGCGTCCGAGATCTTCGCCGCGCGGTGGACCCCGCTCATCCTGCGCGAACTGATGGCCGGCATGCGCTCGTTCAACGACATCCATCGCGGCGTGCCGCTGATCTCCCGCGCCGTTCTGGTCGCGCGGCTGCTCGAGCTCGAGGACGGCGGTGTCATCGAGCGGCGGCCGCGCGCCAATGGAGCCGGCCACGAGTGTTGGCTCACGCCGGCCGGCGAAGGTTTCCGCGCCGTCTTGCACGCGCTTGGCCAGTGGGGCATGACCTACACCCGTGACCTGATCAAACGTTCCGATCTTGATTCCGGCCTCTTGATGTGGGGCTTGCGCAGGCGCGCCGATTTGACCGCGCTGCCGGATCATCGCGTGGTCGTACGCTTCGAGTTCTCAGGCGTGCCGGCGAGCCGGACGAAATTCCGCATCATGTGGCTGGTGCCCGAACGCTCGGGCGCGGATGTGTGTGTCAAAGACCCCGGATTCGACGTCATCGACGAGTTGGCGGCGGCGGCGAAGCAGGATCCGGTGGCCTATCGCAAGGCGCTGCTGGGCCAGCGTCAGCACGCCAAGGGCACGCGGGTTGTGGGCAGCTACCTCTCGCAGGTGGCGGAGGTCGAGGTCGCGACCGATGGCTCGGTCAGGATTCATCGCATCGTCTGCGCCGTCGATTGCGGACTCGTGGTCAACCCGGACACGATCGCGGCCCAGATGCAGGGCGGCACGATCTTCGGCCTGACGGCGGCCCTGCACGGTGCGATCACGCTGAGGGATGGGCGGGTGGAGCAGGGCAATTTCGACAGCTATCGACCGATGCGGATCGATGAGGTGCCGGTGATCGAGACGCATCTCGTCAACAGCACCGAGGCCCCCGGCGGCATCGGCGAGACTGCGACCGCTGCCGTCGCCCCGGCGGTGACGAATGCGATCTTTGCCGTCACCGGCAAGCGCGTCCGCACCTTGCCGATCGACACCGCCCTGTTGAGATCCGCAGCCGCACCGGCGCGTGGCCGATCATGATGAACACTTCACCGGTGTGTGCGGGCATCAGTCCGATCGCTTCCGGTGGGCCGAATTGGAGCCTGTGGAATGACTCGTTTGACCGGAAAAACGGCCCTGGTGACTGGCGGCGGCCGCGGCATCGGCCTCAGCCTCATACGTCGCCTCGCGGCCGAGGGCGCGCGCGTGGTCGTCAATGATCTTGACCGCGAGCCTGCCGAGGCGGCTGCCGCCGCGATCTGTGACGCCGGCGGCGAGGCACTCGCTTTTCCCGGGAGTGTAGCCGACAGAGATTTTCCGCGCCGCTTCGTCGAGGCGGCGCTCGAACGTTTCGGTGACATCCACATTGTCGTGAACAATGCCGGCTATGTCTGGAACGGCCCTCTGCACAAGATTTCCGAAGAACAATGGGACGCCATTCAGGACGTGCATCTCAAGGCACCATTCCGTCTTCTGAAGGAACTGCGCAGCTACCTAGATGCTGCCGTGCGCGGAAGCGCGCTTCAGGTTTGGTTGTCCACCGCAAGGTGGTGAACGTGTCGTCTGTGGCTGCGACCGGCGGAACGGCCGGACAGGCCAACTATTCGGCTGCGAAAGCCGGCTTGCATGGTCTCACCCGCTCGCTGGCTAAGGAATGGGGGCCGCTGGCGGTCAACGTGAATTGCGTCGCCTTCGGCTACATCGATACGCGACTGACCCAAGTTGTATCCGGCGAAACCATCGTCACGATCGGTGGGGCGGCGCGAAGGGTCGGACTTACCCGTGCCATGAACGAAGCGATGAAAGAGCGCATCGCGCTGGGTCGCGCCGGGACCGCGGACGAAGCCGCTGGCGGCATATTGCTGTTTTGCCTGCCGGAGTCCGATTACGTCACCGGACAGGTTCTTGAGGTCAGCGGTGGTCTCGCCAACTGAAGGCTGACATTTCAGGCGCGCAAGCGATCGTGTCTGCGGCGCAAGAGATTCTGCTCGGGGCCGTAGATGTCGCAGTGGCCGGGGGCATGGAGAATATGGATCAGGCACCTTACCTGATCACTCGCGGTCGTTGGGGCTATCAGATGGGCGACGGGCAACTTCACAACAGCATGCAACGCGACGGATTGAACGATATGTTTTCGGACGCGACATCAGGCTGGCACACTGAAGATCTGGCAAGAGACTTTCAAATCAGTCGTGAGGCGCAGGATCAGTGGGCATTGCGCTCGCAGCAGCGCTTCGGCGCCGCCCAATCCGTCGGCAAGTTAAAGGCCGAAATCGTCGCGATTGACGTACCTGGTCGCAAGGGCATGACGGTGTTCGAGGCGGATGAGCATAGCCGTCCCCG
>JAXDQI010000074.1:0-4312 GCA_034667965.1 Gammaproteobacteria bacterium
ATGGCAATGTCGGGCACCAGTTCGCCGCGCGCGAACCGGCGGATGGCAGTCTCATCCTCGCCACCACCCAGGCGATGACGGAAATCAACCTCAGCGCATTCAGTGACGCGAAGTGGTCGCTGGACGATTTCATCCCGCTCATCCGCGGCGTCGAGGCGCCGCTGGTGCTGGTGACGCATCCTTCGGTGCCGGCAAAGACGCTTGATGAATTGGTGGCCTGGGTCAAGTGCAATCCCGGCAAGTTGAGTTACTCATCCTACAATGCCGGCACCCCGTCCCACTTTCTCGGGTTTCAGCTCAACCAGCGTTTCGGACTCGATCTCGTCCATGTGCCGGCGAAGGGTTCGGGGTTCCAAGCGACCGACCTCATGGCTGGGCACGTGCTGTTCGGCTTTGCCCAGGTGCAGTCGACGCTGCAGTTGATCAATGAACGCAAGCTCAACGCCATTGCGGTGACGAGCGCGGCACGTTCGCGCTTTCTCCCCAATGTGCCGACCTGTGCGGAACTGGGCCAAAGCAATTTCACCAGCATAGTCTGGTTTGGGCTGATGGTGCGCGCCGGAACGCCGGCGCCCGTGGTCGAAGCGATCTTGAACGCAGCCAAGGCGGCGCACGCAGATCCCGAGGTGCGGGCAAAACTCGAAGCGCTGGGTTTCGACATGTCGGGCGAAACCGGTCCGGCATTTGCAGCCGACATCAGGGCGCAGATGGAGCGCTGGGGCCGGCTGGTGAAAGCTTCGGGTTTCAAGGGGGAGGGTGGGTGATACCCCGCGGCTCGTAGGGCGCAATCGCTTTATTGCGCCGCTTTTTTCGCGGCCGGGAAGGCTCGGCGGAATACGCCATTCGCGTGAAGAACGCTCATGGCTATTCCGCCCTACGCATTTGCGGCGTGATGTCAGCTTTCCGGCAACCTGGAATCTCGCTACCATCCTGGTGAAACAGGTTGATCCGTTGCAGCTACCCCTCGCGGGCCAACGAAACCTTCTCAAGGTGAATTTCATGCGGAAACTCATGCGTCGCGTGTCGGTAGCCGCCGCGTTCCTCTTGCTGTCAGGCGCCGCTTACGCGCAAACGCCCGAGCAATTCTACAAGGGCCGGCAAATGACGTTGATCGTCTATTCGGCCGCGGGTTCCGCATACGATGTCTATGCGCGCGTGCTGACCCGGCATATGGGCAGGCACATTCCCGGCAATCCGACCATCATCCATCAATATGTGGTGGGGGCGGGAGGGCTCAAGGCGATCGAGACGCTCTGGCGGATCGCGCCGAAGGACGGCAGCGTGATGGGGACGATCGGACGCGGTCTTCCGTTCGAACCGTTTCTCGGCCGCAACGAACTCAAATATGATCCGCTTCGCCTCACTTGGCTCGGCAGCATGAATCGCGAGGCGACGCTCGCGATGTCGTGGCGTACCTCAAAGGTCCGGACCTACGAGGATTTGAAGACAACCGAGCTGCTGGTGCCGGGCACCGGCGCCGGGGCCGATTCCGAAATCATTCCGCACGCGTTCAATAGCCTCGCCGGCACCAGGTTCAAGATCATCGGCGGTTATCGCAACACCACCGAAGCGGCGCTTTCCATGGAGCGCGGCGAGATCGACGGGCTCGCCTATTGGTCGTGGAGCGCGCTCAAATCGCTGCATCCCGATTGGGTGCGCGACAAGAAGGTCAACCTCCTGTTCCACACCGGCGGCGCACCGGTCGCGGAAATTCCCGATGTGCGGCTGATCCGTAAACTGGTCGACAATCCGATCGACCGGCAGGCCCTGGAATTCCTGCTGGCGCGCGAAATTCTCGGACGGCCGTTTTTGGCGCCGCCGGACCTGCCGCCCGACCGTGCCGCGGTCCTGCGATCCGCCTTCGCGGCGACTTTGCGCGATCCCGACTTTCTCAAGGAAGCCGAAAGGGCCAGACTTGACATCGACCTTGTGACCGGTGCGGAAGTGGATGCCGTGCTTGCTGCTGCCGCCGCCGCGCCAGCCGAGGCGATCGAACGGCTCAAACAGGCGCTCGATCGCAAGTAACAAAGCGCAGGTCATCGAGCAAGTGATTAAGTAGAAGCCTTGTCGCCATGCAGTTCGGACTCTATGCACCCATTCCAATGGCGACCGTCGGTTCGCCCGAGGTTGCGCAGGCGGTGAGCGAGGCGCTGTCGCCGCTGCCGCCCGGCCGCCTCGACGCGCAGTTCGATCTCGGCATCAAACTCCTGGAGGCAGCAGACGAGGTCGGCTTCGAACTCGTGCTGTTCGCCGAGCGGCATCTCGGCAACGACCTGGCGGCGTGGGTTATGGCGAGCGCCATTGCGTCGCGGCTCTATCACATCCGCGCGCTGGTCGCGGTTCATCCCGGCCTGTGGGACCCGGTGATGGTCGGCAAGCTCGCGGTTTCGCTCGACCGCATCTGTCGCGGCCGCATGGCGATCAACATCGTCAACGGCTGGTTCGACGAGGAATTCCGCATGTTCGGCGGAACCGTGCTGCAAGGCGAGGACCGCTATCGGCGCACGACCGAATTCATCGACATTCTGCGCGGGCTCTGGGCGAACGAGACGTTTTCCTATGCGGGACAGTTCTATAACGTCGACAAGGGCCAGCTTCTGCTCAAACCGGCGTCGCCGTCATTGCCGGATATCTATTCGGTGAGCCGCAGCGACCGCGGTCGCGATTTCATCGCGGCGCACTGCGACTGGTGGTTTGTGGATTATCCCAAGAGCGCCGAAACCACCGACGATGTGGTGCGCGGCATCGAGGATGCGATTGCAGACATGAGCAGCCGGACGGCCCGTGTGGGCCGCAAGGTGCGCTATGCGCTCAATCCTTTCGTCGCATTGGGCAGAGATCCGCAGGAAGCATTCGACAAGACCATCAGGCAGATTTTCGCTTTTGATCCGGATCCCGACACGCGCAAGATCGAGAGCCGGATGCTGCCGGCGACGCGAGCGGGCCTGATTGGGGCGCCGGACGCGGTGCGGCGCCAGGTGCGGCGTTTCGAGGACATCGGCCTCGAACTGTTGCTCTGCAAGATGATCCCCGATGTCGAGAACATTCGCACCATCGCGGGCGAAATCATCGCACCGATGCGTGGCACGACCCCGGTGCTGCCGAGGGAGCTGCGAGGTCGGAACCACCGGATTGACTCATGAGCGCGCCGCAGGACGCGTGTGAATGCGTTGACGGGCGCCCAACCCGGGCTACGATGCTCCGAGAGAAAATTCAGGCTTTCGGAGGGACCATGTGGGTTGCAAGGTTTGGCTTCGCTGCCGCCTCACTGCTGAGTGCGTTGGGCGTCAGCGCTGACCGAGTTCAGGCGCAACAGCCGCCCTTTCGCTTTCATTTGATGGAAGCAACCATCCCCGATGTCCATCGCGCCATCCAGGAAGGCCAGATTTCCTGTCGGGGGCTGGTCGAGGCCTATCTCAATCGCGCCAGGGCCTACAACGGCGCCTGCAATGCACTCGTGACGGAAGACAACGTCACACGCTTTCTGCCGAACTATGCTGAATATAAAGCCGCCGTCGAGGCGACGCTGGGCAGGGCCGACGGCGACCCGGCGAAAACGCCGCCGATCGAGTTTGGCCGGATGGAACCGACGGCTTCCGATCCTGCCGTGCAGCAACAGTTCGGCATGACGGTTGGAATTCCGAATGCCGGCCAGGTGCGTGCACTCGGCATGATCAATATCCGCGGCCAGCGGTCCGCGACCTGCAAGGGCGATTTCGACAAGCATCCGTCCGCTGGTCCGCTGCCCGCAGATGCGCCGGCCGTATGCGAGGAATTTCGCCGCCAGCCGGACGCGCTCGAACGCGCGGATGAACTCGACCGGCAATATGGACGCAATCCTGATCTCGCGGCACTGCCGATGTATTGCATTCCGTTCTCGTTCAAGGATCCCTACGACACCAAGGACATGCGCTCGACCGGCGGCGCGGACGCGCGTTACGACATCGACTTTCCGGCGCGCGATCACACTTTGGTGGCGCAGCTGCGCACCAAGGGCGCGATCATCTACGCCAAGGCCAATACGACGGAATACAATGGACGCGGACCCGGCAATCCGGGCGGCGTGCATTATCCGACCAAGATACTGCCCTCGGTGCTCGGCTATCAGCGCAGCACCTGGGCGGGTAATCCGTGCAATTCGTACGACACGACACGCGCCGCATCCATCGGCTCAAGCTCGGGTTCGGGCGTGTCAGTGAGCACCAATCTTGTGATGTGCGCCTTGTGCGAAGAGACCGGCCAGTCCTGCCGGGGCCCCGCCAACCACAATTCTGTGGCACTGATCCTGCCGCACAAGGCGCATCTGTCGTTC
>JAXDQI010000075.1:0-6578 GCA_034667965.1 Gammaproteobacteria bacterium
GTTCGGGTACATCAATACTCTCGCGCCGGGAATGGCCGCGGCGAATTTGCCGGCGCTGGCGGGCTCGACCAGCACGTCGTTCTCGCCGTGCAGGATCAGCGTCGGCACGCTGATGCCTCGAAGGATCTCGGGGGAGGCGGACGCCAGTGAGCTCAAGTTGACCGACATGAGGATTGCGCGGTGACCGGGAGCACGTTGAAACTCGGCCCAGCGATCCACCAGCGCCGGCGTGATCAACCCCTTGTCGTAGACGTCGGTCTTCAGGCCCTCGTTGATCAGCGATCGATTGTCGATATTGCGCAGGAGCGCGCGGCCGAGCGGGTACTTGAGGATCTTGAACGCCAACGGGACCGCGGCCGGCGGCTTGTCGTTCGGAAAGCCCGCCGCATCCACCAGGATCAATGCATTGATCCGCCGCGGGTGGCGCACCGCCAACTGCCAGGCTACGCCGCCGCCCATGGAATTGCCCGCCACCGCAAATTTGGCAAGCCCAAGCTGCGCCGCGAAGGCATCGACAAAGTCCGCCAAGCCGTCGCCGCTGAGTTGATACCCCTCCGGGGCGCGCGTCAGTCCGTGCCCGGGAAAATCCACGCTGAGCAGATGGAACCTGGCCTTGAGTTGCTCCACCCATCCTTCCCAGCTCGTATAGGAGTCGCCGAAGCCATGCAGCAGCACCAGTGCCGGCGCGCCTAAATCGCCGTCATCCTGGTAATGAACGTGCAATCCGCCTGGAAGGTCGATGAAACGCGAGGCGCCGTTCGCGTACTTCCCCTCCAGCGTTTCGTACGGGATGTCGGGCCCGCGCAGTTTCAGCCACACCGCCGCCAGCAAAACGACGATGATCCCGATGATGATAGCCGCCCATTTCAACATGCGATCACCTTTGGTCAGCGCCTATCTTGGTATCGAGGCGTCAGTATTTATAGCTGACGCGGATACCGAAGGTCGCGGGCTCCCCGGCCTGGGCCACCTCGGTGCCGGGCAGAAAGTAATTCCGCGTCACATCGTAAGCCTTGTTGAAAATGTTACGGCCCCACAGGCTCAACGTCCAAGGGGCGCCCGACGCCGGCGACAAGGTGATGTTGGCGTTGGCCAGCCAATACTTCGGCACCGTGAAGTCGGAACTGCCGAGGAGGTAGAACTGACTGTACGTGTCGTGGAAACTATAATTGGACTCCGCGACGATCTTGTAATCGGCGACGTTCCAGTCATAGCTCACATCGCCGCCGATGCTCCACTTCGGAACGCTCAAGGGACGGCCGTTATAGTCGACGGCGTTGCTGTCGAGCACCGTATTGGTGAAGTAGCCTTCGACGTAACCGGCGTATTGCGATATCGAGAGCGCCGCGAGCGGCCGCCATTCCAATTCGACCTCGCCGCCGGCGAGGCGCGAATCCGCATTGACGAATTTACCGACGTAGGAACCGGAAAAGGTGTCGAGAACCTTGCCGAGCACCTGCTGGCCCTTATATCGGTAGTAGAACGCGGCCGCATCGACACGCACTGTCCGGGTCAGATCGGATTTGATGCCCACCTCGTAGGCCGTGAGCTTTTCCGGCTCGAACGGTTCCGCCGTGGGGGCCACGACGGTGTTGTGGGCGGTAAATCCTCCGGACTTCACGCCGCGGCTGATGCTTTCGTACACCAGTGTTCCCGGCTGCGGCGTGTAGTCGATCTCGAACTTACCCGAGGGCAGATTCGAGCTGATCGAATGATTGACCGGTCCGCCCGTAAATGACGGGAAATCCGGCACCAAGAAACCCGTGTTGAGACCGATCAGGTCGCGCGTCTCATGGTCCTCGCGCACGCCCAGTGTCGCTTTCAGAACGTCGTTGAACTTGTAGTTGGCCTGGCCGAAAAGCCCAAGCGCACGTGCCTTCTGCTCATACTGCGTGAGCGCGATGCCGCCGATATTCTTGGCATCGGTGAAATCCGAATAGAATTTCTCATGCAGATCCATATCCGAGTAGAACACGCCGCCCACCCATCCGAGCCGCCCCTCCCCGGTCGACGCGACGCGCAGTTCTTCGGAAAGCACGTCCAGATCACTGCGGAAGAACTCGTCCGAATCATGATACTGGGTGGCGTCCCAATCGCCGTACTCCCGCCTGATCATTCTGTTGTAGGCGGTGATGCTGGTTAGTCTGGCGCCGCCGAAATCGATATTTGCGGTGAGATCCACTCCGTTGTTCGAATTGTCCACCCCGGGTTTGGATCCCGGACGGAGACCGATCAGATTCGCAAAGGTCGGATTGAGATTCCAATCCGTGACATATCGGGACGTGTCCGCCGGAATGGTCGTGGTGACCACCCCGAGGGCATTGGTGCGCGTATAGGGCTTCAGCAGGTACAAACCGGTCTCATCGGACTTGTCCTGCGCCAAATGAAAACCGAGCCTTAGGTCGACGGCATCCGCCGGTTTCCATTCCAATTGGCCGCGCCCGGCGATCTTGTCCTTGTTGCCCAGACGCTGACCGGTGTCGCGGTTGCGCTGCCAGGCGCCGCCTTGTTCGGTTGCCACGGAAAGACGTCCCAGCAAGCCATCGGCGATCGACCCGGATACGTAGCCTTCCGCATTCACTTCGTTGTGGGAGCCATATTCCGCGGAGATGCCTGCATGCGTCTCGGCCGTCGGCCGGTTGGTGATGAAATTGATCTGCCCGCCCGTGGTATTGCGTCCGTACAGAGTGCCTTGCGGTCCGCGCAACACCTCGATTCGATTCACGTCGAACAGCTGGCCCGCCGTCTGGATGGGGAGCGCAAAGGCAACATCATCGAGGCTCACGCCGATGGGCGATGCATTGTTCGACGTGTAATCGAGAAACCCGACGCCGCGAATTCGGAACTGCGGTTGACCGCCGCCGAACGCCGGTTCGACTTGCAGACTGGGGATGGCGTTCTGCAGTCCGACGACGTTCGTGATGGCCTTGTCGGCCAGATCCTGCCCGGAGATGACCGACAGAGCGATCCCCACATTCTGCGCGGATTCCTCCTTGCGTTGGGCCGTTACGACCACTTCGCTCAAGGTGTTGGCGTCCGTGGCGCTCGCGTCGGCCGCGAGGTGCGCATCACTCGCCGAACTCGCCAGGCCGGCGCCGGCACCCAGCACCGCCGCGACAAATCGTAAAGACATCCCCATCTGCTCGTTCCCCAAAAACAACGCTGAAGTCACACGGCGTCAAAGCCGGTAATCATCGGATAGGTTGCAGCGCAGCGAAACTGATTTTTTCTTTAGTGGAGATAGTATTTTGTTATTGGGCGCACGGCGGGAAAACAGGGTGCAGGAGCCGGAAACGCGCTAGTGGGCATCGAAGAACGACTTGGCGGCACTCAGGCAGAAGGGCGACACCAGACCGGCGTGGTACACGTTCAACACGGCGCTCAGCCCCCCGTCCGATGCTCCGCCCGCAATGGCTGAGACGATGATGGCGGCCTTGGCGACCGCGAACTCGGCCTTCAATGTTTGGTAAGGATCGTTGGCGCCCGGCGTCGAATCGATGTCGAGAACCGTGACCGGAGCGGTTGGCGCGGTCGCCGCCCAGTAGCCCTCCATGAGCTGGGTATTCGAATAAAACACCGTCGGATCCGCATCTCCGCCGCACAACAGCACCGGCGCCGCCGGCGCCCACGTGCGCAGGTCATTGGTCTTGAACGCCTGCCGCAAGGCATTGGCCGGCTTTGCCGGTGGGAGCCCGTCGGTTACGGCGGGAAATCCTCCGTCGGGATTGGCCAGCGCATCCTTGAGATAGTCCGCCCGATAGCTGTTCGAAATCAGGAAATCGGTGCCGAATCCCGCGGCGAATACCGCCCTTAGATTTGCCGGAGATGTGGCCGGCGTGAAGGCCATAGACGCCGGGTCCGGGGGCGTGCTGCTGAAGACCTCGGCCGGCGGAATCTTGTGTTCGCTCTGCAACGTGCCTAGCGGCGTCGTGCTCGGCAACAGCGAGTCGATGCCGGTGGCATAGGCGGGGGAGAATACGTCGGCCGTCGCGGCGTAGATATTCGCGTAGGCGTGCTGAAAACCCGACACCAACAGCGTCACGCTGACGGGCGCATCCATGTTGACGTGGCCCTCGAATACGGCGTCCCCAAATGCCGCCAAGGCATAGGGACCCGACATGGGCGCGGCAGCGGTTACGGTCATGCCGGCGGCCTGCATGGCGCGATGCGTGGCCATCGCCACGTAACCACCCTGCGAGTAACCGGCAACGAACAGTTTTCCGCCGACCGTGCTGTTCGGCGCCTCGAAGGTGGGCAGTGCGCTGCGGGCGGCGGTCAGCGCATCGATCATGTCCTTGGATTGTTGATCGGCATTCAAGTAGGGGTGATAGCCCAAGGTGGACGTGTCGTAGCCCACGTAATTCGGCGCGACCACGATGTAGCCTTCGGCCGCGAATACCGCCGCCATCAACAAACCCTCGTCATTGCCGATCGCCGTCAAGTCCGCAATATTGAAATTTCGGTCCGTCCTCGTCGCGTGCGCATAGGCCACGATGGCGCGCCCGCCCTCGCAGGCAGTACCACCGCTCGGCACCATCAGAGCACCCGACGCCGGGGTCAAATTGCCTGCCGGGTCCACCGTCTGATACTCCAGGTGGTAGACCGTGATGGTGCAAAGCGGCGTGTACACCAATTGCAGCAGCGTCTTTCCGAGCGGACTGGCGCTCAGCAGCGTCCGCAGCACCGCGGGAGAGAACGCCGACACGATATGTACCGGAGACTGCAGCAACGCCCCGCGCTGCGGCACGGGCGCAGACGGCGAGTTCCCATCCTGGTGCGAGCATCCGAACAGTAGAAGCAACAAAAACCAGCCGGCCCGCACCCGCAAACGGTCACTCATGAATCACCATACACTCATGAATCACCATAGATGCACGGCGGAACCCTTGAGAATGCTTGGTGGGGACGCGATTGCGTCGGCCACGGCCTCGACCTGTTGTAGGAATTACACGATCGCCACGGTGTGAATTTTTGTGTTACCGGCATTGCGGGTAAACTTCAGGATCTGTGCTGAAGGGAAGGGATTTGACGATGCAGCGTTGTCTTATTGTGGGCGTGCTCGGCGCCGTTCTGCTGACCGCGGCATCCATGTGCTCCG
This sequence comes from Gammaproteobacteria bacterium, assembly GCA_034667965.1. Taxonomy (GTDB): domain Bacteria; phylum Pseudomonadota; class Gammaproteobacteria; order Steroidobacterales; family Steroidobacteraceae; genus Bog-1198. Next base: position 5,099 of record JAXDQI010000075.1, read on the forward strand.
CCGAGGAATCGCCCCTGCCCAACGCCGATTACGGCGTATCGACCATCTGGCAGCTGGGGGGCACCGGCGGCTGGGATTATCTGGCGCTCGAGCCCAGCGGCGGAAGACTCTTCATCAGCCGCGGCGACCGCGTTGATGTGGTCGAAACGTCGAGCGGCCGCCGCACCGGCATCGTTGCCAATACGTCCGGCGTGCATGGCATCGCGTTCGCGCCGGAACTGAAGCGCGGCTATACCAGCAACGGCAAGGCCAACACGGTATCCGCGTTCGAACTGGATACGCTTCGCGTGATCCTGGAGTCGCCGGTGGCCGGAAAAAATCCGGACGCGGTCTTGTACGAGCCGCGCGGGCAACACGTGTTTGCCGCCGATGCCGCCACCAATGACATCAGCGTACTCGATCCGTCGACGCTTCAAGTCCTCACCACCATTGCACTGCCGGGACCGCCGGAGTTCATGGTGACGGACGCCGCGGGAACCGTATTCGTCAACATCGAAACCGAAGCCGGCAAGCTGGTTGCCATCGACGCGAAATCGCTCAAGATCAAGGCGACCTGGCCGTTGCCGGGCTGCACCAATCCTTCCGGCCTCGCGATGGACGCGGTGAACCATCGCTTGTTTTCGGTTTGCGCCAACCAGGTCATGGCCATCACCGACTCGCTCACCGGCAAGCAGGTGGCCCGCGTGGCCGTCGGGCAAGGGCCGGATGCGGCGGCGTTCGATGGCGATCTCGGATTTGTCTTCAGTTCCAACGGCAGCGAAGGGACCCTGACCGTGATTCATCAGGACACGCCGGATCAGTACCGGGTCATCGCCACCGTGCAAACGCAAAAGAGCGCCCGGACCATGGCGCTTGATCCGGCGACGCACAGGCTATTTCTCGCCGCGGCGCGCCTCGGCGACACGCCGCCGGCGACCGCCGATCAACCGCACCCACGCCCGAACGTCGTGCCGGATACCTTTGTCATTCTCGTAGCCGCGCCGAAATGACGTCGAGCGGCCAGCACATTCACGTCGTGTGCGGACATTGCGATTCGGTGGTGCGGCTGCCGAGCAACCGCTTGAGCGAATCGCCACGCTGCCCCAGCTGTCACTCAGCCCTCTTCGAGGGAACGCCCCTGACCCTCACATCGGCGAATTTCGACAAGCACGTCAGCCGCGGCGACTTGCCGCTGGTGGTCGATTTTTGGGCGCCCTGGTGTGGGCCATGTCTCGCCATGGCGCCGTTCTTCGAGAAAACCGCGCGGCAGCTCGAACCGAAACTGCGCTTCGCGAAATTGGACACGGAGGATCATCCCGCTCCCGCGGCCAAATTCAACATCCGGAGCATTCCGACGATGATAGTTTTTCGCGGCGGCAAGGAAATCGCCCGTCACAGCGGCGCGATGGACGGCGCGGCCCTGACACGCTGGCTCGGTTCGGTCGTTCCGACGGTCGCGTGAAAAGCAACCGTGTCCCGTCAATGGGCGGGTTTGTGAAAA
>JAXDQI010000076.1:0-2817 GCA_034667965.1 Gammaproteobacteria bacterium
TGGACAGGTGAGTTTAATGCTTGGGCTTGGGGTGAGGACAGGAATTAACGGCTTTCGCCTGGTTCACGACAACCTGGCGTCCAGCGTACAGCGCAAATCCACCACCCGCCGCCGCCGACCTTTCCAACCGTCCAATACGGTCGTCAGACGATCGGCATTCGTGGTTGAGAACCCCACCTCACGTGTCCGCTCCCAAGAATCCGATTCTCTCAGCTCGTGATCGTGGCCCTCGTACGGCCCGCCCTCGCTACACGCCTTACACAGATTCCGGAGCGACGCGGTCCAATCTTCAAATGCAATGCCGGCCTGATCGCACGCCTGATTGAGGGCTTCGATATCCGCCGGTTCATCGACCTCGACCGACGCCTCGAACGTGCTGAGGCGGGACGGCTCAAACAGCTGCAGGACATTGAAGACCGGCACTTCGTGGCCGCCTGAATTCAGCCGATAGCCTACGGCGGCCCCATCATGCAGCACAACATCCCCATGCCGAAATCCCGTGGCACCTGTCGGAATACTGAGAATGCGCGCACGCACCAGACAGAGGCGACGAGCCCAGACCACCTCCGTAGGCGCGTCCGTACTCTCGTCCGCATTCAAGCGCACCGGCGTGCTGCCCAAGTCCTCGTCGATCGGCCCCTCCCCGGGCTCCGCAATGATCTTGAGCGTCTGCCACACGTCCCGCGCAGTCTGCCAATCTTGCAGCGCGGTCGCCGCAATGGCGAGATTCCACAAAGTCGCCTCATCATCGGGCCGCAACGCCCGCGCCCGCCGGTTGTACTCGTACGACTCCCACCAGTCACGTCGGTATTTGTAAATGAGCCCGAGGTTATACAGCGTTTCCGGCCGGCGCGGATCGAGAGCCAGGGCGCGCAGATACGCCATGATGGCGGAACCTTCATCGCCGGAGGCGGAATGCTTCATCCCCGCCTCGTGCAATTCCTCGGCGCGTTTGCTGATTTCATCGGTCATCACGGCCTCCCTGCCTGTTCCACGGCGAAAGGATAGACCCTCCGCCCCAAAACCACCCGCCGCATATCTGCACGAAGAGGGCAGTTATTCGGAAGACACCCCACCAATGCCCTGCGCAGCCTGCCGTCCGCCCGGTGAGTTCGCTGTTTCTTCAACGGCGGCAAATGCACGAACTGGAAAAGTGCCAAAACCCTTGACCTTGACCGGTACCGCGAAGAACTTAGCGCCTCGTTCCGGTACGGCACTCAGACCACACAGGTGCTCGACGATGGGGATCTCTGCACCCAGCAACGTCGAGTGCACCGGCCGCTCGCCCGTGTCTGTGCAGTCAATGTTGTGGGAATCGATGCCGACCAACGCGACCCCCGCATCTCGGAGCCACCGGGCAAGTTCCGCAGTGAGGTACGGGAACCCTTCAAAGTATGTGTCCGTTCGCCAATGTGCGTCCCAACCCGTTCGGATGAGCACCGCTTTACCGCGAAGGTCGGCTGCTGACATTGGCAATTTCTCGATGGCCCGTGACCGGCCTGGTTCGATGTGTGCCACGACGAGCGGCAAGTTCGCAAGCGACTCCAAGGGCAATTCCGACAAATCCTTACCGTCGGCGTAGCGGTGAAAGGGACTATCGATGTAGGTGCTCGTATTGCCGACCATCTCGATACGGCCGATCTGGAATTCCGTCCCCGCGGCGTAGACTTTCCGCGACGCCTCCCGAGACAAGTAGTCGCAGATCACGGGAGCCGGAAGACCCTTGTAGGTGAGCATTCCCGTTTCCAGCGTGTGACTCATATCTATAAGCTGCATTGCACAACTCCCCCGTGACTGCGACAACCTCGTATCGATCCTGTACCCTAAATCTCCCGCCCGCCGGCGCCGCCGTCTGGGTTTAGCCCAAGCGTGAACGGATCTCCGCCACCGACAAATCGTATTTGTGGGTAGCAATCTGCCAGGTGTTTCCCCACGCATCTCTCACCATCGCGCGTCGGTCGCCGTACGGCATGTCGGCTGGCTCTTCCAATGAGGTTGCATCGGCCGCGATTGCGCGCCTGTAGGTGGAATCGGTGTCGTCGACATAAACGTAGAGAAATGCGGGCATCGGATCGAGGAGGCCATCGTCGCCGCTCACCATCACTACGGAGTCACCGATTCTCATCTCGGCAGGTAAGCCGGCTCGAAATTCGCCCTGCGCGTGAAAAACTGCGTTGAGGAATTTAATCAGGCTTTCCGGATTGCGAACAACGATTCGCGGTGTGACAGTATGCCGGCCGTCCGGCTGGAATTTGACCATGTTGCTCATCTCCCGCCGACGTCTCTTTCCGGAGTTTGCTATGAGTACCGGAGGTCCGCAATGGGTCCGATCCGCGAGCGCCGCAATATCCTCTTGCTTTTCTTGAATCCCCGATTCCGGTTGATAACCCTGTGCATAACCTGCGACTTGTCACTCAAACGCCACCCAGAATCAGCCGCTTGAGTTCCGCTGACTAGTTTTTGACCACCGCGAGCCACCGCATGCCACGCATCTCTGCTATGCGCGCGACGAGGCCATCTCGTCAGGGTGTAGTGCGCCGACCTTAGAGTTTCGGTACTCTTCGCAGCCGGGGAGCTTCAACCAAGGAATGTCACCATGCTCAAGGTCTACGGCTTTTCGAAGGTCAACGCTGTCGCGCGCGACCATACTCGCGACCTGCGCGTGTTGTGGGCGCTCGAAGAGATGCAATTGCCGTTCGAGCTGGCTGGCATGGACCACCCCGCGCACGACCTGAACACCGAAACCTATCGCCGGCTCAGCCCCTTCGAACAGATCCCCTCGATCGACGACGACGGGTTGGTGCTGTCCGAATCCGC
>JAXDQI010000077.1:0-11632 GCA_034667965.1 Gammaproteobacteria bacterium
TCGAACACCTTGGTGCCGACCTTCAGGAAGCCGGGCGAGGTATCCACCACGCTGTCGGCGCGATACTGCCCCGACGACAATGCCGCGGCCATGATGAACGGCTTGATGCTCGAGCCGGGCTCGAAGATGTCGGTGGCCGCGCGGTTGCGGTACAACCCCGGCTTCAGCTGGTCGCGATCGTTGGGGTTGTACGACGGCTGGTTCACCAGCGCCAGCACTTCGCCGGTATCCACGTCGATGACGATGACCGAGCCGGCTTGCGCGCGGTATTCCTGCATCGCCGCTTTCAGCTCCCGGTAGGCAAGATATTGGATCCGCAGATCGATGCTGGTGACCAGATCGCGCCCCGGCCTGGGCGCGCGCAGGCTTTCGACGTTTTCCACATACCGGCCGTACAGATCTTGGATGACTCGTTTCGAGCCGTCCTCGCCGTTCAGCAGCTGATCGAAGCCGAGTTCGAGACCCTCCTGGCCCGCGTCGTCGATGGTCGTGAACCCGACCACATGTCCGGCCACCTCGCCCGCCGGATAGTAGCGCCGATATTCCCGCAATAGATTGACGCCGGGAATCCCCAGCGCCTTGATATGCGCGGCTTGATCCGGCGGCATGTGGCGCACGAGATAGAGGAATTCGCGATCGAGATTGCTGGTGATGCGCCGCGCCAGGAATTGCGGATCCTGTTTCAGCGCCTTGGCGAGCTTTGGCAGCTGATCGATGTTGTCGTTGAGCTCCTGGGGATTCACCCACACGCTGTCGACGGGCGTGCTGATGGCCAACGGTTCGCCGGAACGATCGGTGATCGCGCCGCGGTGCGCGGCGATTTTCACCACGCGCATCGAGCGGTCGTCGCCTTGCTTCGCGAGGAAGCCGTGATCCAACAATTGCAGTTCCACCGCTCGCGCCGCGAGCCCCATGGCCCCCAGCACCACCAGCCCCAGCACCACGGACGAGCGCCAGCGATAGCAGCGCGCCTGCGCCTCGTTTTCTGCGGAACGCGGTTTTGCGGTGAATCGGGGCTTCACGGCCGCACGATCCGCACGTCCCGGGTCTGCGGCAGATTCATCTGCAGCTTGGCGTTCGCCACACGCTCGACGAAGGCGTGCGACGACCAATAGCTTTGTTCGAGCTGCAGGCGGCCCCATTCCATCTCGAGCGAATCGCGCTCGGCGTTGAGCTTTTCCAGATGCACGAACAGGTCGCGCGCCTTGTGGCGCGCGTAGATCACCTGCACGGCCGACCCCAGCACGGCGAGCCACAAGACGGGGAAAACGATGTACATCAGCTTGGCGGTTTTCAAGCGGCGAGCCCTTCATGCAAACGTTCGGCAACGCGCAAGCGCGCGCTACGGGCGCGCGGATTGCGCGCGGTCTCGTCACTGTCGGCTTGAATCGATTTGCCGACCAGGCGGAGCTTCGGCGCCGCATGCGCGGGCACGAACGGAAGCCCCGCGTACACGGGATCGGTGGAGGCGTGCCGGCGCATGAACTGCTTCACGATGCGGTCTTCCAATGAATGAAAGCTGATCACGGCGAGCCGCCCGTGCGGCGCCAGGCGTTCAAAAGCTGCGGAAAGTGCGGTTTCGAGTTCGACGAGTTCGCCGTTGACATGGATGCGCAGCGCCTGAAAGACACGCGTCGCTGGATGTTTGTGCCGCTCGCGAGTGCGTGCGACCCGCGAGATCATTTCTGCGAGCTCGAGCGTGCGTTCGAAGGGTTTGGATGCCCGGTCGGCCACGATGGCGCGAGCGATGCGCGGAGCGAACCGCTCTTCGCCGAATTCGCGAAAGATGCGGATCAACTCCGTTTCGGACGCTCCGTTCACGACGTCGGCGGCGGTGGGGCCCACGCCCGCGCTCATGCGCATGTCGAGCGGCCCGTCCTGCATGAAGCTGAACCCGCGGGCGGGATCGTCGAGCTGCGGGGAGGAAACGCCGAGATCGAACAGAATGCCGTCGAATTTGAGGCCGGGCGCCACCTGATCGGCGCAAGCTGCCAGCGCGGAGAAGGGCGCGAGAAACACCGACACCCGCGAATCGGCCGCGAAGCGGGCTCGCGCTTCGGCGACGGCGACGGGGTCGCGGTCGAGGCAAAGCAATCGACCGTCAGCAACGAGCTTCTCCACAATGGCCCCAGCGTGTCCACCCCGCCCAAAAGTGGCGTCCAGATAGACGCCGCTCGACCGTACGTTCAACGCCGCCAGTACCTGAGGTAAGAGTACCGGCGTGTGCTCCACCGCCCTGTCGTTACCCGACACTACAGCGACAGCGTTTCGAGGTCGGTAGGCAGCTGACCGGCGGACTCATCGCTCGCCAGCCATGCGTCGCGGCGTTCGTTCCACCGCGCCTCATCCCACAATTCGAATTTCACTCCCTGTCCGATCAACACCGCATCGCGCGTTAGAAAACCAAATTCACGAAGATTGGGCGGCAGCAGGATCCGGCCGTGTCCGTCGAGTTCCAAGTCGGTGGCATTGCCCACCATCAGGCGCTGCAACTGTCTGGCCGGTGCATTGAAAGCCGGCAGCCGCATCAATTTGCGCTCCACCTCCTCCCAGTCGGGTAGCGGATAAATGAGCAGGCACTGGTCCTTGTCCACCGTGACCACCAATTTCCCACCGCAGCGTTCCTGCAGCCGCTCTCGGTACCGGGTGGGCATTACCATCCGGCCTTTTGCATCGAGAGTTAAGTTGTTGGAACCCCTGAACATCGCTGGATGGGTCGCAAAACCCATTCCCTCCCACTTTTTCCCACCGGGCTCCACTATAGGGAGCGGCGCGTCATACTGTCAACGTCTTAAGTTAAAAAAAACTTGGGGTAACAGTGACTTAGGTCACAGTTCGAGTGCCGCCGCGAGGCTCGCCGCATGATCTGTTTTTAATCAATCTGTTAGCGAGTATTCTTGAAAAGGGCGGTAGGTGTGACCCCCTCCGGCGCCCGCATCGGCAAAGCGCCGACTTAAAGTGCAACCATTCGGTTGCGTCTTGATCGCGTCCGTACTATCTTAAGGCAACCTGGAGGTTGCCGATGAACACCGATCGTATCGAGAAACAGATTGTATTGCGGGCTCCGCTCGCCCGTGTCTGGGCTGCGGTCAGCGATTCACAAGCATTCGGCAGTTGGTTCGGCGTTGCACTCGATGGCCCTTTTACGGCCGGCGCGCGCCTCGCAGGCTGTATCGTTCCCACGACCGTCGACCCTGAGGTGGCCAAGATGCAGAAGCCGTATGAGGGCACTGCGTTCGAGTTCTGGGTCGACCGAATCGAACCGATGCGCAGAATCTCCTTCCGCTGGCATCCCTACGCGATTGATCCCGGCGTCGATTACTCCAACGAGCCCACGACGCTCATCGTCTTCGATCTGGAGGAAGTGCCCGGCGGCACGCAATTGACGATTTCCGAATCGGGTTTCGACCAGATTCCGCTCGAGCGGCGCGCCGCCGCGTTCAAGGCGAATGAAGGCGGCTGGGAGCATCAGGCATTGCTGATTCAAAAATATCTGGCAATGCACCCGTAATCACGGCGCCTTCGCGCCGTAAATCCGCGCCGGGCGAATACTCGAGCACCGGCGCGCTCATCCAAGAAACCATTCGGGTGGATGACACCCCGGTGGCGACGCTGCGTCCCAATGGCGGCACTGCTTGCGCCCTCACGCTATGCATTTTCTACGTCCACTCAGATCACCTTGGACACGGCGTGTCGTACCATCTCCCGTGATTAGTTCTTTGAAGACGACGTAAAGAACACCTTGACTTGAGAGACTCGCTAATGCGCACGGTTTCAAGCAAATATGTTGACGAAGTTATATCGACGGCTGTCGCGCCCCTATTAAAAGGACTTGGATATCGCAAGCACGGTAGACGATTCGTTCTGGCGGGCGTGCTATCGACGGCCCACATTAGGTTTCAATTGAGCCAATGGAATCACGCGGAGCGCACGCGATTTACAATGAGCGTCGGGAGGTATTTTGAATCAATAGCGCGAAAGAACGGCGAAGAAGTAGTACTCGACTCCTCAAAGCAACGACATATGCACGTCGGCATCCGAATCGGCCATCTTTTGCCACAGCAAGCCGATCATTGGTGGTCAATTGGCAATGATGATGACGTGCCAAAAGTGGCTGCGGAGGTTGTAGCAGCCTTGCGGGATTTCGGTTTGCCGTATTTAGAATCAGTGGCTTCGCTCGATGGCGTCGCAAAGTTGGCCGGCTACACCCCACGTACAGGAGATCACCCGACGCCATCCAAGGCAAGCGCGTTGGAACTTCTTGGAAGAAATGAAGAAGCAGACGATGTGCGGAAGCAACTGGCTGCTCTCGCAGCTAGGAACACCAGGGCCACTAATTATCCCGCTAGCGGACGGTCCCCGCAATCAGCAGCGGGTCCGAGATTGTGTGAAAACGTTAATCAGACCAAGAGAAGTTCATCTAAGTTGTAGTCAAGCTTCTTTCACTTGGGCTTACGGCGCTAAACACACCCCGTTCCCGGACGGCGAAGTTTCAGACCGTAGGAGATCCAACGCTCGACGCGATTACTATTTCAGCGGGACCGCGGCTGGCCGCCTGAAGATCTGCTCGCCTTCCGGCTCCTGCTCACCCAAAAATCCACCGCTCTGATGAGCCCATAGCCGCGCATACAGACCGTTCCGAGTGAGCAACTCTCCGTGGGTGCCCTCTTCGATCACCTTGCCGGCATCGAGGACGATGAGCCGGTCCATCATGACGATGGTCGACAACCGGTGGGCGATAGCGACCACGGTCTTGCGCCGCATCAACAAGGTCAAGGTCTCCTGAATCGCCGCCTCGACTTCCGAATCCAGGGCGCTGGTCGCCTCATCCAGCAGCAAAATGGGCGCATCCTTGAGCATCACGCGGGCGAGCGCAATTCGCTGGCGCTGTCCCCCCGACAATTTGACACCGCGCTCACCCACGTGCGCATCGTAACCACGTCGGTCGTGCGCGTCGGTGAGCGAAGCGATGAACTCGTCAGCCTTGGCACGCCGCGCCGCCGCGTGCATCGCCTCTTCCGACGCGCCCGGCCGGCCATACATGATGTTGTCGCGCACGGAACGATGCAGCAACGAAGTGTCCTGCGTCACCATGCCGATCTGTTGGCGCAGGCTCTCTTGGGTGGCCTCGGCGATGTTCTGCCCATCGATCAAGATGCGCCCCGCCTCGATATCGTAGAAGCGCAGCAACAGGTTGACAACGGTGGACTTGCCGGCGCCGGAGCGACCCACCAGTCCGATGCGTTCGCCCGGCTTGATGACCAGTGACAGATCTTCGATGACTCGTTTCTCCCCGCCGTAGTGAAAGCGCACGTTCTCGAAGCGAATTTCGCCCCGAGTGACCCGCAAGGGTGTTGCGTTCGCGGAATCTGTTACCGCCGTGTGGTGGGACAGCGTCCGAATGCCGTCTTGAACGGTGCCGATGTTCTCGAACAGCGTCGCCAATTCCCACATGATCCAGTGCGAGATGCCGTTGAGACGCAGGGCCAGCGCGGTCGCCGCGGCGACGGCGCCCAGACCGACCTGCCGATGCGACCACAGCCAGATCGCGATTCCGGCGGTACCCCCGATGAGCAGCATGCTCAACGTGTGGTTGACGATCTCGAATGAACTCACCAGGCGAGTTTGGCCCCGCGCGGTCACCAGAAATTCCTCCATGGCCGACCGCGCAAATTCCGCCTCGCGCCTGCCGTGGGAGAACAGTTTCACGGTGGCGATGTTGGTGTAGGCGTCGGTGATCCGGCCGGTCATCAAGGACCGCGCGTCGGCTTGCTCAGCGGCAATTTGACCCAAACGCGGTACGAAAAAGATCAGCGCCATTCCGTAGCCCACCATCCAGGCCAGGTAGGGCAGCAACAACCACCAGTTGAAACCCGCGACCACGGCCGCCACCGTGATGAAATACACGGCCACGTAGACCAGGATGTCCGCCACGGTCGTCCAGGTGTCGCGCACCGCCAGCGCGGTCTGCATGACTTTGGCGGCGATGCGGCCGGCAAATTCATCGTGAAAAAAGCTCAACGACTGATTGAGCATCCGGCGATGGAAAATCCACCGCAACCGCATCGGAAAGACCGGCTGAATTGTCTGATATTTGAGCCACGCTTCAAGCGCGATGAGAAGGGGGCTCGCCACGAGGATGCCGGCCAGCAGCCACAGGCGCGTCCGCTGCTCCTCGAAGAAATGTGCGGGGCCCGAGGCGCCCAGCCAATCGATCAGGCGGCCCAGCATCGAGAACAGCAGCGCCTCGAACGCGCCGATGGCCGCCGTCAACAGGGTCATCCAAAAGAGGTACGGCCGCACACCGGCCGAGCATTCCCAGAGGAACGCAAAGAAGGTGCGTGGCATATCGCTGGAAATTGTCTCTGGGAAGGGATCTACCCTTCGTTCAAACCATTCGAGCATCAAGTGCGTCCATTGAGTCGGCCGACCTTGTCGCCATGATAGCCGCTGGATACGTCGAGGTGGGCGTGTCCTTGGCCCCGCACTGGCGTTGGGATCGAATGACCGACCCGATCGCGTACACGGTGCTGATCGACCAATTGGCCGCCTGCCGATACGACCGCAAATCTCAAATCGCGCTTACGCCGAATGCGAGCACACCGAATTGCCACCTGGAGGATGATCGGCGGATAGAACCGCACTTGAAAGGCGGATTTTCGCCTCTATGGTGTTAGTGCGCTCTCTTGTCCTCAGGGGTTGCTATGCGACGGCTGTTCAGGCTTTGGCGATTAAGCGGTCAGGATCTGCGCCTTCTGTGGGTGGCGCTGCGCGACCCACGCCGCCCGCGGTGGATCCTCCCGGCAACCATTGCGCTGGGCTTCTTTGCCCTCGAACCATTCAACTTTGCGATCCCGGTCTTAGGCATCGTCGACGACGTATTTCTACTGCCGTTGTTGCTGCGGCTACTCGCCAAATTCGCCTTCCCGGCGACGCGGGTTCACGTTGACCCCCATGCGCGCGACGAGCGGGTGGTTTCAGTCCAATAGCACGGCTGGACCACCTCAGGCACTAGCACATCCGTGAGCGCACCCAAAGCGATGGTCAGAGTTTCAGGGTATGCAAACCTAGCGGCGTGATGGCCGGGTGCGAAACAGCACCCATACGCCGATGAGCATCGACGCGACCCATCCCCAGGGCGTGATCAGAAATCCTGCGGAGGCCCGCGAAAAATCACCGGCGAAGCGCACCGCGCTGGCCATCATTTCCGATACCAGCGGCATATTGAGCGACGCAATGACCACGACGGCGACGACCGCGAAGATCTGGCGCCACATTCGAATTCGCCGCGTTCGTTCAATTTTCAGCAGCAGATTCGGCATGAATTGATCACCGGCAAGCGGCTGGCGAGCTTGCGCGAAAGCCTTGGTGAGTTCCGGATCGCATTCATTGAGCATTGTGGTCACCGTAGGCATGCAATATTTCCCGCAAGCGGGCTGCCCCGCGTGCGATATGCGACTTCACCGTTCCGAGCGGGATCGCAGTGATTTCGCTGATCTCGGCGTGACTCATGCCCTCACTATACGCGAGCACGACGCATAATCTCGCGTCCGACGGCAATGTCGCGAGCGCCGCGTCCAGATCCAATCGCTCCGCCACCGTCGAGACCCAGTGCACGTCCGAAAGACTCGCTTCGTCGAGTGCGACCTCAGGTCTCTTGGCGCGCGCCTGCTGCAGCCAGCAGTTCACCGCAAGCTTGCGTAGCCACGCACCGAACGCCGTCGGCGATTTCAATGTCCGAAGCGATTTCCATGCCTGCACAAACGCCTGCTGCGCGAGGTCATCCGCCGACGCGGACTCCCCAGTCATTCGGCGAAGCAGATTTCTGATCGCCTCCTGCCGGCGGCGCACCAACTCACCGAAGGCTGCGTCGTCACCGTTCATTGCCAAGGCCACCACCGCCACCTCGCTGGCTTCGCCGAGCATGGGGCTCGGCGGATTGCGAGTCACGGCAGGTCGTTGCGCGGAAGTTCGCGCTCGCGTGCCTCGGCCAGCACTTTGGACGCGATGCGCAGACCGATACCGACGCAGATCGCCGCCAAGCCCGCTCCAAACATTGGATAAAAAAAGTTTGGCGACACGCCAACCATGAACACTCCCAGCAAACAGAAACCGACGCCCGAAGCGATGGTGATGATGCCGCCGAGTTTCATGTGCAAGGGGTCAATTCGCCCCGCACGTTGTTCATTTGATGTCAGCTTTTCGATCAACGCAGGATCCAGTTGCTGCCCCTTTTCGATGGCCATGCGAATCACTTCGATGCTGCCGCGCCGTCTCTTGTACTCGGTGACGATCCCAGCAACCGCCACCGCACCGATGAATATCCAGAAGGCCACTCCCACCAGGTAAGGTCCGATACCGGCCATTGCGCACTCCTCGTTTGTGATGACGGTATCTATAAGATGCGTGCCAGGGGGCAATTGGATGCAGTCGCGCAATGGCATCGACGCGAGTGGAATGCCGAGAGAGGTACCACCCCAAACCGAGCCAGGCCACCGCACATTCTACGAAGGCCAGGCTGTTCGTGCTCCCGCACTCGCCTGGCAACGGCGAGTCAAAGGCGTGACTTCGACTCGCCTCCCGCGATCTCGGGCTCACACGCCCTCGCCTGCGTTGCCCCTTCCCTGGGGCATTCCGCCCCTCACCAGCCATCTTGCTGACGAAGGCAATGAGCCACGCAGCGCTCTGTCAGGCGTCAACGACATCGACCCGCTGGGCCCCTTTTTCGGAAGACCATCCGCGTCGGCTCCTCGCGCACCCACATGCCGAACGATGAGCCACACTACTCAACCGCGACTGTCACCCGCAAATACGTCGCCGGAATCACCGTCGTGTCTTTGCTGGAACTCTTGTTCTGACTTTCGAACAATTCTTCCAGCTCTCGTTGCAAATCGTCGGCCCGACCGCTCTTTCCCGCTGCTTCGAAGGCATTCATGGTGGGTCCGTAGAAATTCTTAAAGGTATTCAGAAACTTTGCGGGTGTATCGGAAAACTCAAAATTGTAAACATCTCTTAGGAAGGAAATCCTCTCGCTTGCGATTCCCGCACCCGAAAATCGCTCAATCACGTTGTGTTCGACGCCCCACGTCATGGGACTGATGAAGCCCTCGGGAGGTGGTGGCGAGTAAGCGGAGCTGATTTTCAATATCTGCGCCACCAATGTCGGGTCGTTGGGAATCCAGTTCCCCATGACGATGCGGCCCCCCGATCGGCAAACACGCACCATCTCCCTGGCCACCTCGAACGGCTTAGGGGCGAACATGGCGCCAAACATGCTTACGATCAAGTCGAAGGAATCATCCGGAAGTTCGTCAAGATTGCAGGCATCGCCCAGCTGAAACTTGCAATTGGACAAGCCTGCTGCAGCGGCGCGCTTGTTCCCAGCCTCGACCAGATTGCCGGCAATATCAACGCCCAGCACGTCGGCCCCGAGCATTGCCTCCGGCAGCGCGGTCGTACCGTCGCCACACCCCAAATCCAATACCTTAAGGCCGGGGCTGATTCCCAGTCCTTTGACCAGGGACTCTCCGCTCTTTCTCATGCTTTGCGCCAGGCGGGTGAAATCGCCTTTTTCCCACAGTGCTTTGTTCGGATTCACGGTGTAACTCCTCATGGAAAACGATTGGTGTCAATATCACTCAACTGCGCTGAGCGTTAACGAGTTTCGGTCTTTTGCCAGAGAAGGTATCCGCCACCTTGTCGCCGTTCATTCATTTTTCCCGGAAGACCGCCTCCATGTTATTGCCGTCCGGATCGAGCACGAAAGCAGCGTAGTAGCCCGGCGGATAACCTTGGGCGGTGCCGCGAAGCCCAGGCGGCCCGTTGTCCGTCCCTCCTGAGTTCAATGCGGCTGCGTGGAACGCGTCGACCTCGGCGCGGCTTTTAGCCGTGAAGGCGGTGTGCTGCTTCACGCCATGCGGATGAAAGCGGTCAATCCAAAACACCGGGTAATCCACTCCATACCCGACACCATCCGCCCCGCTCTCTTCAGGCAGCTGGATGACCCGCCGCAGCCCGAGCGCACCCAGAACCGCATCATAAAAGGCCGCCGATCGAGCAACGTCCGCAACCCCAATCCCCGTATGGTCAATCATGACGACGGTACCTTAATCGCCCTACAGACCCTCCGCCACGGGCGTCCAACGACTCTGCCGGCGCAAGCGCCGCCCCTCCGGCGACTCCGCGCCATAGTCCATTGGCTCGGCCGTCGCCAACGGAAGGACGGGCCGCAGCGACAACACGTTGAGCACCCCGAAGCGGCCCTTGTCGCTCACCATCTGCGCGCCCACATAAACCCCGCACTCCCGGCAGATCAAAAACTCCGCCGTCCGACCGCCGAAGCGGTACCGCTGAATGAGATTCGGATCGGTGCTGCGAAACTCGAGCGCGCCTCCCGGATCGGAGGTGGCAATCGACCCATGGCTGCGACAGAAGGAGCACTGACACGCACGCACTACCCACTCCGCCGGTGAGATCGCAGTTCGGTACCGTGCCGTGAGCGCACCACAGTGACAGCGGGCCAGATATTCAATCGTGTTCACGTCCTGCTCCGTGCCTTCGCAATTGACACCGGCATCAAGTTGCCCCGCCCACACTACTCCACGCCCTCCAAGAACCCCAACAAACGCCCCCGATCCGCTCTAGATTCCATTCTAGATCCCCTTCGATGGTTATGAATGAGCACTTATACATTACTGGGGTCGTCAGCCGCAGCTCAACGGCCCTCGGTTGTGCGCCGCCAATACTCCCCTGGACGAATGATTGGGATCTCATTGATTCGTTGCATGTCAAGCAGATCACGATCGACGCTGATTAGCAGCGCGCACTCGCCGCCGACTGCGGTGCCCAAGACCGGTATATCCGTGAGATCGCGGCACACGTCTGACGGCATATCGGCGGGTACGACAACCACGGCCGCGCGGCGAAGAAACGCGGCGATCTGAGCAGCCTCACGCTTGGGGAAGCTGAATTTCTCCAACAGCTTTCGTCCCAGTTCCTCGAGTATGAATTCGGAAGTCACCAGCTCATGGTGCAAAAGCAGATCTTCCAGCAACTCGGCGCACACGCCTGCGCGGCTGATGTGAGCCGCGATCAGCACCGAAGAATCAAGCGCAATCCTCACTTCTTCTGTAAGACTTCGAAAACATCGTCATCGGTGTTGATCCCATCAGCCTGAGCGCGGGCGACCAACCTGCTCCGCAATGTGCGAAATTCTGCGACTCGCAGGTAGCGCTTCAGCGCCTCTCGCGCAAGATCACTCTTGGAGATTCCCAGCGCGGCGCTTTGGCGTTCGAGGGCCTTGTCCAAGTCATCCGGCACACGCAGCGTCAAAGTGCTCATGTATTACAATGTACTACATTCCGCGTCGGGAGCGCAAGTTGGCGCGTTGGACGCGTCTTAGCTCGGACTCGCCGTGCCGCCGGTAAGGCGCTCATTCCAGCCTACCCATTAGGCGATAGACAGCAATCAGAATTCCGAATCCGACATACATTGCCAACAACGCAACAAGCATTAGGATTGCCATCTCGAAGCTGATTATTTTCTTTTCCGCCAGAAAGATAATCGTGCCGGCGAGACCAGTGAACGAAGCAGCGATGCCGGCAACAACCTTTAGCGTCCTATTCTTAGGCAT
>JAXDQI010000078.1:0-70605 GCA_034667965.1 Gammaproteobacteria bacterium
CCTATTTGGCGACGGCACTACGAACAATCCATTGCCCCTCCGCATTAGCGACGCTGGCTACCTGCAGGGCAACGTGCAAGTCAGCATCGTCGGCACGTCGGCCTCTGTGTCGATCTTCGGCCGCGCTTCCCCGGCAATGCCGTGGGTACTCGTGGCCGCTGCGATCACCCTGAGCGGCGTTGCTGTCGTTCCCCTTCTTCAAGAGATGTACGCACAGGTGACTGCCATCAATGCCGCCACTGTGGACGTGGCCCTGAATTATCCGTGCAACGATTGACGCGTGCATCCAGCGTGCTACGACGAGTGCTACGAGATGTGCTATGGTTTGCGTCCTTGAGGCGCTTCGGCACCGATGGTGCTGGTGTAAAATCAACGGCTTAGCTTCTCCCGCGACGTTTTCGAATCTCGTAGGGAGCGCCATTTCGAATGAAAATACCGGTGCATCACCGGCATTTTCATTCGAATCGACCGGTGCTTACGAGGCGCGCAGCGCAGAAACAATCTCGTAGGGAGCGCCATTTTAATCCTTGATATTTCAAATAGTTAGGATGGAATATCCCGCGATCAGTGCGGGTCGAAAACCAACGCCAACTACCTACGGGACGCCACCGCGTGCACGAGTACCACGATAAACCAGCACAGTCCCCCGATAATCAGCATTGCCGCCAAAAATGAAGCGAGGCGGCTGTCGGGTCGATGATCTAGAAAAGCAGCCCAGATCACACCGAGCGTGAATATCGACAAGGACAACACGGCGCGCCGCTTGAGCTGTTCGCGGGTTGGCGGTGGCGCGCTCGAGCGCTTCGTAACGAGATTGATGGGAGGCGACGTAGTCAGGGGGGCTCCGCAACCGACGCACGCCTCTGCTTTGTCACTCACTGCTCGTCCGCATTCGCTACACGCAATCAGTGCCATGGTCATTCTCCTAAGCTCTGCGGGGACAAAGTATAGGCGGCCGAGAAATTCCGCCAAAGCGTGGGGAATGGCGGCGCCGTCGAGTACGTCGCGGCTGCGAACGCAGCGAAACCTCCGGACCCGCAGTCAAAATCGGTCGGCATTCTCCCATCGAGACCCAAGGGACCTCAGCAATGATCTTACATGCCTGACGCCGATGAAGTCTGCGAACCTGATCATCAGGTTGATCAGTTTACTGAATTTGATAATTTTATCGAAAGAATCCTTGTATTCCTGCTTGTAGCCGCTGGTAACGTACGCGATCTTCAAAGCGTCGCACGCGATCGCCAGCGGCACCTTGTAAAGGCGAGAACGTGCGGCGAATGGATCTCGAACACGTGCCTGGAACTCGGAGTCGCGAGAAAGAATCCACGTGGCGATGCGCTCCATGATAAAGATTTTCATCTGAACGTCGTGACGACCCTTATAGATTGTCGCCTTTCGAAGTTCGGCGCCCAGCGGATCGGTCGGCGATTCGGCGATCGCGAAGAGTTGTTCGTTGATGTCGAGCCACGCACGCCAAAAGCGCGGCTTGGCGATTATAAAATTGGAATAAACCTCGTTGCGTGAATCGGTGACCAGCTGCTCAAGGTTGGTGGGCTTTCCGATACGCCCAAAGAATTGTGTGGCGATATTCAAAAGACCGGGGTGTAGGCTATCTCCGTATTTAAAAGTGTTCAGATAATAGGCGGCCTGGTGAATGCTCTGACTCATAAGCACAACGTCAGTCTTGTCGGCCCCGAGGTTTACGAACTCATGGACTGCAGCAGCGCTAAGGTTAGTCTTCAATTTGAATTTTGCTGAAAGAAATCCATAGAAGGAGTTTTCATCCATCGGCTCGTTAAGCAAAAATTTCCGGATCGGCCAATATTCGAACCAATCGGATCTTTCATTGGATAGATTATCTAGAACACGGAAACCAGGGTCTAAAGATTCATGGATGGTGTAGTGAATCTGATAGATGAGTATTTCCGACACAATAATCGCTCTGGTTGGTGATGTGGAAACTGAGCGCCGCGGTAAGCAGCCTAGTATGGATGTCGGCAAGCCTAAGGTCCACGTCGTTATTTTCCGATGCCCATCGCATTGCGAACCAAGAATTGAGCCTTGTCGATTTCAGTCCTTCTCATGCGTCTAAGGGTTTGAGAATCGCGTTTTGTGTAGATTGTGTTAACCCCAAAGACGCAGGAGTAGCATCGTGCAATTCATGTTATTGATTTATGAAGACGAATCGATCTATGGACCCGGCAAGGACGGCCCGGCAATGCAGCAGATCGTCGCCAAGCATATGGCCTTTAGCCGCGAGCTCGGGGGGGTCCGGGTCGGTGGCGCGGGATTGAAAAGTACGCCCTCGGCAACGACCGTGCGCACCACCAAGGGAAAGCAGAGTATTCACGACGGCCCTTTCGCCGAATCCAAGGAGCAGCTGGGTGGGTACTATCTCATCGACGTTCCCGATCTCGACGCGGCGATAGCCGTTGCGAAGAAGGTACCCGTGCTTCAGGACGGATCTATCGAAATTCGCCCGGTCCTTGGTCCCGGTTGAACGGCGCGGCGCTCGATCGGGTCTTTCGGGAAGCGGGCGGGCGGATCACCGCCGCGCTCGCTTCGCGGTTTCGCAACCTTGATTTAGCCGAGGACGCGCTGTCAGAAGCCTGCACGCGCGCCGTGACGGCGTGGCAGCGAGATGGTGCCCCCGATGACCCGGCCGCATGGCTGTACCGGACTGCGTATCGGTGCGCGGTCGACGTCCTGCGCAGGCGTGGTACGGAAGCACGTCTTGCCTCATACGGTACTCAATCGGAGACTCAGGATGATATACCTGAGGACGGAACGCCGATCCCTGACGAACGCCTGGCGCTCATCTTCATTTGCTGTCATCCCGCCGTCGCGGTCGAGGCCCGCGCTGCGCTTACACTACGCTTGGTATGCGGACTATCGACGCGCGAGATTTCTCGCGCGTTCCTGGTGCCGGAACCGACACTTGCCCAACGACTTGTCCGCGCCAAGCGAAAGATTGCGGAGGCAGGTGTGCCCTTTGAGATTCCAGGACCGCACGGATGGCCCGAGCGTCTCGATGCAGTGCTTTCTACGCTGGAAGTCGCCTATGCCAAAGCACATGAGGACGCCTCCGGCTCGGGGCCGCACGCTGCCTACGCATTGGAAGTCCTTGAACTCACGCACGTCCTCGCGCAGTTGCTGCCCGAGGATCCGGACGTCATGGCACTGGCCGCAACCACGCGCTTCACCGAAGCGAGACGAGGGTCCCGGATAAATTCAGCCGGAATGATGGTCCCGCTCTCGGAGCAGGATCCGAAGCTGTGGGATCGACGGTTGATCGACGCAGGTCATGCGTACCTCGAACGGGCCATCGCTTTTGATCACAGTCGCCCGCGCGTCGTTCAGGCGGCCATACACGCCCAGTGGTGCGCACGCACGAACCTGACGGAATCGCCCCCATGGCGCAAGGTCCTCGGCCTATATGACGCCCTGCTGACTCTGCGGGATGACGCCATTGTGCGATTGAACCGCGCGGTTGCACTCGCAGAGGTGCTCGGAGCGGGCGATGCGATCCACGAGCTGGATGCGATCGATGGGGATGCGATGGCAGAGTTTCTGCCGTATCACGCGGTACGCGCGGACTTGCTGCGGAAACTAGGGCGAAACAAGGAGGCGCTACACGCCTACCGTGCTGCCATCGATCTGGTAACGACGTCCGCTGAACGTCTGTGGCTCACTGAAAGGCGGGACAGTTTGGCGGAGGTATCCACCATCGTGCGTGCCCATCGCTAAAACGATGGGCACGCACGAGTTGATGCCATGGGGACTACTATGGAAACGTCTGGAAAAACGTCCACGTATCCAGCGCCCAATGCGGCGGAAGCGCATGCCCGATGCTGGTGAGAAACGAGCACTCGACGTATTGCTTCGTACAGGCATTGTAAGACACGCATGTCATCGCCGTGCTGCTCGAAGGCACGCTGGTCGTAGCGGTGCTGCATGAGTTGAAGCTTTGCAGAAGTTTTGATGTGGTCGCAAAATTGGGAGCCGGATACGCACCATCACCCCCGATGGCATGCCCAAAACGAACCGGCGGGTGGTTGGTGGTCGGGCACGGGAGATCCTGATAGGTTAGATAATTCGTGCGGTCGTTGAATTCATCCGTTGACGAATTGATGGCGGCGGCGCGTAGGACGTTGCCTCGAGTGCAGGTAAGGGCGGTGACGAAATCTCCGCCCCAGGAAAACCCGGCGGCAAATACGCGGGCGCTGTTGACACAGTAGGTCGTTTCAATTTTTTTGACCATGCTGTCGAAGAACGGCATGTCGTAACCGTTCGATCTGTCGTCCCAACCCACACCATAGTTCTTGAACGCGACGCCGTCGGGGAAGACGAAGATCCCGTTTTCGGATGCACCCGTCGCGTTCTGCAACCCCCAGGAGTAGCTTTGCGAAGAGCTGGCTCCCGCGCCGTGAAACACGAAAGTCAACGGATAGGCCTTGATCGGGTTGTAGGTGGCGGGTACCTGCACCAGAAAAGTGCGGACATGCCCCAGGCCATCGGTCGTGTTGAGTTTGAAAACACCGGTACTAGCCGCCAGCTTCCCGCAGCCCACCGTTGCGGTGGCGACTTGGGGGATCAGGGCGGAAGTATCCTCGGCCACGAACTGATACGCGGCGGCAGGATAGCTTGCGGCGGTCAGCGCGACCGCGAGAGAAATCCCCGAAGCCATCGATACACAGCGCTTGAGGGATCGCAGTGGAAATACGGAAAGAATATTTTTGCGGATTACAGTGAGATGGTGATTCAAGTGTTGTACTCGGATGGAAAGGGAGGCAAGCTTTGCCCGCGCACCACACCGCTGGAAAGAAGCCCTACCCTGGATTTATCGAACTCGTGATAGGGGTCCTATCGTCGAGATCGGCGTGTCGGCAAAAGGAAACAGTTGCAAAGAGATCGGCATGCCGTAGGCGGCGATAGGACAGACCCTGCCATCTACCGGGGATTTGTGATCTGATCTTCCTTCTCGCTGCAACCCCAGGATTCAGTCCATGAGCACATTGCAATTCGACGGCGTCGACTATCTCGACGGTACCGCCTCCGATCCAAATTCGCTGGGCTGGATGCAGGGCAGTCCGGCCCCCGACGACAAGATCGTTCGCTTCAGAGACGACCAGTTTCTCCTGTTTCCCCGTAACCGCTGGGCACTGTCTCATATGAGGGAGCTGGTGCCGACGGTCAACGTATGGCGTGGTGCCGGCGGCCGCCAAGACCTTGGTGCGCCCGCGTCCGCGGACGAGTCGACTATCGACGAACTGATCTTCGAAGACATCGCGGGCCGGAAACGGCGATGGAGGGATACCCTTTCCGACACATATACCGACGGGATCGCGGTACTGCATCGCGGTCGCCTGGTCTACGAACGCTATTTCGGCGCGCTGCGCCCTGAGTTACCCCATGCGTGCTTTTCCATCACGAAGTCGTACGCCGCGACTCTGGCAGCCACGTTGGTCCACGAGGGCGTGCTCGACCGGTCTCGCGCGGTATTGCACTATCTTCCGGAAATGGCCGGCACCGCCTACGCGGACGCCACGTTGGGCGACCTTCTCGACATGCAAGTCGGCGTTGCCTATTCGGAACTCTATTCCGATCCGGCCGCAGACATTTGGGATTACGCGCGTGCAGGCGGCCTGCGGCCGCTGCCGCCCGGCCATCAGGGGCCCGGCAGCTTTCACGAGTTCCTGATCACGTTGCGCAAAGAAGGAGAGCACGGTCGGGCGTTTGCTTACAAGACCGTCAACACCGAGGTTCTGTGCTGGGTGATGCAGCGTGCCGGTGGGTCGCCGCTTGCGGAAGTGCTTTCGCGCCGGATCTGGTCGCAACTCGGATGCGAGGAGGACGGCTATCTGAGCGTCGATTCGACGGGCACGGCCATGGGCGGCGGCGGCCTCGCGGCGACCCTGCGCGACATGGCGCGCTTCGGCGAGATGCTGCGATGTGATGGGTCGCTGCAGGGCAAGCAGGTAGTACCGGCTTCCGTCGTTGCCGACATCCGGCGCGGCAGCGACCGCGACAAATTTGCGAAGGCGGGTTACACGCTTCTCGGCGGCTATTCGTATCGCGACATGTGGTGGGTCACTCACAACGAGCACCACGCATTCGAAGCACGGGGGATCCACGGTCAGCGCCTCTACGTCGCCCCCGCTGCGGAGATGGTCGTCGCCCGTTTCGCGTCGCACCCGATCGCGGCCAGTGCGGCAAATGATCCGATCACCATGCCGGCGCTCATTGCGCTCGGACGAATGCTTCGCGGTGGATGAGGGCGCAGCCTTGCGCCGCATCGCTCTGCTAGACTTCGTCGGTTAGCGCGTATAACAATTTCAAGAGGCCAAATGGAAGACTTCAGACTGCATCGTATTCTCTCCCTGTCGCTGGCGTCATTGGTACCATTTCTGTTCCAGTGCGCCGTCCCCGCCGCCAACGCCGCGGAAGCGGCGTCCACGGGCCGCATTCTCATCCGCGCCGGCCATGTCCTGGATGTTCACAGCGGAAAGGAAACTGCAGATCAGACCATTGTCGTCACGGGCGGGATCATCACCGGCATCGCCGCCACGAGCACCACGGTCAAGCAGCCCTCCGACCAAGAAATCGATCTACCCGGCATGACGGTGTTGCCCGGCTTGATCGATGTACATACGCATCTGACAGGGGAAACGAATTTTGATCCGTACCACGAGTTGTCGACCAGCGTTGCAAAAAGCGCCTTGGTCGGCGCCGCCAATGCGAAGGTCACGTTGGAGGCCGGCTTCACCACGGTGCGCAATGTCGGCGCCGAGGGGTACGCTGATGTGGATCTTCGCGATGCCATCGAAGAGGGCCTGGTGGCTGGTCCCCATATGCAGGTCAGCGGGCCGGCCTTGGGGATAACCGGTGGACACTGCGATGAGAACTTGCTTCCCGTCTCCTACCACCTGCAAGGTGAGGGCGTGGCCGATGGGGTCGAGGCCGTTCAGCACAAGGTCCGGGAGGTGATCAAGTACGGCGCCGATCTGATCAAGATCTGCGCCACCGGCGGCGTCTTGTCGAAGGGCGACGATCCTCAAGCATCGCAATACACTCAGGACGAACTCAAGGCCATCGTTGCGGACGCGCACCGTCTGGGTCGCAAGGTCGCCGCCCACGCGCATGGCGCCCAAGGCATTCTCTGGGCCACTCAAGCAGGCGTCGATTCCATTGAACACGGCTCCTACATGAACGACGAGGACATTGCCGCGATGAAAGCCCATGGAACCTATTTCGTCCCCACGGCGTATCTGGTCGATTGGATGCAGCAAAGCGGCAAGTTGCCGGCCATCTACGAACAGAAGATGAAAGACGTGAGCGCGGTCGAAAAGGCGAACGCCAAGAAGGCCGTTGCGGCGCATTTGAAAATCGCGCTGGGTACGGACGCCGCCGTCTACCCCCACGGGTTGAACGCGCATGAACTCGCGGTGTATGTCGAACAATTCGGCATGTCGCCGCTGGCCGCCATTCAAACCGGCACGGTGAACGCCGCAGACTTGATGGGCTGGACGGATAAGACCGGTTCGCTCGACACCGGCAAATGGGCGGACATCATTGCCGTCAAGGGCGACCCCCTTCAGGACGTAAAGCTACTGCAGCACGTGGCTTTCGTCATGAAATCCGGGAAGGTGTTCAAGAACGAACCATAATAAGGGCGCTCGTCCACGCTCACCCCGACGCCGTATCGGTATACGTTTTGTCCGCCGCGGTAGCCTGTGACGATCAATGAAGAGGTCGCCACCCACATCACCAGCAGGAATCCCCACGACGGGCGCGCCTCCTGCGCGACTCCCGTGCCGCGCCACAGCGCCGCCGACAAGACCAGAACGGCAGTGAGGATCGCCGACTTCACGTGGGACGAAATCGCCTCACGCGCTGCGGCGCCCACGTGAAGTCCGATGACGGCGGCGAGACCCGTTCCCAAGGCGAACAGCAAGCTCAGCGCTCCAACGACTAGAGTCCAGGTGCCTACGATGGCCAATGTCTCGGCCGTACGCGACGCACGCACCACACGGGTCGCGCTCAGAAAGCAGGCGGCGGTTACAATCAGGGCCAACGGAAAGTGCACGACAACCGGGTGCCAGCCGGGAACGATCTGCATCAAGACGTCACCTTCCGGATGCAGGTCGCATACTCACCGTTCCCAAAGCTTCCACGGCGCCGCGCCGCTTTCCCACAGCGCGTTCAAGTGCTGCTTGTCGCGCAGCGTGTCCATCGGATGCCAAAATCCCCGGTGAATCCAACCGGCCAGCTGCCCGGTCGCAGCCAGATCTTCCATCGGTTTTTGCTCCCAAGATGTGCTGAAATCGTCGATCAAATCGAGAACACTCGGCTCCAACACGAAAAAGCCCCCGTTTATGAGGCCAGCCTCTGTCTGCGGTTTTTCTTCGAATGATATTGCGTGATTGCCCTCGATCACGATGCGGCCGAATCGCGCCGACGGCCGCACGCAGGCCACGGTCGCCTTGCAACCCTTTTCCTTATGAAAAGCGATTTCCTCACCGATGTTGATATCCGCCAGACCATCGCCGTAGGTCATGCAAAACGTTTCGCCCGCGTTCAAGTACTTGCCCACCTGAAGCAGGCGTCCGCCGGTCATCGACTCCTCGCCGGTATCCACCAACGTGACCTTCCACGGCTCGCTGCGGCAGTCATGGTACTCGACACGATTGCCCGCCATATCGAACGTGACATCGGCCTGATGCAAAAAGTAGTTGGCGAAATACTCCTTCACCATGTAGCCCTTGTAGCCCAGACAGACGACGAACTCGCGCACGCCGAACGACGCATACAATTTCATGATGTGCCACAAGATGGGCTTCGAACCGATCTCGACCATGGGTTTGGGGCGGCTGTTCGACTCCTCGGCGATGCGCGTGCCCTTGCCGCCGGCCAGGATGACGCACTTCATCGGTCGCGGCTCGGCACAATCGGGCTCGAAGTCCCGCTCCGACCGGAGCGTTCTTGATAGCGCGCAATCTGCACCTGGCTTGCGGTCAACATGTTCTCCCCCTTGGCGTGGGCGCGGTACCAGTCCGCTGTCCAAGACAGTGATTCCTCGATGCAAAGGATAGGCCGCCAGTCGAGCGAGTGCTCAGCCAACTGCGACGACAGGGTCAATGCACGCGCCTCGGCGGGATGCACAGCCCCATCGGGTTCCCAACCCGGCTTGCCTTCGAACGCTGCGCTGAAGGCCTCGACCACTTCATGTACCGAGCAAAAGGAAGCCGGATCGGGACCGAAATTCACGGCCCGAGGCGCTGTTTTCGGCGTCTCCACGAGCGCCTTTGCCATCGCGAGGTAGCCGGACAAGGGCTCGAGCACGTGCTGCCATGGTCTGACGGCGTCGGGATAGCGGAGCGTCACCGGTCTGCCCGTCTGCAGCGCTCTCACGCAATCGGGGATGAGCCTGTCGGGCGACCAGTCCCCGCCCCCGATCACGTTTCCCGCCCGGACGGTGGCGATGGGTGGGCCGCCGGCGAAGAAGCTGTCGCGAAAGCTGCCCGCGACCAGTTCGGCGCAGGCCTTGCTATTGCTGTAGGGGTCGTGCCCGCCGAGCCGGTCGTCCTCGACGAATGGGCGGCCGGTCCCATGATTTTCATAGACCTTATCGCTGGTGACGATCACGACGCACTCAAGATCGGGCGTTCCGCGGCAGGCCTCGAGCAGGTGGGCGGTGCCCATCACATTCGTGGCGTACGTCCCCAGCGGGTCGAGGTACGACTCGCGCACCAAGGCCTGCGCGGCCATGTGTATGACGATCTGCGGCCGCGTCTCGGCAACCACTGCGCGTACCGTGGCTGCGTCACGGACGTCGCCGATGATGGAGCGGCCGCCCGCGTCGACCACGGAGTCTCCGACGATGGCCCACAGACTGGGTTCGAATGCCGGCTCCAAGGCAAAACCCGTGACCTCGGCCTCGAGGCTTCGCAGCCACAAGTATAGCCACGCGCCTTTGAAACCTGTATGGCCGGTGAGCAGGACTTTCCGGCGCCGCCAAAAATCCGCGTCGCGCTGATGCATGCCGTATTGTATCCCGGCCGGCCCGGCCGCGACTTCCCTATTCAACCGCGACTTCCCTGTTCGGCCAGGCGCTTCAACAGCGCCACATAGTTGGCCTGGTAGGTGCGCAGCGAGTAGCGTTTCTCCACGTGTGCATGCCCATTGGCGCCGCATCGTGCCCGCAAATCCGCCGAGACGATCAAGCGTTCTAATGTGTGTTCCCATTCATCGATGCTCCGGGCATGAAACCCGGTGACTCCGTCGAGCACCGCCTCCGTATTGGCGCCCACCGGCGATGCGACACACGGCAGCGAAGCGGCCATGTATTGCAGCAGCTTGAACGCGCACTTGCCGCGGGACCATTCATCGTCGGTCAGCGGCATCACCCCGATGTGGGCTGCGGCGAGCGATCCCGCTTCGGTCTGCGAACTCCAGGCGATGCGCTCGAGGTGTATCTCGGGCCAGTCCGGAAACTGCGAACAGATGACGCGCACCCGGAGGGCGGAATGCCGCGCTGCAAGCCGCGCCAACGCCGGCCGGATCATCTCCAGATAGATGAGATTCTCCGGGCTGCCGATCCAGGCGATGGTGGGCGGATCCGCGGCCGAGGCCGTGGTCGCCCGATACACGGACGTGTCGATGGAGGTGGGCAGAATGGTGATGTCGTGCGCAGCGGGCCTCGCAACGGCCGCCAGCACATCGTTTCCCGCGGCAACCACGTCGACCCAGCGGCATGTGGCGGCGAATTTCCTGCGGCGCCAAAGCGAGTCGTCGACGGGGTCGCCGAGTCGCCGCGGCTTGCGCACGTAAATGGCGTCATCGACGTCGAATACCCGGCGCCGGCTCAAGGCCGCGATCAAGCGGGCCTCGATGGAACTCAATTTGATCTGATGCAGCACGACCACGTCGGCCCATCGCAAGAGATCGCGCCGCTCCCAGGTGCGCAGGCCATAGCGCCGGCTCGGGAAGCGCTCGGCGTGCACGCGAAAGCCGGCCGCCTCCAAGGGCGCGATGATGCTGGCCATTCGGTGCCGAAAAGACGGTTGATCGAGCCCGTATCCCAACAAGAGTGCGTTCGGCATAGGAACGTCGGTCTTCGCTAAGTTGCCAGCAACGCGGTCATCGCGCGCACCGCCACATCAACACCGTCGGCGAGTGCGAGCGCCACGGTACGCCCGACGAGCGCATCGAGGCGGGCGCCGTCGCGCCAAAGGTCGGCCGCGATATTTCCCATGGCATCCGCGGCGAGCGGCGCTGCGACGGCTACGCCTAAGTCGACGCAGCGGCGGATGCGTTCGGCCTGATCGCCCGCGATGGGTACCGCCACGCAGGGCCTGCCGCAGGCGATGGATTGCAGCAGGGTGGATCCGCCGTTCGCGATGATGAGCCGCGCGCCGCGCATCAACCCGGCTAGTTCCGCCTGGGGCAGCCGGCCCAGCAACCGCAACCTCGATTCAGCAGCGGCGGATCCTCCGGCGGATCCTGCCCGGCCCACGAACACCGTATCGATGCCCCCCGCCGCGAGTGCGTGCGCCGCCTTTAGGAATATCTCGATCGCATCGCCGGCCCCGGGGTGGCCCGTGCCTCCACCAGGCACCATCAACAGATAATTATCCGCCATACCGGATCGCAGGGCCGGCGATTCGCGCGCCCGCGCGAGAATGACATCCAGGTAGCGAACGGCCGGACGTCCCACGAGGTTCCGCTTGAGCCGCTCCATGAGCCGCAGCTTGCCCGCAATGAACTCGGGGTACGCAATCCAGTGCTCGTCGATGAGGCGCATCCAGCTCAGGCGGAACGCCTTGTTTCTCTGCCGGCGGCGCGCGCTGATGTAGACCACGCGTGCGCCGATTTTCTTCGCCGCGCGCAGCTGCGCCGTGCGTCCCGCGTTGTCGAAGATCACGATGTCGGGGCGCCAGTCATTGATGATCTGGATGACGGCGGCGGAATGAAACGTGGGGGACGATGCCAGCAGCGCGGCGGGGAACGGCGATTGCGCGGCATAGGGGGCCTCGCGGCTCAAGATGAACTGGATGGATGCGCGCGGCCACCGTTGCGCCGCGCCCTGGGCGACGGCCAATGAGCGAGCGTACTCGCCCATGCCGAAGGCGCCGGAAACCGGCACGAACAACAGCCGCGGTGTCGCGTCATTCAAAGGCCGTGAACCAACGATCGAGCACCAGCAGATACCAAGCCCGACGAAACTCCGTTCCAACCAGACGCCGCAACACGCCGCGCGCCATGAGACGCGCGACGGCATCGTGCAGCAGCTGCGGGTGGCCCTTCAGCCAGCGATGCACCGGCAAACCGAAGCCCGACTTCGGGCGCTCCAAGTGTCCCGGAGGCAGCCGCGGTTCCATGAGCCGGCGCACCAGCAACTTGCCGCGGCGCCTGCGCCGGTTGACGAGCATTCTGGGATCCACGCTCAGCATGAATTCGACCAGCCGGTGATCCAGCAACGGCGGTCTGACCTCGAGGGAATGCGCCATGCTGGTACGGTCCACCTTGGTCAGAAGACCTTCGGCTAGATCGGTGTTCAAATCGAGCCAGCGCAATTGCGTCAAGGGATCCAGCTCCGGACTCCAGAATTGGCGGTAGAACCATAGGTAGTCGTAGCCGCGCTCCTGCCAGCCATCGGTCAGCAACGCATCGATCTGGACTTCGGCCAGTCCACCCAAGGCGACCGCGAACGCAGGCAGACCGACCGCAGAATGACGCTGCATTGACGATGCGAAGCGCGACAGCGGAGGCAGCGCATCGGCGAGAGTGCGATTCAACAGATTCGAGCGCGCACCGACGTTCGACCAGTAGCGTGGATATCCGCAGAAGATCTCGTCGCCGCCCTCGCCGCTCAACGCAACTGTCACCTCGCGTCGCGCGAACTCAGCAATCAAATAATTGGACCAGGCCGCGCTGTCGCCGAAGGGTTCGTCGAACAAATGCGGCATGGCATCGAGAGCGGTCGCGAAATCCGCGCTCGGCGCGGTCATTTCGGTGTGCACGGTGTGCAAATGGAGAGCCGCGGCGCGCGCGGCGTCGAGCTCGGAGCGGTCGCGCGCATCGAAGCCCAAGCTGAAGGTCCGGGGAGCGTCGAGGTAGTAGGCGGTCATCGCCGAATCCATACCCCCGCTCAGAAACACCCCCACCGGCACATCCGACAGGGTATGCGCCGGCACGACCAGGCGCAGAACTTCGTCCAGATGCTGCAACGTATCGTCTTCGGTTCTGGCCACGATCGCGGCCGATGGCCGCCAATACCGTTCAATTTTCACGCGGCCGTCTTCCCAGGTCAGCGTGTGCCCGGCAGGCAGATTTGCAATCCCCTGATAGATTGTCTTGGGCGCGGGTATGTAGCCATGGAACAGGAAATCGCGTACGGCGCCGCGGTCGATCTCGGGTTTTCCGAGCACCAGGAGTGCTTTGAGTTCCGACGCGAACGCAATGCCGTCGGGCAGGATCTGGTAGTACAAGGGCTTGATGCCGAGCCGGTCGCGCACCAGCAGCAGGCGTCGCGTCCCCGTATCCCAAAGCGCAAATGCGAACATCCCTGCGAGATCTTCGAGGGCTGCGCTGCCATGGTCGGCAAGAAGCCGCAGCAACGTTTCGGTATCGCCGGTGGAACGCCACGGCCCGTGCAGCGGCCGGCGTAAATGCTCGTGATTGTAGATCTCGCCGTTGTAGGTGAGCACCAGGGGCCCCCGCACCATGGGCTGGTGGCCACCTTCGGACAAATCCTGGATGGCCAGCCGACGGTGTCCCAGGACCGTGCCGGGCTCGCTCCAAATGCCGTCGCCGTCGGGGCCCCGGTGCCGCAGACGCTGCGCCATGAGCTTGACTGTTTCGACGCTTGCGCGTGACCCGACGATTCCGACTATGCCGCACATGGGCGGCAGTCTAGCGCGACCCCGGGTTTAATGAACCGCTAGCCATCGGACGGCGCTTCGTTTAGGGTGCTGCCTGGAGCAGTACACATGGCCACACCCGCCGATCAACGCCTGTTGGATCTACTTGAAAAATGGCTCACGAGTCTCGAGCTGCATGCCAAGTACGCTTCGCTGGACGATGACAGCTATTCTAAAGTTCAGCCCTGGCCGGACCATCAGCGTCCAAGCCGATGGATCATCGATCTTGCCAAACAGAAAGCGGTGGCGCTGCGGAATTCTCTCGAGGAACGCATCAAGATGGGCGATGCGAAATTTTCCGACTCGCTGGAATTGATGACTTTTCTCGCGAATCTCGTCGGTTCGGAACACATCGAGCGCTTTATTCCCCTGGCCGAGCCGGCGACCGAACGATCATTGGCATACGACACCCAGAATGCGCCGACGGTCGAGGCCCCGGGACCCGCCGCCACCGGCACCCGGGAAATGCCGAAATTCGTTGCGGGTAAGCAGCGTGAACCGCCAGCCACCGGAACTGCACAGGTCGCACGCTCGGAGCGCAAGGCCAAGCCGCCCCCGGCGGACCCGGCACCGACGGTGAAGGCGGCATCAGCGCCCCCGGCACCGTCATCACCGTCCGAATCGGAATCCTCCGGGCAGGGACCGTCGGAGACGGTGCGCGAGCAGGTGATCGCCGATGCGGTACGCCTGGTGCAATGGGGTCGTAAATGGTACGAATTGGCGGAGGTCATTGCAAAGATGGCAGACCGCCCGCACTTGACCGACGTGCGACGTATACTGAAAGACAACAAAGCGGTCATCGATAAAAAGGCCGGACGCGGCTGACAAAAGATTGGGGACTGCCGTACCGGCGAAAAATGTTGAGAACCTCCCGGATTTTGGGGAACCTCCTGTATTGATCCACGCTCCAAGGCGGCCATGATTACGACGAAAAGCTTATCCAAACGATACGGCGACAAACTTGCCGTGGACGACTTGACCTTCTCCGTGTCACCCGGTGAGGTGCTGGGATTCCTGGGCGCCAACGGTGCCGGGAAGTCGACAACCATGCGCATGATCGCCGGATTCATCGCGCCCACCGCCGGCCAAGTCTCGGTGTGCGGTTTCGACATCGAAAATGCGTCCGTCGCCGCCAAGTCCTGCATGGGCTACCTCCCCGAGGGCGCGCCCAGCTACGGTGAAATGACGGTCGGCGAATTCTTGGATTTCGTCGCGGACATCCGCGGCCTGACCGGCGCACCGCGGCGGCAGCGGCGCGAAATCGTGATCGAACGCCTGGGGCTCGAGCCGGTCATCGATCAAGTCATCGAGACGCTCTCGAAAGGCTTCCGGCGGCGCGTGGGACTTGCCCAGGCCATCATCCACGATCCCAAGGTTCTGATCCTGGACGAACCCACCGACGGCCTCGATCCGAATCAGAAGCACGAAGTGCGCCGCCTCATCAACGAGCTCAGCAAGGACAAGCTGGTCATCGTCTCCACCCACATCCTGGAAGAGGTGCACGAAGTGTGCACCCGCGCCATCATCATCGCGAACGGCCGCATCGTTGCGGACGAAACTCCGAGCGCGCTGGAGGCGCGCTCGCGCTACCATCATGCCGTGAGCCTGCGGTTCGAGAAGGCCGAAGAGCTGGCCGCCGCC
This sequence comes from Gammaproteobacteria bacterium, assembly GCA_034667965.1. Classification (GTDB taxonomy): domain Bacteria; phylum Pseudomonadota; class Gammaproteobacteria; order Steroidobacterales; family Steroidobacteraceae; genus Bog-1198. The sequence goes on from JAXDQI010000078.1 coordinate 15,564, forward strand.
GCCCGCGAGATCGCATCGCTTGCGGAAGTCACGGCCGTGGAAACCAACGAGCGCGATCTGCGGCTCACCGCGGTTCCTCGCCCGGGCAGCAATGCCCTGCCTCCGGTGAGCGCTCTGATCGCGAAATACAATTGGGAGGTTCCCGAGCTGCACCTCGAATCGGGTCGGCTCGACGAAGTATTCCGTTCATTGACTCAAGCGGGCGCCGGCGCAATCCGCGCCGGTACATCCGCCGTCAGCACCGAAGGAGCGCCGGTTTGAACACGGTTATGGTGGTTTTCCGGCGCGAATTGCGCAGTTATTTCGCGACGCCCTTGGCCTACGTTTTCATCGTGATATTTCTGGTGCTGGCCGCCGTGTTCACGTTCCAAGTCGGCGGACTGTTCGAACGCGGGCAGGCGGATCTACAGCCGTTCTTCCGCTGGCATCCTTGGCTGTATCTCATTCTCATACCGGCGATTTCGATGCGCCTCTGGGCGGAGGAGCGCAACAGCGGCAGCATCGAGCTTCTCATGACGCTTCCGGTCACCCTCTGGCAGGCCGTCGCCGGAAAGTTTCTGGCTGCCTGGTGCTTCGCGGGTATTGCGCTGTTGCTGACATTTCCCGTCTGGATAACCATCAACTATCTGGGCCGGCCGGATAACGGCGCCATCGTCGCCGCCTACGTGGGCAGCTTCCTGATGGCGGGCGGCTTTCTATCCATCGGAATGTGCATGTCGGCGGCGACGCGAAATCAGGTGATCGCCTTCATCACCGCCGCATCGGTGGGTTTCGTCTTCCTGCTGGCGGGCTTCCCGTTGGTGCTCGACTTCGTCCGGGCGGTGATGCCGCAGGCGGTGGTCGATGCCGTTGCCTCATTGAGTTTTTTCACGCACTTCGAGGCCATCTCCAAAGGCGTCATCGATCTGCGGGATCTTGTGTATTTCGCAGCGCTGATCGCCTTCTGGCTGACGGCCACTGCCCTAGTGCTCGACATGAAGAAGGCGGAATAGGTGAACGCGAACCGTTGGCTGAGAACAGGTTATGGGGTGGGCGGCTTGGTGGCCCTGGCAGTACTCTTTTTGGGCGTGGTCATGCTGTCGAACGGGCTGCTCCGCGGCGTGCGCCTGGATCTCACGCAGAACCGGCTGTACACGCTGACACCCGGGACGCAAGCTGTGCTCGCCGAGCTCAAGGAGCCCGTCAACCTGTACTACTACTTTTCGCGCGACGCCGCCGCCAAGCAGTCGCCGTTGATCCTGCCGTATGCGACGCGGGTACGCGAATTCCTCGAGGAGGTCGCAGCACGCTCCGGCGGCAAGGTGCGCCTGCGCGTCGTCGATCCGCAGCCGTTTTCGGAGGATGAAGATCGCGCCGGAGAATTCGGCCTGCAATCGCTGCAGGCCGGCGGCGGTGATGCACTGTACTTCGGTCTGGCCGGCACCAATTCCACTGACGGACGCTCGGCGATCCCGAGTTTTCAAGCCGAACGCGAGGAATTCCTCGAATACGACGTGGCGAAATTGATCCATGAACTGGGCACGCCGAAGAAGCCGGTGATCGGCCTCATGAGTTCCTTGAGCATGCAGGGTCAGTTCGATCCAATGAGCGGCCGCATGGGCGATCCCTGGCCCATCCTCGCTCAGATCCAGCAGATGTTCACGGTGCGATCGGTCACATCGAACGTCGATCACATCGACAAGGACGTCGAGGTGTTGATGGTGGTCCATCCTAAACAGCTCCCGACCAAGACGCTGTACGCCATCGACCAATTCGTCATGCACGGCGGGAAATTGCTGCTATTCGTCGACCCAAACGCCGGAGCGGACACCAGCGGACAGGATCCATCGAATCCCCTCGCCGGCGCGATGGCCAATCATTCGTCCAATCTCGAACCGCTGCTGTCGGCCTGGGGCGTCAGCTACGATGCCGGCAAGGTGATCGGCGACCTGGAACTCGGACTCGAAGTCCGGTCCAGCATGCAGGCTCCCCCCATGCGCCATATCGGCATCCTCGGACTGCATCACGCCAATATGGACCAGAAGGACGTGCTCACCTCGTCGCTGGAAGTGGTCAACATGGCCACGGCCGGCGCCCTCGCGGCGCGGCCCGGAGCCAAAACCACGTTCGAACCGCTGCTGCTGAGTTCCAAGAGCGCCGAGCCGTTGCCCGCCGAGCGCTTCAATGCGCTGTCCGATCCTGGAGCACTGCGCGACGGATTCAAACCCACCGGCACACGCTACGCCCTTGCCGCGCGCTTGACCGGCCCGGTGGAATCGGCATTCCCACAGGGCGCGCCGCCGGAACTGAAACCCGCGGCCGGTCCACCGATCGCGCACCTGGCGAAGTCGGTTGCGCCGGCGAACATCGTGATTGTCGCCGACACCGATCTGCTGATGGATTACATGTGGGTGCAGACCCGTGAGCTGTTCGGGCAAAAGATTGCGCAGGCGTTCGCGAACAACGGCGATTTCGTCTCCAACGTCCTCGACAACCTGAGCGGCAGCAGCGCGCTCATCAGCATTCGCGGCCGGGCCAGTTTTTCACGGCCCTTCGAGCGCGTGGAAGCGCTGCGGCGAACAGCGGACGACAGGCTGCGCGCGAAAGCCTTGGAACTGCAAACCGAGCTGCAACAAACCGAAACCAAGCTGACCGAACTGCAGACCAAACGCAACGATCAGACATCGCTCATGCTGTCACCCGAACAGGAACAGGAATTGAAGCGCTTCACCGCCGAAAAGGCGCGGGCGCGCAAGGAATTGCGCGAGACCCAGCTCGGCTTGAACGTCGACATCGACCGCCTCAATTCGCGTTTGAAAGCGATCAACATCGCCGTTGCGCCGCTCATCGTGGCGGTGACCGGAGGCTTCGTACTGGCGTCGCGCCGCCGCCGCAAATCGCGGGGCTCATCGCAGACGCGGCTGTCGCCCGCCGAATCGAGCTCCCCATGAGCCGGCAGCGCTTCGCCCTCCTGGTTGTGGTGGCGCTGGTTGCCATCGCCGCCGCCTTCTACGTGAGCACGCAGCGCAATGCGCCGCATGAGACCCCGGGCCTCGCGCTGCTGCCTGCGCTCGCTGGCGACCTGAACGCCGTAACCGCCGTGACGGTGCGCAAGGGCAGCGCGACACCCACCCTGACCCTGCACAAGGTCGGTCAGCAGTGGTCGGTGGCGGAACGCGCCGATTACCCCGCGGATGTGTCGAAGCTGCGCAAGCTGCTCGTGTCGCTTCGCGATGCCAGGATCGTCGAGGAGAAGACTTCCGATCCCGCGCGGTTTCCTCAGATAGGCGTCGAGGATCCGGTCGATGCCGCAGCGGCCGGCGCCGAGGTCGCGGTGCTGACGGCCGGCGGCAAGAGCGCGGTCATCGTGGGCAAAGCGGTGGGCGACGGTAACTTCGTGCGGCGCCAGGGCGAGAATCTCTCCTACACTGTGCAGCCGTCGATCAGCTTGGAAACCGAGCCCAGGTTCTGGATCGATGCGCGCTTGATCGATGTGCCGGTTGCGCTCATTCAAAGCATCGAATTCAAACCAGCCGCGGGCTCAAGCTTCGCGCTGCATCGCCTCAATCCGGCGGACAACAGCTTCAGCCTCGACGGCGTTCCGGCCGGCCGCAAGGCCAAGGATGGACACGCCCTCGCGCCGTCGCCGTCGATGCTCACGGGCCTCAACGCAGAGGATGTCGCGGCCTCGAGCAGCGTCGATTTCAGCTCTCCGTCCCAGGTGATCGTGACGCTCACGGACGGCAATGTCCTGACGCTCACCGGCACCGCCGTGGCCGACAAGCACTGGATTCAAGTCAAATCGAGCAAGGACGCGGACTTGACTACAAAGGCCCAGGGACGTGCCTTCCAAATCGCGAGCTACCGGTACGACGAGATCTTCAAGCCGCTGGACCAACTGCTGGAACCGCTGCCGCCAAAGACCCCAAGCGCGCCCAAGGCTGCACCCAAGGCCGCCCCGACCGCGGCCCCGGTTCCGAAACCTCAGCCCTCCGGAGCCGCCGCGCCGTCGCCTGCACCGCATAAGCCGGCCCCCGCTGCGGCGCCGTGACCGGCGGCGCCAGCGCGGGGATGAAGGGCGCCAGCGCCCGCTTCGGCAGGAGATTTGCGGCGCTGGTATACGATGGGTTCCTGCTGGCGGCGCTGTTGATGATTTACACCGGCGTGATACTGATTTTCACGCGCCAAGCGGTGCTCCCCGAAACCTATGGCGCGTGGGTCTACCTCTATCGCGCCGGCTTGATCGCCGTGATCGCGGCCTACTACGTTCTCAACTGGATCCGCAGCGGCCAGACCTTGGGAATGCGCGCGTGGCGCCTGCGGGCGGTGAGCGAGGCCGGCTCGAGGCTGAACACCTCCTCGGCCCTGCTGCGGTTCCTGTGTGGATTCCTCGCATGGCCGCCCGCCGCCCTCGGCGTGCTATGGCTGTATCTCGATCCCGATCACCTGGCCATTCATGATCGATTGTCCGGAACGCGGATCATCCGGCTGGAGCGTTCGTGAGCCGGGCTCCTCGGCGTCGGCGTCTAGCGGGTTCTTGCGATGGCAATCAGGGTGCAGAACCCGATGACGGTGGTGGGCAGCCAGCCGACGACGGCCGGATTGATTCCGAATATCTGGCCGCCCTTCTCCACCATCCCGGTGATCAAAAAGAAAACGACTCCGAGCAGCACTCCAATGACGGTCCGGGCACCGGCGCCGGTCGTGCGCAAAGGCCCGAATACGAACGGCAGCGCGAGCAGCGTCACCACGATGACGGCGAACAGGCGGGCGATGCGGGACCAGAAGCCGATCTCGTAGGAGGCCGTGCCCAAGTTGTTGCGCCGGAGATGGTCGATGTAGGACGCGAGCCCGCGCAGCGTCAGGAGATCCGGATCGGTCGCCGCGAGGCCCAGAAAATCCGGATTGACGGACGACGTCATGATGACTTCCGGAACGACTTCGCTCTCGATGTGATCGTCCTTGAAGCGCGTAGTCGACACATTGTGCAGGCGCCAATGACCGGGTTCCGCCACCGAGATGCGCTCCGCGCGTTTCACGGACAGCAGCCGGTTGGACCCGTCCAGTTCGAACAGCGACACGCCCCCGAACGTTTGGTCGACCTCTCCGGTCTGCACACGCAGAATGAGATTGCCGTCCTTGACCCAGGCGCTGCTCGATCCGGCGAAGCTGATGTCGGCGAGCTTGCTCGTGGTTTTCTCGCGCTTGGCGAATTGCGCCATGGGCGGGGCCACATACTCGCCGATCCCGTACATGAAGATCGCCATGGTGAGACCCGCAAGGCCGACCGGCCACGCGATGCGCCAGACCGAGACACCCGAGGCCCGAGTCACGACGAGTTCGCTTCCCGCCGCGAGATTTCCCAGCCCCATCAACGCGCCGATCATGGCACCGATCGGCAGCAGCTCGAACGCCTGCTCGGGCAGATTGAGGAAAGTGTACAAAAAGGCGTCGCCGGTACTGTAGTCGCCGACTCCGATATCGCTTTGCTGGCTGATGAAGAGAAAGAGCGCGCCCAGGGCCATCAGGACGGCCAGCGCCATGGCCGAGTATATCAACACGGTGCGATACAGATAACGGTCGAGGGTGTTCATGCCTTGCTCGAGTCACGAAAAATGAGATACAGGCCCAGGCCCAGGACGGCCAGATGCACCCACCACACGCCGATTACCGGCGGCAGTTCGCCCTTCTCCACCCAGACTTTGGCCGCTGCGAGAAGGTTCGAGTACACGACATACACCACGATGGCGAATCCGACGCGCGCATATCGGCCCTGCCGCGGTCGCAGTCGGCTCAACGGCACGGCGACCAACGTCAACACCAACACCATGAGCGGGCTCGAGGCGCGGGCTTGCAGCTGCGCGATGTCGGACGCGTCCCCTGTTCCCCACAGTTCGCGCGTCGGCTTGGTATCCGGATCCTGCGGCCCGATCACGTCGGAAGGCGTCGAAATCGGTATGCCGTGCTCGAGAAACTCGATAACCCGAAAATCGCTGAGTCCCGGCGTTCCTTCGTAGCGGCGGCCGTTGAACAGCGTCACGAAGTGCATGCCGTTCGCCGCGGCCTTGGAATAGGTGGCGGTATTGGCCAGCGCCAGTTCGATGCGCCCGCCCGACTCGTGCCGTACGAAAACATTGTGCAGCACTCCGTCCGCGTCGACGCGTTCAGCATAGAACACGGCATCACCGCCGCTGAATGAGCGGAAACGGCCGGCATCGAGCTGTCCGAACTGCGCTTCCTTGATCGCCGACCTTCGCAGCGACTGTACCTGGGTGTCGGCGCGCGGAACCTGGAAGAAGGACAGCCACGCAAGCCCCACGGCTATCACTGCCGCAAAAACGAATAGCGGCGCGAGCAGGCGCGCCGGCGCAAAACCGCAGGCCTGAAGGGCCGCCATCTCGCTGTCATGGTACAAGCGCCCGAGCGTGAGCACCACGGAGAGCAACAGTCCCACCGGAACGATCACGGAAAGATTCATGACGGCGCCCAGGGCGATCAGATCGAGCACCACGTGTCGGCCATATTGATTGTCGGCGGCCTGGCCCAGGACCCTGGACAATTGGTTCGACACCAAAATGGCCACCAAAACACCGGTAACTGCAAGCCATGTTTGCACGACTTCGCGCAGCACATATCGTTGAACGGTCCATTTCATGGGCGTCGAGCTTAGAGCCTTCGCAATAATCTAGTAAACTATTTGCCTCTTTGGGACCCAACAGTATGGCCATTCGTTGCAGGCAGATAGGGAGTTTTTGACATGGAATTCAAGGCAATCGTCGATGTCAAGGCGCGGGAGGCCGCGGATTGCGCCGTCGTCGGCATCTATGAACAAGGCGATTTGGGCGCCGGTGCGCGTCTCATCGACGCGCAGACCGGCGGAATGATCGCCGGTCTGCACGACAGCGGCGATTTTGCCGGCAAACTGGGCGACGCCCTGCTGCTGTCGCTGCCGGCCGGCGCGGCGGCCGCCCGGGTGCTGTTGATCGGACTGGGCGCCAAGGCCACCTTCGGCCGCAAGCAACTACGCAAGGCGCTGCAGGCCGCGGCGGTGTCCCTGGGCAAAACCGGTGCGGTTCACGCCGTCGTGTATCTGACGCTCGAAGACATCGCCGACCTCGACGTGCCGTACCGCGCGCGCATGGTGGCCGAAGTGTTCAGCATCCACGCCTACAAAGTTCCGGATTTGAAGACCACTCCCAAGCCGAAGCCGCCGAAGCTTGCAACAGTCAGCGTTGCCGTGGAGAACGCGCGCGCGGCGAAAGCGGCCGAGGACGGTTTGGGCATCGGCGTGGCCGTCGCCAGCGGCATCACGCTGGCCCGCGATCTGGCGAATCTGCCTCCCAATGTCTGCACTCCCACCTATCTCGGAAAGCGGGCTCTCCATCTGGCGAAGCAGTGGCCCAGCATAAAGACCAAAGTTCATGACGAAGCCGCAATCAAGGCCCTGAAGATGGGGGCGCTGCTCGCGGTGGCCCAGGGCTCCGACCAGCCGCCGCGTCTGATCGTGTGCGAATACAGGGGTGCGAAGAAGAGCGTCGCGCCGATCTGCCTGGTCGGCAAGGGGATCACATTCGACTCCGGCGGGATTTCTCTCAAGGATCCGCCGGCCATGGACGAAATGAAGTTCGACATGAGCGGCGCGGCCACGGTCTTGGGCGCGATGCGCACCGTTGCCGAACTGCGATTGCCCATCAACCTCGTCGTGATCGTCGCCGCGGCGGAGAACATGCCGAGCGGCGGCGCCGTCAAACCGGCCGACATCGTCACGACCATGTCGGGCCAGACGGTGGAAGTTCTCAACACGGACGCCGAAGGTCGCCTGGTGTTGTGCGACGCCCTCACTTACAGCCGCCGCTTCAAGCCGGCGGCGGTCATCGACGTCGCGACCCTGACGGGCGCCTGCGTCATCGCGCTCGGTAATCATTTCAGCGGCCTGATGAGCAATGACACTGCGCTGTCGGATGAACTCACGGCGGCCGGCATTCGCGCCGACGATCGCGCGTGGCCGATGCCCATCGGCGAGGAATACGTCGAACAGTTGAAGAGCAACTTCGCCGACATCGCGAACGTCGGCGGCCGCGAGGGGGGCGCCTGCACCGCCGCCTCATTCCTATGGAAGTTCGCCAAGGATCTGCATTGGGCGCATTTGGACGTGGCCGGCACGGCGTGGCTCGGCGGATCGCAAAAAGGCAGCACCGGCCGTCCGGTCCCGCTGCTGGTCGATTTCTTGGTCCATCGCGCCGCTGCGAAATGACCGAACGAGTCGATTTTTATGTTCTGAAAAGCTCGACGGCAAAACAGCGGTGGACGTTTGCCTGCCGGCTGACCGAAAAGGCTTACCTGCGCGACCTGAAGGTCGTGCTCTTCGGCGATACGCTTGCCGAGGTCGAGGCGATCGACGAATTGCTGTGGACGTTCTCCGAACGCTCCTTCGTGCCGCACGACATTCATCGCGGCCGGCCGTCGGGTGCCCCGGGTCACGCGGCTGCCGGCTCGGCGCCTGCCGTGCAACTAACACCGGATCTGGACTCCGTGGAATCCGCCGACCTTCTCGTGAACGTGAGCGCGCGCCTCCCCGCCCGGTTGGACCGGTTCGCGCGAATAGCCGAGATCATCGACGCCGACGACGAGCGGCGCCGTCTGGGCCGCGAACGATTCAAGGCCTATCGCGACCTCAAGCTCGCGGTCGAGACGCATCAATTGGACGATGCATCCGGCGCCACCCCATGACCCATGATTCTCATGATCCGCGCGACATCCCCATTCTGACCGAAGAGGCCGAGGACACGGAGCCGGACCTGACGCCGCTCGATGTCAAGGCCGTGCATGCCGCGCTGGTGACGGAGACGCTGAACCTCGCGGATTCCTTGTTGCATCGGGCCGCCAAGGACATCGAAGCCGCTCTGTTCGAGCGCGTCTTCGATCAGCTTCGCGCGCAACTTCCGGAGCTCGTGGATCGCGTCCTGCGCGAGCACACGGCGCCGGACAGTACGGCAGAAACGAAAACCGACATTTGAGCAGCACGAGTCATGGATAAAGCGTTTGCGCCGGGCGACATCGAATCGCGCATCTATGCGGAGTGGGAAACCGGCGGCTTTTTCAGCCCCAGCGGTTACGGGCCCGCGTATTCCATCGTCATCCCGCCGCCCAATGTCACCGGCACGCTGCACATGGGCCATGCGTTTCAAGACACCATCATGGATGCCCTCATCCGCTATCGACGGATGCGCGGCTTCAACACGCTGTGGCAGCCGGGCATGGACCACGCCGGGATCGCCACACAGATGGTGGTGGAGCGCCAGTTGAATGCGGTGGGACAGAGCCGCATCGAGCTCGGGCGCGATGCGTTCGTCGCACGCGTCTGGGAATGGAAGAACAAGTCGGGCGGGTTGATTGCGAATCAGCTGCGCAGGCTCGGCGCATCGGTGGACTGGCGGCGCGACAAATTCACCATGGACCCGGCGTTGTCGCGGTCGGTCACCGAGGTGTTCGTGCGCCTGTACCAGGAGGGCCTGATCTACCGCGGCAAGCGCCTGGTGAATTGGGATCCGGTGCTGAAGACGGCCTTGTCGGATTTGGAGGTGGTTGCCGAAGAAGAGATGGGCAGCCTCTGGCACTTGCGCTACCCCTTGGCCGATGGCACCGGCTACTTGGTGGTTGCGACCACCCGGCCCGAAACCATGCTGGGGGATGCCGCGGTGGCCGTGCATCCCGACGATGAGCGGTATCGGCACCTGGTCGGGCGTCAACTGCGCCTGCCCCTGACCACGCGCGAAATCCCCATCATCGCCGACGCCTACGTCGATCCGGCTTTCGGCAGCGGCTGCGTCAAGATCACCCCCGCGCATGATTTCAACGACTATGAAGTCGGTCAGCGCCATGGCCTGCCCGTCATCAACATCATGACGCCGGAAGCCTCGCTCAACGACAATGTTCCGCCGCCCTATCGCGGTCTCGATCGCGGAGTCGCACGAGCGCGGGTGGTCGCCGATCTCGAGGCGCTGGGGTTGGTGGAGCGCATCGATCCGCACAAACTCACCGTGCCGCGCGGCGACCGCACCAATGCGGTCCTTGAACCGCTGTTGACCGATCAATGGTTTGTCGACATCAAACCGCTGGCGGCTCCCGCCATTCACGCAGTCGAAGCAGGACACATCCGCTTCGTTCCGGAAAACTGGTCGAGCGTATATTTCGAGTGGATGCGCAACATCAAGGATTGGTGCATCAGCCGGCAGCTCTGGTGGGGCCACCGCATTCCGGCTTGGTACGACGCCGAGGGGCGCTGGTATGTGGCGCGCGACGAGGCCGAGGCGCGTGCGGCCCACGGACTCGACGCCTCGGTGGCGTTGCGTCAGGATGAGGACGTTCTCGACACCTGGTTCTCTTCCGCATTGTGGCCGTTCTCCACCCAGGGCTGGCCGGACGATACGGCCGACCTGCGCACCTATTACCCGACGTCGGTTCTGGTCACCGGCTTCGACATCATCTTCTTCTGGGTCGCCCGCATGATCATGATGGGCATCAAGTTCACCGGCGCGGTGCCGTTTCGCGAGGTGTACGTGCACGGCCTGATCCGCGATCACGACGGCCAGAAAATGTCCAAATCCAAGGGCAATGTGATCGATCCCCTGGACATCGTCGACGGCATCTCCCTCGATGCCCTGCTCGCGAAGCGCACCACGGGCCTGATGCAGCCCCAGATGAAACCCGCGATCGAGAAGGCGACGCGCAAGCAATTTCCGGACGGGATCCCCTCGTTCGGCACGGACGCGTTGCGCCTGAGCTTCGCATCGCTGGCGACGCAGAGCCGCGATCTACGCTTCGACATGGCCCGGGTCGAAGGCTCCCGGAACTTCTGCAACAAGCTCTGGAACGCGGCGCGCTACGTGCTGATGAATGTCGAGAGCGAGAATGCCGCCACGAACGCGGAGCGCCTCCGCCCCGACGGCGCCGAGCTCAGCCTGGCCGATCGCTGGATACGTTCGCGGCTGTCGGCGGCGCTCGCACGCGTCGAGACCGGTTTCGCCGAATACCGCCTCGACGCGGTGGCCGGCGCGCTGTACGAATTCACGTGGCACGAATACTGCGACTGGTACCTCGAGTTGTCGAAAGCCGTCCTCTTCTCGGAGGAAGCCACCGACGCGCAGAAGCGCGGCACCCGCCGTACGCTGCTGCATACGCTCGAGGAGCTGCTGCGCGCGCTGCATCCTCTGGCCCCGTTCATCACCGAAGAAATATGGCAGCGGGTGAAGCTGGCAGCGGGCGTCGACGGCAAGACCATCATGTGCAGCAAGTTCCCCATGCCTGACGGCATCGAGACCGATTCGCGCGCCGAGCCGGAGATGCGCTGGGTCATGGACTTCATCGAGGGCGTGCGGCAGATCCGCGGTGAAATGGACATTGCGCCCAGCCGCAAACTCGACGTGCTTCTGCAGAATGCCGCGCCCATCGACATCGAGTACGCCGGCCGCAACGTGCATTACCTCAGCCGTCTCGCCGGCGTCGCGGCGCCGCGGACATTGGCCTCAGGCGAGGCTGCGCCCATTTCGGCCGTGGCACTCCTGGGGACGCTCGAGATATTGGTACCGATGGCGGGACTCATCGAGCCTACGGCGGAACTGGAGCGGCTCGCCAAGCGGCAGCGCAAAGTCGAGATCGATCTGAATAAGCTCGAGGGCAAGCTCGCCAATGCGGAGTTCGCACGCAACGCGCCCGCGGAGGTGGTGGCCAAGGACCGCACCCGCCTGGACGGCTTGCGCCTGGAGATCGCTCAGTTGGGCGCACAGATCGCACGGGTCGACGCCTTGCGCAACGCGCGGCCGCCTTAGACCGCCGCCCGACATGAGCACGGCGAAACGCGAAATCGCGGCCATCCTTGCGCAACTCAACCAGGTCATCCTGGGCAAGGAGGACCAGATCCGCCTGTGTTTGGCCTGTCTGCTCGCGAAGGGTCATCTGCTCATCGAGGACATCCCGGGCGTCGGTAAAACCACGCTGGCCCATGCGCTCGCCAAGACCCTGGGATTGTCCTTTCAACGCGTGCAATTCACCAGCGATCTGCTGCCGGCCGACGTGCTGGGCGTTTCGATCTACGATCGCGAAACAGGATCGTTCCGCTTCCAGCGTGGACCCATCTTCGCGCAGTTGGTGCTTGCAGACGAAATCAATCGTGCTTCACCCAAGGCGCAGAGCGCACTGCTCGAAGCGATGGAAGAGCATCAGGTGACCCTCGATGGGCAATCGATGGCGCTGCCGGAGCCCTTCTTCGTCATCGCAACCCAAAATCCGCAGGACCAGGCAGGCACTTTTCCGCTGCCCGAATCGCAGCTGGATCGGTTCTTGATGCGCGTACATCTGGGCTACCCGGCTGCCTCGGCCGAGCGTGAACTGCTCCGCGGCGTCGATCGCCGCGAACTCGTGGGCTCCCTGGAGCCCGTGGTCAGCCTCGACACCTTGACGACGCTGCAGGACGCCGTGCAGGGCGTCCACGTTGCACCCGCGCTGTTGGACTACGTGCAGGCGCTCGTGGCTCACACTCGGAATACATCTGCCATCAGCGTCGGGCTGTCGCCGCGCGCCGCCATAGGATTGCTGCGGGCGGCTCGCGCCTGCGCTCTGATCGCGGGCCGCGATGCCGTCATTCCCGAACACGTCCAAGCCGTGTTCGCATCCGTGGTCGAACACCGCCTGAGGCAGCGCGACAACGGCCCCGCGGCGGTTGACCGCATCCTCGAGACCGTGCCCATCCCTTGAGCGAGCCGAACCCTTGAATGGTGTCCGGCAAGCAGCGATCAAGCGCCTGACCACATGGTCGGCGCGCCGGCACGGCCGGGATGCGTTGCCGATGAGCGTCAACCGACGCCGCATCTACATCATTCCCACGCGCTTCGGGATAGCCCTGGCGCTGCTGCTGGTGGCCATGTTGCTCGCGGGCCTCAACTACAACAGCAACTTGGGCCTGGCCTTCGGATTCTTGATGGTGAGCCTCGCGCTGGTCGCCATGCATCACTGCCACCGCAATCTGCTGAATGTGGGAGTCGATGCGATCGGCGAGGTCGATGCCTTCGCCGGCGACTACGCGAGTTTCGAGATCTTGCTGCGCAATGAAGCCGGCATCGACCGCTGCGACATCGAGATCCGCATGGATTCGACGGCCGGCCGCGCAGCCGGCGGCGTGTCCAGCGCATTCGTCAGCGTGCCGGCCCGCGGCTATCAGCATGGGACCGTCAGCATGCCCGTGGCGCGGCGCGGAGTGACCCGGCTGGAACGCTTCGAGCTGCGCACGCGCTATCCTTTCGGTTGGTTCCGTGCATGGACCTATGTACACAGCCCGCTCACGGCATTCGTCGCCCCACGCCCCGGCGGCGACCGCGCATTGCCGTCGGCGTCGGCTGCGAGGGGCACCACGGCGCAGTCGGAGGTGCGCGGCGATGAGGACTTTGCGGGCTTGCGCGCCTACGAGGCCGGGGTCCCTCTGAAGCACATGGCCTGGAAGGTCCTGGCGCGCGGCGGCGAACCGGCGGTGCGAAGCTATACGGGCCTTGCCGCGGAGCCCGAATGGCTGGATTGGACGACGCTGCACCCTCTTGGGCCTGAGGCACGGCTGTCGCAACTCTGCCGATGGGTGCTCAAAAGCGAGGTTGCGCAGCGCACGTACGGCTTGCGGGTTCCGGGAACCGAGATCACCCCGTCTCGCGGCCCACGGCACCGCTCCGCATGCCTCCGCGCGCTCGCGCTGTACCCGTCGGAGCCTGGCGCATGAGCGCAGCGAGCAGGTCAGGCGCGTTGACGCCCGCGGCCGAGCGAGTCACGTTCGACAGCCTGCTGTGGATCAGCGCATGTCTCGCCCTCACGCTGCTCGTGGGAATCGCGACGCTTCCCATCTGGGTAACACTCACGGTCGCCGGGGTCGCCGCCATACGTCTGGTGCGCGCTGCGCGAGGGCAGGATGCGCCGCCACGCAGCATCCGCTTAGGTCTGGCCGCTCTCGCCGTCGGTCTGCTGTTCCTGCAGTTCCGTACCTTCAACGGGCTGAACGCGGGGACCGCTCTGCTGACCTTGATCGCGGGATTGAAACTCCTGGAAACGCGCACGCGGCGCGATATCTACGTCATCACCATGATCATCTATTTCCTGAGCCTCGCGGCGCTGCTGGAGGGCGAATCCCTTTGGCTTCTCAGCTATTTGATCGCGGTGTGCTGGCTCACGACATCGACGCTGCTGCGGTTGACGAGTTCCGCCCGCAACAGTGACTGGCGCGGCAGCGTGCGGCACGCCGGGCGAATCCTCGCGCAGGCATTACCGCTGGCAGTGGCCTTTTGGCTGTTCTTTCCGCGCTTCGGCGGGCCGCTGTGGCAGATGCCTGATAGCGGCGGCACCGCGACCTCGGGATTGAGCGATAGCATGAGCCCGGGCGACATCAACAAGCTGGCGATGTCCGACGAGGTGGCGTTTCGCGTGCGTTTCAAAGAGGGCTCGGGCACCCCGCCGCCGCAAGAACGCTACTGGCGCGGTCCCGTGCTGCATGATTTTGACGGGCACACCTGGCGGCGCACGGAATCGGCCCCGGTCGTGGCTCCCGGGCTGCGGTTCCAGGGACCGGCCTATCGCTACACCGTGAGCCTCGAGCCCAGCCAGCACAACTGGATTTTCGTGCTCGACTGGCCCTCGCGGTGGGACGCGGAGCGCGCATACCTCACCAGCGATTACATGCTCATGGAGCCCAATCCCCTCTCGCAGCCCATCGACGTGACAGCGACGTCGTACAGCCACGTACAAGCGGCGCAGCCGTTGGGGCCTGGAATGCGTCGCCGCGACACGCATGTGCACGCCGGCCGCAACCCCCGGTCGCTGAGGCTTGCGCAAGAGTTGCGCAGCGCGCACCCCGACGACGTGGACCTCATCGGGGCGGTACTTGCGATGTTCCACTCGGAGGCATTTTTCTACACGTTGACGCCGCCGCGCCTCGCCGCGGACCCGGTGGACGAATTTCTATTCGACACCAAGCGCGGCTTCTGCGGTCATTATGCGTCGGCGTTTGCAATGTTGATGCGCGCAGCCGGCATCCCCGCCCGAGTGGTCACAGGCTATCAAGGAGGCACCTACAATCGCTTTGCGGACTACTGGATCGTGCGCCAGAGCGACGCGCATGCCTGGGACGAGGTGTGGATCGAGGGGCGCGGCTGGGTGCGTGTCGATCCCACAACCGCCATCGCGCCGGAACGAGTCGAGCACGGTCTGAACGACATGGTCACGGAGGGCGCACCGCAGTTCAGCCGCTGGCAGCAGCGAACCCCATGGCTCGCCGACTTGAGACTGCGCCTGGATGCGTTGCGCCTGTTGTGGCGCGAACGGATCCTGCGCTTCGATGAAAGTTCCCAGGAAAGACTCTTGGAGTTGCTGCACATTCCGGATCCCGACGGGCAGAAGGTCGCACTGGTGCTGGCGGGTTGCCTCATCTTAGGGCTGACGTGGCTTACCTGGCAGGTGCGGCGCGAACTAAAATTCACGCCCCGCGATCCTCTGCAACGCGCCTATGAGCGGCTGTGCAGGCGCTTGGGGTCGGTGCGCTGCGAGCGGATGCCCGCGGAAGGGCCTGAAGCCTATGCCGCCCGCGTATCGCTCCTTCGGCCCGATTTGGCGGCGCCCGTCACGGCACTCTGCCGGGAATATTCGACGCTCCGGTATGGAGCGGGAACTGGCGCCGGGGTCGCGGCCGCGGACACGAACCGATTTTCGGCCGCGGTACGCAGATTCAGGCCGCGAGGTTCTCGCGGGTCTTCATGAAGTCGATTTCCGGCCAGCGCTCCTCGATCAGTCCGAGGTTGACGCGCGTCGGCGCCAGGTACACCAGCTCGCCGGCATGATCGATCGCCAGATTGTCGTAGGCCTTCTGCCGAAATTCGCTCAATCGCTTCTCGTCGGCAAGGCGCACCCAGCGGGCCACGGCGACGTTGATGGCCTCGAACACGCACTGCACGCCGTATTCGTCCTGCAGTCGAAACGCCACCACCTCGAATTGCAGCTGCCCGATGGCGCCGAGGATCAAATCGTTATTGCGCACCGGCTTGAAGAGCTGGGTGGCTCCTTCCTCGCAGAGCTGCGACAAACCCTTCTGCAGCGCCTTCATGCGCAGCGGGTCCTTGAGTACCGCACGCCGAAACAGCTCCGGGGCGAAATTCGGCACGCCGGTGAAAGTGAGGTTCTCACCCTCGCTGAAGGTATCGCCGATGTTGATGGTGCCATGGTTGTGCAGCCCGATGATGTCCCCCGCGTACGCTTCTTCCGCCTGGCTGCGGTCGGCCGCCAAGAACGTCAGTGCGTCGGCCACGCGGATTTCCTTCTCGAGCCGCACGTGACGCATGCGCATGCCGCGCGCATAGCGGCCCGAACACAGCCTCATGAACGCAATGCGGTCGCGATGACCCGGATCCATGTTGGCCTGGATCTTGAAGACGAAGCCGGTGAGCTTGGGTTCGTCCGCTTCCACGACTCGCTGCAGCGTCGGACGCGGCAGAGGACCCGGCGAATGCTTCACGAAGGCGCTCAGCAATTCCCGGACACCGAAATTGTTGACCGCCGAGCCGAAGAACACCGGCGTCTGCTTCCCGGAACGATAGCGTGCCAGATCGAATGCAGGGCTGGCACCGCGCACCAGATCGACTTCGTCCAGAAACTGCGCGTAGCGCGGGCCGAGGAACTCCTTGGCCTGGTCGCTCACGAGTCCATCGATGGTCTCGTGGGTGCCCACCCGGCCCTTTTCCACGGGAACGTAGACGTAAATCCTGTCTTCCAGCAAATGGTAGACCCCGAGCAGGTCCCGGCCCATGCCGATCGGCCAGGTGACGGGCGAACATTGAATCTTGAGAACGCTCTCGATTTCATCGAGAAGTTCGATCGGCGGGCGGCCGTCGCGGTCGAGCTTGTTGACGAAGGTCATGATGGGGGTATCCCGCAGACGGCACACCTCCATGAGCTTGATGGTGCGCTCCTCCACGCCCTTGGCGCAGTCGATGACCATCAACGCAGAATCCACCGCCGTCAGGGTGCGATAGGTATCTTCGGAGAAATCTTCGTGGCCCGGCGTGTCGAGGAGGTTGACGATGCAGTTATCGAACGGGAACTGCATCACCGATGAGGTCACGGAGATGCCGCGCTGCTGCTCGAGCGCCATCCAATCGGACGTGGCGTGGCGTGTGGCCTTGCGTCCCTTCACCGTTCCCGCCATCTGGATCGCGCCGCCGAACAGCAACAGCTTCTCAGTGAGAGTGGTCTTGCCCGCATCCGGGTGGGAGATGATGGCGAAAGTACGCCTTTTGGCTATGTTTTCGGCTAAGTCGTTGCTCATAATTCGCGAAGGTAAATCGGCCGCGAGTGGGCCAGCCGCCCATTATAGGGCGTGGGAGCCCGAATAGGCAGGCAGAGGGGGCCTCAGGGCGACGCTCACTTCGTTTCCGGGAACAACGTCCGGCGCAGCACGGCGGCATCTTCGCGCCCGGCAGTGGATTGATAATAACCTCGCCGAACGCCGACCTGTTCGAATCCCAACGATTGATACAAACGCGCCGCGATGGTGTTCGACGGCCTGACCTCGAGGAAGGCCTCGTACATCCCGGCATTGCGCGCCCGATCGATCAGATACAAGAGCACTTTGCGCGCGAGGCCGCGGCATCGATATTCCTCGCGCACACACACGTTGAGGACGTGCGCCTCGCCGGCGCCCATCGACATGATGCCGTAGCCCGCAATGTCGCCGCCGACCTCCACGACGCGGCAGACATAGCCGACCCGCAGGCAATCCCGAAAGATTCCCTCGCTCCAGGGAAACTGATACGAGGACCGCTCGATGGTCACGACCACCGGCACGTCCAATTCATGCATGGGCCGCAGTTCCGGTTCGGAAAACTCGTCCACTCGCGTGACGCTAGCCACGGGCAAACACCTCGCGCGCAAATTTCAAATCTTCCCACGCTTTGCGCTTCTCCGCCGGCGAGCGCAGCAGGTAGGCAGGGTGATAAGTCACGACCAGGGGGACGCGGGTAGCACCGAATATATGGACCTGCTGCCGCAGAGACCCGAGCTTCGCGTCGGTCCGCAACAGGTTCTGCGCGGCGATGCGCCCGACCACCAGCATGATCTTGGGCTTCAACAGCGCGATCTGCCGGTCGAGAAATGGCAGGCATTCCACGGTCTCTGCGGCCACCGGGTCGCGATTCTGCGGCGGACGGCACTTCAAGACATTGGCGATGTAGACCTGTTCGCGGGCGAGACCGATGGCCCGCAGCATCGAGTTCAAGAGCTGGCCGGCGCGGCCGACGAAAGGCTCACCCTGGCGGTCCTCCTCGGCGCCGGGCGCTTCGCCCACCACCAGCCACTCCGCCTGAAGGTTCCCCACTCCGAAGACCGTCTGGGTACGCGTGGCACTGAGCCCGCACCGCGTACACGCGGCAACCCGCTCCCGAAGTTGCGGCCAATCATAGGCAGCCTCGCGCGGCAGCGATTCTTGCGGTGCCGATTCTTGTGATGCCGATTCTTGTGGTGCCGCCGCGCCCGGCGCTCGCAAGGTCCATGTTTCCAGGCCCAGCGCCGCCAGATATTCCTTGCGTAGCGCGCTACTCATGCCGGCCACTCATACATGCGTCGGTGTCCCCCGCGACCGCCTGCGCAGCTTTCGGTAGGCCCATACGATGGGGGCGGACAGGGCATAACCGCCGAACAGAGCGAGCAGCGTGATGGACGGGTGCAACGCGATCAGAACGAACGCGAGCGGCACCAGGATGATATAGGGAAAGCGCAGGCGCGCGCCGGGGGTCACGCCCTTGAAGCTGTTGAAGGCAAAACGGCTGATCATGAGCGCCCCCGCGAACGCGGTGACGATGAATGCGAGAATCAAGCCCGGCAGGCCGACGTTGGTCTGATCGCTCGCGAGCCACACCAGGGCGGCGACAATGGCGGCCGCCGATGGGCTGGGCAGCCCTTCGAAATAATGCTTGTCCTGCGTGGCAGCCCGCGCATTGAACCGGGCCAGTCGAAGCGCGGCCGCCGCTGCATAAAAAAAACACACGAGCCATCCCAACCTTCGCCAGAGGGGTCCGTATTCCGCAATCCGCGCCACACCCCACTGATAGGTGACGATGGCCGGCGCCAGTCCGAAAGACACCATGTCCGACAGACTATCGTACTCCTTCCCGAACGCGCTTTCCGTGTGAGTCCACCGGGCCACTCGGCCGTCGAGGCCATCGAACAGCATGGCGACGAACACGGCAATGCCGGCATTCTCGAATTTCAGGTCGATGGCCGCCACGATCGCGTAGAAGCCCGAGAACAACGCCGCCGTGGTCAGCAGGTTCGGCAGCCAGTACACGCCCCGAGGCCGCGTCTGTTGATCTTCTTCGGCATTCATGCGGCGCCATAATACCGGAATACTAGACAGGCTCCCGCGGGCCCTCATGTAAGATATCCGGCATGCGCCTATCCCAGTACCCCATCTCGACGCTCAAAGAAGTCCCGGCCGACGCGGAGGTGGTCAGCCATCAACTGATGCTCCGTTCCGGGATGATCCGCCGCCTGGCCGCCGGATTGTACACCTGGCTGCCGATGGGCTTGCGGACGCTGCGAAAGGTCGAGCGCATCGTCCGGGAGGAAATGAACCGGGCGGGCGCCCTGGAACTATGCATGCCCACCGTTCAACCGGCCGAGCTGTGGCAGGAGTCGGGCCGCTGGGGGAAGTACGGGCCGGAATTGCTGCGCTTCAAGGATCGGCATGACCGCGAGTTCTGCTATGGGCCCACGCACGAGGAAGTGATTACCGATATCGCCCGGCGGGAATTGCGCAGCTACAAGCAGCTGCCGGTCAATTTCTATCAGATCCAGTTCAAGTTCCGCGATGAGATTCGGCCGCGCTTCGGCGTGATGCGGGCCCGCGAATTCCTGATGAAGGACGCCTATTCGTTCCACGTGGACGAAGCGAGCCTGGCGCAAACCTACCGAGCCATGTACGACGCGTACACCCGTATTTTCACACGCCTGGGGCTCAGATTCCGGGCGGTCCAGGCCGACGGCGGCAGCATCGGCGGCAGTGCGACCCAGGAGTTCCACGTGCTCGCCGACTCCGGCGAGGATGCGATCGCCTATTCGGACGGCGACGACTACGCGGCGAACGTCGAGACGGCGGCGACGTTGCGGGCCGGCGTTCCGCGCGGCGAAGGGACTCAAACGCTCGCGAAGGTTCCGACGCCCCATGTCCGCACCATAGCCCAGTTGAGCGAGTTCCTTAAGGTAAGCGCAACCCAATGCGTCAAAACCTTGTTGGTCGACGGCAGCGCCGGCGACGTCGTCGCGTTCGTGCTTCGCGGCGATCACGATTTGAATGCGGTCAAGGCCCAGAAGCTGCCGGGGGTTGCCGGCCCGCTCCGGATGGCGAGCGCCGAACGCGTGCGGGAGGCCACCGGCTGCGATCCGGGTTCCTTAGGTCCCCTCGGCTTCGCCGGCACCGTGTACGTGGATCATGCGGCGGCGCAGCTCCACGATTTCGTGTGCGGCGCCAACGAAAAGGATGTGCACTTCACGGGTGTGAACTGGGGACGAGATCTGCCCGACCCCGCCTCGAGGGACATCCGCAATGTGCAAAAAGGCGATCCCTCCCCCAGCGGCCGCGGCACGCTCGATATTACCCGCGGCATCGAGGTGGGACATATCTTCCAACTCGGGCAGCTGTACAGCGAGGCGATGAAAGCGACCGTTCTCGACGAGCAGGGCAAGGCGATGGCCATGTTCATGGGTTGCTACGGCATCGGCGTGACACGTGTGGTGGCGGCGGCGATCGAGCAGAACCACGACGCGAACGGCATCATCTGGCCGGATGCGCTGGCGCCCTTTCAGGTCGTGCTGGTGCCCATCAATTATCAAAAATCCGCGCGCGTGATGGAAGCCGCCGACAAACTGTACGAGCAATTCAATGCCGCCGGCATCGATGTTCTGCTCGATGACCGGGACGCGCGTCCCGGAGTAAAGTTTGCCGATTCGGAACTCATGGGGATCCCGCACCGGATCGTCATCGGCGAGCGTGGCCTCGATGCGGGAAATCTCGAGTATCGTCACCGCCGCGAGACCGAGTCGGTGGAAATGCCCGCGACGGATCCCGTAGGCTACATAAGTCAAAAACTAACCCACTGAGGTTCGCCGTGCCGTGGCGTTTCCGCGCGTCGCAAGCCCTCGCCCTCGCCCTCGCCTTTGCAGGGGCCGTGCAGCCCGGGGCTGCTTTTGGCTGGGTCGCGGTGGCGGGTCCTCCCCCGGCCGAACAGCAACGCGATCCAGAGCTCAAGACGCTGTTGCAGGGAATCATCGCCAAAACCGACTGTTTCGCCGACAAGTACGAATCCGTGGTCTGGTACAAGGCGATGGAACCTCGACTGACCCGTTTCGTGCCGACTCATGAAGCGCGCGTGGAGATCCTCGATCACGTGTACTGCGAAGCGAAGCGCGATCCTTCCATGCAACTGCCGCCGGACCTCGTGCTGGCGCTGATCGAGGTCGAGAGCCGCTTCAATTCCTGGGCGGTATCGCCGGCTGGCGCCGTCGGCCTGATGCAGGTGATGCCGTTCTGGCCGCGCCAGCTCGGAGTGCAGAACCAGCTGGTCCGCGTGGCTCCCAACATCCGCATGGGCTGCGAGATACTGCGTTACTACTTGCGCGTCGAGCACCATGACTGGACCCGCGCGCTCGCGCGCTACAACGGCAGCGTCGGTCGGAACACCTACCCGGCGCTGGTGATGCAGCGCTGGCAGCACGGGTGGCGGTTTTAAACTATGATGCTCGTATAGTGACGTGGCAGGCGATGCAGAGGATTGGAGAATGCTATGCAGCAAGCCGTACACAAATATCTGAAAGCCCTGGAAGCAGGCGACGTCGAGAAGGCGGCGTCCTTGTTCGTTCCTGCTGGCTGGGTCCAATCACCCTTTTTAGGCCGGCTGCCGGTACGCGACTACGTCGCGAAGGTGACCCGCGCATCCAGCGGATCGAAGCTCACGGTCTATGACGTCCTGGTGAGTGCGGAAGGGCATCTTAGGGCGGTTGCCTATTACCGGTACGATTGGTCGCTCAAGGACGGTTCGAATGTGGCGTTCGATTGCGCCGACGTCTTCAATTTCGATCCGATGTCGGGCCACATCGAGTCCATCGTGCTGGTCTACGATACGCAACCCGTCCGAGACGTAGTGGAAAATAAATACCCCTGAGCGCTCGGTAAGCCGCGGTGCTTTCAGGGATCCCGGGTCCAGGCATCGCCCAAAAACGTGACGTTCTGACGTCCGCCCCCTACTCGACCAAGAACGATTGCGTACCTGCTGCGAGATGCTCCGCCAGGGGTTCGAGTTCCCGCACGCCCGCGACGCGCGCCCGCGTCGGCCCACGGTGCAGCCATTCGCGCAGGCTCTCCACCGCCTCCGGGGTTCCGTACGCAATCACTTCGACGGACCCGTCCGGCAAATTGCGCGCAACGCCGCGGATCGCCAGCCGCTCGGCCTCGAGCCGAGTGCTGTCGCGGAAATACACGCCTTGCACTTTGCCGGTGACGACGAACCGTCGGGTTATCCGCCCGTTAATGCGGTGGCGTTCCCGCAGCGCTGGCTCCCGGAGGGGCTACGGCGCCCGTACCGTCGGCATGCTGCGCGCCGGCGAGAGCCGCTCCGGCATGGCGTTTGGCGTCCCTCGCCGCAAAGCGCGCGCGCGTGTACTCTTGCGCCTCGAGATGCTTCTCGGCGCGAGTGATGGCGGCCTGGGCTGCATAGAAATCGGGGGACGTGTTTTCGGTTGCGCCGGCCGCGCGGGCAGCGGCTATGGCCTGTCGCGCATCGCTCATCTCCTGCACGGGGGCGCTTCTGCAGCCCGTCAAGCAGACGATCCCGACAAATACCGCAATGAAGCGCAACATAAGGGTAACGGACACTAACAACAGCGCTCAGGGCCGTCAAACCACGCGCCGCTATACTATAACGCGATGGGACGCGTTGCAGGCGTTGCGCCGGCGCTGCACACCGTACAGATCCCGTGATTTCCCCTTGAGGCATGCCGATGAATGAGATTCTGATTCTGTATTATTCTCGCCAAGGCAGCACCGCGGCTCTGGCGCGACAAATATGTCGCGGCGTGGAAGGAGTGGCCGGCATGCGCGCTCGCCTGCGTACGGTTCCACCGGTCGCGGCCACCAGCGACCGCCTCGACCCCGCGGTACCCGACGAGGGTCCCCCGTACGCCACCCACGAGGATCTGGTGGAGTGCCGTGGGCTGATCCTCGGCAGTCCCACGCGCTTCGGCAACATGGCGGCACCTCTCAAGTTCTTCCTGGACGGAACCAGCGCGCTCTGGCTCTCGGGCGCCCTGGTCGACAAGCCCGCCGCCGTGTTCACTTCAACGGCGACGATGCACGGCGGACAAGAGTCGACGCTCCTGTCAATGATGCTGCCGCTGCTCCATCACGGGATGTACCTGGTTGGGCTGCCGTATACCGAGCAGGCTCTGACCGCGACGCACAGCGGGGGCACCCCGTACGGCGCAAGCCACACTGCGGGGATGAGCGGTCAAGGGGAACTCACGGACACCGAACGCGAACTTGCTCGTGCACTGGGCGCGCGCGTCGCGACGCTCGCGAGCCGGCTGAACGCGAGCTCATGAGCGTGGCACGCAACACACGGTTGCTGGCCATCTGGCTCTGGACCGCCGTCGCCTTGAGCTTGCTGGCATGGATCGTCGTCGGCTATCCCTGGCCGGTCTGCGTTCTCGCGGTGCTGCCGCTGCTGGCGCCGCTGCACGGATTGATCAAGGGACGCCGCTACACCTATGCCTGGGCGACGTTATTCGCCATCCCCTACATTACCTTCGCAATAACCGAGTTGTTGGTGAACCGGTCGGCGCGTTGGGTGGCCTCCATCAGCCTTTTCCTGGCGTTCGGATGGTTCTGTACTATGGTTTTGTACCTGCGAGCTTCTCCAACGCATCGCGAATGAATGGCACCGTCAATCGGCGCTGCGCGATCAACGAAGCTTCGTCGAGGTGGTCCAGGATCTCGAAGAGCGAGGGCAAATCGCGCGGCATTCGCCGCAACAGATAGTCCGCCGTCTCCCGAGGCAGCTGCAAACCGCGCTGCGCCGCGCGTAACCTGAGCGCCTCGACCCGGCCGGCATCATCCAAATCGCGCAGCTGATAGACCACCGAGGCGGCGGCCCGCGATCGCCAGTCTTCCAAACTCCAATCGATCCCGCGCGGCGCGGCGGCGGCGGCGAAGATCAGGCGAGTGCCGAGTTCCGCCGCTTCGTTGAATAGCTTGAACAGGGCTTCTTCCCACTGCGGGTCTCCGGCTATCGCGTCGACGTCATCGAGGCATAGAACGCGGCAACTTTCGAACCCGGCCAGGGCTGCAGGCGGTAATGCCATGGACCGCTCGAGCGGGAAGTAGGCCGCAGCCGCATAGGCCGCCGTATCGCCCGTGGCAGCCGCGCAGACGGCCTGCAGGAGGTGCGTCTTGCCGGATCCGGCGGCGCCCCATAACCACAGGGGTGCGGAGCCCGGGCCACGCAGCGCCGCGACCAATTCGGCGTTCAGCCCAGGCGCAAAACTCGCGAAGACCGCTTCGGCACGCAAGCGCACTCCGAGAGCCAGCTGTTTCACGCCGGGTTCGATCCGCGGGGCGGCCGTCCGCCGGTGCGCACAATCCGGTGCCTGGATCGCGCGCGTTCGGCGGCCAGTCGGCTGTACACCAGCACATAATCGAGGCCGCTGACGGCCACGGTCACGAACACCAGGGCGCCGAAAATCGTCTGCCACGCAGGCGGCCAGGAGAACTGCGGTCCGCCGATGACCACCACGATGAAGATCACCTGGCACAGAGTATTCAGCTTGCTCACCCGGGACGGGCGGCCGACAACCGGACCCAGCAGTATCCGGTACGCCACGGCCCCGAGCACGATGATGCACTCGCGCGCGATGACGGCCGCCGTCAGCCAAACCGGCACGCTGCCGAGCAGGGCCAGCATGACGAAGACGGTGGCCAGCATCAATTTGTCCGCCACCGGGTCCAACAGACCGCCAAGGTCGGTCTGCCAGCCGAAACGCTTGGCCAGGAAGCCGTCGATGCCGTCCGAGGCCGCGGCCACGCAGAACAACCACAGAGTCTCGACGGGATGATGTCCGCGAAGCGCCAGCGCAATCGGTACGACCAGAAGGATCCGGATTGAACTGATGATGTTCGGAAGGTGGCGCAGCCAGCGGCCCATCACTATCGGCGCAGCTGGAAGCGGTGAAGTCCGTTGTCTCCCGCGGGGAGGGGCTGCAATTTACCGTTCAGGGAGAGCGCATGCGCGAGAGGTTCGATGCCGCCGCGCGTGGTCAAGCGGAATCTTACGGTGTCGGCCGTCAAGGCCAGCACGCCTACGTGGGTGATGGACGTCAACGATTCGAGATAGGATTGAACGTTGGCGTATTCCCGCAGGTCGGCGACGCCGCTGACTTCGATGTCGACGGGCGCCAGAGCCCCGCTGGCGGCGAACAGGCCGGCATACAGATCGGCGGCGCGATTCACGCCGTCCAAGGCGCCCGCGAACTCGCTGCTGCGGTCTTGAAACTGCAACGTCCAGCGCACGGCGGCGGTCGCCACGGCGCTGTTGGCCCGACCGATGAGCACACCTTCGGCACCCAGGCGGTGAGCGACGTCCGCCGGCGCGTTGGCGGCCGTATTCGCGGACGCGGCGGGCGGCCAGACCAAGGGGATGCCGCGCAGCTGTGCGGCGGCATCGATGGCGTCCTTGAGTTCGGAGGTATCCTCGGCCGCGACAACGGCGCCGGCCTGCGGGCCGGTGGGAACGGACAACCAGACCAAGGTGGATGGCCGTTCGCGGCCCCACACAGGCTGACCGTTCTGAGTCAGCCAGCGTTCGATGGCGGCGCCGTCGAACGACACCCACAGTTGACTGTCCGGCGCGGTCCGAAATTGCTGTACGTAGCGGCGGGCGTTGCTGATCAGAGGCGCGAAAACGGCGTCTTCGTCCGCCGTGCGGCGACCAGTCACCCGAACCAGGACGATGCGCAGCGCCGCCTGGAAAGCCGCCGTCTGTGCCGCCTCGGAGCGGCCGTCGACCGGCGCCTGCGCTTGAAAAGGATCGACCCGTGTCAAGCCGAAGACGGTACCTGGGACACCCGCGACGGCACTCAAGCACAGAATCACTGCAAGACGCAAATATCGCCGGAATTTATTACCGAAAAACTGTGCCATGGAGTAATCACGAAAGCCGGTTGTCCCCTCATGTAAAATACCACAGCTTGCCGACCCGCCGTGTCGGCGCGAGGAACCGAATGACTGAGCGTGCGCCCGTAACCTACCGCGACGCCGGCGTCGACATCGATGCTGGGGAGGAGTTGGTCGAGCGAATAAAGCCCGGCGTGCGCCGCTCCATGCGCCGCGAAGTGCTGGGCGGCATCGGCGGCTTCGGCGCTCTGGTCGAAGTGCCCTTGGACCGCTATCGAAAACCGGTGCTGGTCTCGGGCACCGACGGGGTGGGTACGAAGCTGCGTCTCGCCATCGATACCGGCCGCCACGACACCGTGGGCATCGACCTGGTCGCGATGTGCGTCAATGACGTCGTGGTGCAAGGCGCCGAGCCGCTGTTCTTCCTGGATTATTTCGCCACCGGCAAGCTCGTGGTCGACATCGGTGCGCGCGTTATTGCCGGGATCGTCGACGGCTGCGTGCAGGCGGGCTGCGCCCTGGTGGGCGGCGAGACCGCCGAGATGCCTGGCATGTATCACGGCGATGACTACGACCTCGCCGGGTTTTGCGTGGGCATCGTGGAAAAGGACGCGATCATCGACGGCAGCCGCACGGCCGCCGGCGACATCGTGCTGGGACTGCCCTCCTCGGGGCCGCACTCGAACGGTTTCTCGATGATCCGCAAGATACTCCAGGTGTCCGGCGCCGATCTCGAAACCGATCTCGATGGCATCGCTCTGGGAGATCGGCTCATGGCCCCGACACGTATCTACGTAAAGGCGCTGTTGAAGCTGATGAGCGCGCTGCCGGTCCATGGCCTTTCCCACATCACCGGTGGCGGCTTGGTCGATAACATCCCGCGGGTCATTCCCGACGGGCTGGAAGTGATTCTCGAGCGTACGGCGTGGCGCCGCGAGCCCGTCTTCGAATGGCTGCAAAACGCGGGGCGGGTGGCGGATCAGGAAATGTACCGGGTGTTCAACTGCGGCATCGGCATGACGGTTCACGTGGCGGCGAAGGATGCCGATCGGGCCGTCTCGATCCTGCGCGACGCCGGCCAGGAAGCATTGGTGATCGGCGAAGTGAAAAGCGGCACCCGCGGTGTCGTCATCGTTTGAGCATCGCGCGCACTCCGCAACCGGTCGTCGTCCTGATATCGGGGCGCGGCGGCAACATGCGCGCGCTGGTCGAGCACAGCCGTGCCACAGCGAGTGCGTACGAGGTGGTCCGCGTGCTATCCGACAAATCCGCGGCAGCGGGACTCGCTCTCGCCCGGGATCTTGGAGTTGCGGCGGCGGCCGTTCCGGTATCCGGCGGCGAGGCCGGCGATCCATCGGCCCGCGCGGCGTTCGACCGCAGGCTCGCGGCGACGATCGACGAGTGTGCCCCGGCGCTGATCGTGCTCGCAGGATTCATGCGGATCCTGTCGCCTGAATTCGTGCACCGGTATGCCGGTCGGATCTTGAACATACACCCCTCCCTGCTGCCGAAATACCCCGGCCTCCACACGCATCGAAAGGTTCTAGCGGCCGGCGACGCCGTGCACGGCGCCACCGTGCATTTCGTTACCGAGGAACTCGATGGCGGCCCGCCCATTATCCAGGCGATCGTGAAGGTACGCCCCGACGACGATGAGGCCACGCTCGCGGCGCGCGTCCAGGCCGAGGAGCATCACATATATCCGCTGGCGGTGGGGTGGTACTGCGAAGGACGTCTGCGCTGCCGCGAAGGGCGTGCGTGGCTCGACGGCGAAGCCCTTGCGAAACCGGTTCAGTATGACGGCGGCGATCCATGCATGCACGAGGCTTGACCGCCGGACTGCTCGCGATCGCGCCCGCCGTGGCATGGGCCGCCGCTGCGCGGGCGGACGAGCCGCCGGCCATCGCGCCCTTTTCCGCGCACTATTCGGCGGATTGGAAAACCATCAACATCGGCACCAGCGACCTCGACCTGAAGCAGGGTGCGGCCGCCGGAGCCTACGAGTACACATGGCGGATCACCGCGCGCGGCGTCTTTCGCATCGCGTACAGCAACGACGTCATCCAGAAGAGCTGGTTCAGCGTGAACGCCGGTCACGTCCGCCCGGAAAAGTACCACGCCGAACAGGGCGATTCCACGGTGAACATCGACTTCGATTGGAACGACGGACGGGCCCGCGGCGTATCGGAAAAGAAACCCGTCGACCTGAAGCTGACGGAGGGCATCCAGGACGTGATGTCCATTCAGATCGAAGTGATGCTGGATCTCAGGAACGGGAATCTGGCCAAGGCGTTCAAAATCGTCGACAAGGATGAGATCAAGGACTTCCTCTATACCCTGGAGGGCCCCGCCCGGCTCCGGACGCCGTTGGGCGAACTCGACACGGTCGTCGTCGCGAGTCAGCGCGCCGGGAACAATCGCGTGCTCAGGATGTGGTTCGCGCCGTCGCTGGGCTACATACCGGTTCAGGCCGAACGTTCCCGGGACGGTAAGCTCGAGTTCGCGATGCGGATCAAGACGCTGAAGCGCTGACCCGCGCCGATGGGCCGCGCGCGCGGTTCGCGAACCGTGGAGCCTACGTCTTCGGCAGGGTCACGCCGCGCTGGCCCTGGTACTTGCCGCCACGGTCCTTGTAGGACGTCTCGCAAATCTCGTCGGATTCGAAGAACAGCATCTGAGCCACGCCCTCGTTGGCGTAGATCTTCGCCGGCAGCGGCGTGGTGTTCGAGAACTCCAGGGTCACATGCCCTTCCCACTCGGGTTCCAAGGGCGTTACATTGACTATAATTCCGCACCTTGCGTATGTCGAATTATGCACGATGAGCCCATTCGCCACGAAATTATGCAGCGTGGGCACGGAGATATCAAACACCTCTTCCTCGCCTGCGGGCTCTATCTGCTCGACGACGTCCCACAACGGTCCATCGATTAGTGGGCTGACATACAAGTCCCCGGTTGCGAGTGCTACCTGAGCCGCCGCATGAAACGGCACCGACTGCAGCGGTGACGTCTTGATGTTGAGAGCACGCAAACTCACGCCACCCACGCGAGCAGCCACGCCGATCATGTGCCAGGCCTCCTGCGGCAAGGTATCGAAATTGCTGCAGACCCGTGGTTGCGCACGAATCCGCGGCAGAACTTCAGACTCGAGTTTTTGTTGCTTCACTGAACCTGCAGCAAAGCCGATCCTCTCGGCAAAACGCCGTATCTGATCCTTGTCTGTGATTTGGATCTTGCAAGCACGCGTCCCAATAGCGGTCGTTTTCTCGCGGATCAGCGAGAAAACGCCGAATCGCAGCAACAGATGGTGGACATCCTCTATCAGCCTGCGGGATTTCGAGTAGTACTCGAGAAACACGCTCGCTTTCGAGTGGTAGACGCTGCCGTCTCCACTAAAAAGGGACTGAAGAAACAATCGGACCGAGTTTTCTGGCGCTGTGAACACGGATTGGGGGACGAACTTCTCGCCGGCGCCAACGTTCAAACCGTACCTTTGCAGCCACAGATGCGCTCTATTGCGTTCAGCTACGCCGCCCCGCCCCGGTCGATTGACGAGGCGGTAACCGTAATTCCCGTTGAACGTGACGACTCCCAATCCGGAGTCTGCAATGCTCGCCTTCAACAGGAGAACCATGGCAGGATCGGCTGTGGTGTATGTCGGACTATGCCCCGGCGTGTCGCATTGCCCTTCCGATATCATTAGTCCCAGCAAACTCGCCTCCCAATCGGGAATGGCGGTCTTTCCGAAAATCGGGATATTGCGAGCCGCTGCGATCCGGTCGCCGGAGCGCAGATCGCTCAAAGGCGCCCACCCGTTAAACTTCAGAAAGGGATGATTCGCGGTCGCGCGAATTCTCAAACCGGCTCGCGTTCGAAGCTCGAAAACCTCTTTCTTGCCCTGCGGAACGAATGCCGAAACTTTGGCCGATTTGAGACGTCCTGAGTCGGGAGCCAACGCCAACGTCGATCTCCCCCACCGCATTTCGGTGATCGGCACATACGCGCCGGTTTCGGCATCCACAACCCGGGTGTCGCCCGTGACACATTTACCCAGACACACGGTCAGCACGCTGCGCGGAATCCGGAAGAATTCCACGGTGCTCGCCAGCGCGAACGAATTCGGCGGAATGATGCACACCGGCCCCTTGAAGTCGACGAACGATTTTTCGTCGAAACTTTTCGGATCCACGATGGTGGAATTGATATTGGTGAAGATCTTGAACTCGTCGGCGCAGCGTACGTCGTACCCGTAGCTCGACGTGCCGTAGGATACGATCTTGTGGCCGTCCGACACCCTGACCTGTTCGGGCGAAAACGGTTCGATCATGCCGTGCGCGCCGGCCATGCGCCTGATCCAGCGGTCGCTCTTTATGCTCATTAAGTGGCTTCGACCGTGATCTTGGGAAACATCCTGCTGTAGTCCTTGTTGAGCGTCGAGAGGCGGGCAGCCGTACGGCGCGCCATGCGCAAGTAGGCCAGCGCGCGCGGACTGCCGGGCTCGGTGACCACCGTCGGCGCTCCGCCGTCGGCATCCTCGCGAATGCGGATGTCCAAGGGCAATTCACCCAGGAGCTGCACGCCGTACTGCGCCGCCATACGGGCACCGCCTCCGCTGCCGAACACATGCTCGACGTGGCCGCACCGGCTGCACACGTGGACGCTCATATTCTCGACGATGCCCAGAACGCGCACTTCGACCTTCTCGAACATCTTCAAGCCTTTGCGCGCATCCAGAAGGGCGATATCCTGGGGCGTCGTGACGATGACGGCGCCGCTCACGGGCACCTTCTGCGCCAGGGTAAGCTGGATGTCGCCGGTCCCCGGCGGCATGTCGACCACCAAGTAGTCCAGCTCACCCCAATTCGTGTCGCCCAGCAGTTGAGTGAGCGCCTGCGTGACCATGGGCCCCCGCCAGATCATGGGCTGCTCGGCGTCGATCAAGAAGCCGATGGACATGACCTCGATGCCATGGGCACGCAACGGAATCATATGCTTGCCGTCGGCGTCGAGCTCCGGCTTCCGGTCCGCCAGCCCCATCATGAGCGGTTGGCTGGGTCCATAGATATCCGCGTCCAGCAGACCGACGCGGGCGCCCTGGGCGGCCCAGGCCAGCGCCAGGTTCGCGGCGGTGGTCGACTTGCCGACCCCGCCCTTGCCGGATGCGACGGCAATCACGTTCTTGACGGTACTGAGGGGTTTCAATGTCTTCTGGACCGCGTGGGCCGTGATCTCCGATTTCAAGGACAGGTTGATCCGGGCGCCCCCGAGTTCGGGCTCCAGATAACTTTGCAGCGCCGGCAGCAGTTCGTCGGCGTAATCGGCCACGGGAAAGCCGAATCTCAGTTCGACTGTGAACTGGTTCGAATCGGCGGAGACATCGACGATCGCCTTCGCCTGGGACAAGGTCTGATCCAGGTAGGGGTCCGTGTAATTACCTAATTTTGCGCGGATCGCGCTGGCCGTCACGGCAGAATGGTTCATGTATGCTCCATAGTCTACCGCACGCGGAGAACCGCGTCCGGTGTGGCATAATTCACAATCTCGACTCGTTACCGCGCGGTGGCTCGGCTACGTAACGTGAGGATGGAACGCTCCCGAGGAATGTGCAACTTCAAGGCACCGAATGAGTTTATTTGCCAACTACCGTGCCGACAGGCTCATCGCCGAAGTTAAATCCAGCGGCAATCCAGGCGGCCCGCTGGCGCAAAAAGCACTGGAAAAGCTGGTGGGATTGGGCCCGAACGCCATCGATCCCATCGTCGCCGCGCTGACGACCGCGGAAAAGAAGGAAACCGTCGCCTACGTCGATGCCCTGACCAGGCTCATCGACGCCAAAACGCTGCCCCATCTGCTGCGCACCATGGCGGATGCGAACGGCCGCGCCATGTCGGGCATTGCGTGGGCCCTCTCCTCCAGCCGCAATTACCCGGCCGCCGCGCTGTTGGACGCGTTGGCGAAGCCCGACATGCCCAAACAGGTCATCATCGACGTCATTGCCGCGCAGAAGGCGCGCTTCACGGTGCGGGAGCTGTTGAATGCCGCGTACAGCCAGGAAGCCAGCGAGCGTGCGGGCCTCTTCAAGATCATTGCCGAAATTGCCGACGAATCCTCGCTCGACGACCTGATCGCCCGAATCGAGGGCAAGGATCCGGTCGCCCGGCTGCACATCATCAACGTGCTGGCCCGTTTCAACCTTCCGCAGGTGCAACACGCCATTCAGCGGCAGCTCAAGGACAACAGCAAATTCATTCGCGCCGCCGCCCTGACGGCTCTGTCCCGAATGGACGGGCCCTTCGACATGCCCCTGATTTGCGGGATGCTGAAGGACCCCGAAATCGAGGTGCAGAACAAAGCGGTTGACGTGGTGGTGAAGGCCAATCATCCGGAAACGGTGAAATTTCTGGTCGAGGTGCTCAAGGACGAGAACGAGTACGCGCGCCGCGCGGCGGTCGAAGTCCTGAACGTCGTCGGCACGTCCAAGTCCGTCAAATACCTGCTGGAAGTGATCGCCGACAGCGACTGGTGGGTGCGCACCCGCGCCGCCGACGCCCTGGGCAAGATCGGGGGCCCGCGCGTGGTGGACGCCGTGCTCGCCCTCATCAAGGATGAGAATCAGGACATCCGGCGTGCCGCCATCGAGATCCTGAACCAGACCAAGGACGAACGTGCCGTGGCGCAGCTGATCGAAGCCACCAAGGACAAGGACTGGTGGGTGTGCGAGCGCGCGGTCGACGCCCTGGCGGAGATCGGCAGCACCAAAGCCTTGCCGCGCTTCATCGAAATGCTGGGCAACTGCGAGGCCAAAACGCTGCCCACCGTGATTCGCGCCGTCGGCAAGCTGGGCGACCAAAAGAGCATCGAGCACCTCTTGCCAATGCTGCAAAGGCCGGAAAACGAGGTCAAGGTGGAGGCCATAGCGGCGCTCGCGAAGCTTGCGGATGAACGCAGGGCCGAAACGGTACGCGTCCAGCTGCAAGCCGCGGCTTCGAGCGACAACACCATCAGCCAGGCGGTGGCGCGCGCCATGCAGGAACTGGACAACCGCTTCTCGAGCACTCAGCTTGCCGCCAATCAGCGGGCCGTCGCACTGCAGGAGCCCGCCAAGACGCTGCTCATCGACAATCAGGATTTGGCCAAGGTTGTGAAGGAAAACGAGGCGAAGATGGAACGCCTCGACATCGCGACCTTGAAGCCGGGCGATGTGATCGAGGGGCGCTACAAGTTCATCGAAAAGATCGGCAAGGGCGCGTTCGGTACGGTGCTGCTCATGGAAGACACCGTGGTCGAAGAGCGGCTGATCCTGAAATTCTTGAATCCCAACGTGGCCTCGGACGAAGAGATGATGAAGCGCTTCGTCCACGAATTGCGCTACAGCCGCAAGATCACCCACAAGAACGTCATCCGTATTTATGATTTCTTGTACATCCAGGGCAATTACGCCATCTCGATGGAATACTTTCCCTCCCACACCTTGGGCGGCGAGATCATCAACGAGAAGCCGGTGGAGCTCAAGCGCGCGGTCAAGTTCGGCATCGACATCGCAACCGGCATGGCGGTGGCGCACCAGGCGGGAATCGTGCATCGCGATTTGAAGCCGGCGAACGTGCTGATCGACAACGACAGTCTTCTCAAGATCGTGGATTTCGGCGTGGCCGCGGCGCAGAGCCAGGGCGACACTCAGCTGACCAAGACCGGCTACGTCATCGGTTCTCCGAAGTACATGGCGCCCGAGCAGATTCTGGGAAAGAAAGTCGACGAGCGCGCGGACATCTACAGCCTGGGCGTCATCCTGTATGAGTTGCTCACCGGCGTGCCGCCTTATTCCCGCGGCGATCATATGTCCGTCATGTATCAGCACGTTCAAGGCAAGGCGCGGCAACCCATCGAAATCAACAAAGAACTGCCGCAGGAATTGAACAACCTGGTGGTGAAATGCATGTCGCTGGACAAGGCCAAGCGCTCACAAACGATGGATGAAATGCGGGCATCGCTGGAGAAATTTCTGTAGCGGACCTCGGCTTGGGGAGCCTCTCGCCCCCCGGCAGTTGACGGACCTCACGTTTATGGCCATTTCCCGGCCGAAATACTCGAAAAACCAAACGCTTGCGCGTAGCCTTGGGCGTTATGGCAAGAATCGACGCCTTTCTCAAGCTCGCCGTCGCACAGGGCTGCTCCGACCTGCACCTGGCTGTGGGCGTGCCGCCGATGATGCGCATGCACGGCGACCTGGTTGCCATCAAATTCCGCGACCTGGGAGAGACCGAACTCGAAGCGTATATCACCGAAGTGCTGACCCAATCGCAGCAGAGAGTGCTGCGTGAGGGCCACGATCTCGATTTCTCGTACGTGACGGGTGAAGGCGGCCGCTTTCGAGTCAACGTCTATCGAAAGGAAACCGGCATCGGCGCGGCCTTTCGCGCCATTCCCACCACCATGCCGACCATGGACCAGCTGGGGCTGCCGCCGGTGGTGCGCAAGTTATGCGACCACCACCAGGGAATGATCCTGGTCACCGGTGCCACCGGTACCGGTAAATCGACCACGCTGGCCTCGATGATCGACCATTTGAACGCCACGCGTTCGCTCAACATCATCAGTCTCGAAGACCCCATCGAATTCGTTCACCGCAGCAAGTCGAGCCAGGTCATCCAGCGCGAACTCGGCACCCATCTTCCCTCGTTCGCCGAAGGTGTGCGCGCGGCCATGCGCGAAGATCCCGATGTAATTCTGGTGGGCGAAATGCGCGACGCTGAAACCATTTCCATGGCCATGACGGCCGCCGAGACCGGCCATCTGGTGCTGGGCACGCTGCATACCACCAGCGCCACCAAGACGCTGGACCGGATCATCGACGCTCTTCCCACCGAGGAGCGCGAGCAGACCAAGAGCTTTCTCGCGGCGAGCCTGATCGCCGTCATCACACAGATTCTGGTGAAGAGTCCCGATCAGCGTGCGCGCCGCGCGGTCTGCGAGGTGATGGTGATGACCAAGGCCATCGGCAAGCTCATCATGACCGATCAGACGCATCAGATTCCGAGCCAGCTGCAGATGGGCAAGGAATACGGCATGCAGCTCCTGGATCAGGCGCTGCTCGCGGCCATCAACGCCAAGGAAATCGATCCGGAGCAGGCCTACATGTACGCCTCCGACAAGCGACAGTTCCAGCGCTTCGTCACCGACCTCGCGCCGCTCCCGACCATCGAACCCGCAACGCCCTAGGGATCGCCGTGGCCGTCATCGACAGCTATCTGACTCAAGTCTTGGAAAAGAACGGCTCTGACCTGCATTTCCTCGCCGGCGACCCGGCGCGCGTCCGCCAGTACGGAGAGCTCAAGACCTTGAGTCCCGAACCCCTCAACGCGGAGATGGTCAAGACCACCTTGTACGAAATCATGCCGAAGTTGTCGGTGGAGCGTTTCGAGAGCAAGGACGGCACGGATTTCGCCTACAGCATCCCCGGCGTGGCGCGGTTCCGTGTCAACGTGATGCGTCAGTTGAACGGCATGGGAGCGGTGTTCCGCGCCATTCCCAGCAAGGCGCGTACGGCCCAGGAATTGAAACTGCCCGACGCGGTGATGAATCTCTGCAAGATCAACAACGGCTTGATCCTGGTCACCGGCAAGACCGGCTCGGGTAAATCCACCACCCTGGCCGCCATGATCGACGATATCAACACGCGCGAGAAGGGGCACATTCTCACCATCGAAGACCCCATCGAGTTCGTCCACATCCGCAAGCAGTGCTTGGTCAGCCAGCGAGAGATCGGCGTGCATGCCACGTCGTTTTCCTCGGCCCTGATGTCGGCGCTGCGCGAGGATCCCGACGTCATCCTGGTCGGCGAATTGCGCGACCTGGAGACCATGAGCATTGCGGTCACCGCGGCGGAGATGGGCATTCTCGTGATGGGCACGCTGCACACCAATGGTGCGGCCGCCACCGTCGACCGCTTGGTCAACGCATTCCCCGCGGACAAGCAACCCCATGTGCGCACCATGCTCTCCACCAGTCTGCGCGGGGTGGTTTCACAGCAGCTCATTCCGACGCCCAACGGCCAGGGCCGCGTCGCCGCCCTCGAGATCCTCATCAATACGCCGGCGGTGGCCAATCTCATCCGCCAGGGCAAGATGGATCAATTGGAGAATGCCATGCAAAGCGGCGGCGCCGTGGGCATGCGCCTGATGGACACGGCGATTCAGACCCTGCTGGACGCGCGGCAGATCACCGGCAAGGAAGCCTTCAAAAAAGCCATCAACAAGAATCGATTCGAGCAGTTTCGCGACGCGTCGTAACGCCCCGCCGCGACGATCGCGGCCGGCCCCGCGGCCGGACCCTCGCGACCGCGGCCGGCTGATCGCGCCTGCCAAAAGCTGTCGCGCGCTGTAAACTGATGGAATGACCCGCAAACTCTTCGTCACCACCGCTCTGCCCTACGCCAATGGCCCGTTCCACATCGGGCATATCATGGAATACATCCAGGCCGACATCTGGGTGCGCTTCCAGAGGATGCTCGGCAATGTCGTGCATTTCGTCTGCGCGGACGACGCGCACGGCGCGCCGATCATGCTCAAGGCCGAGGCCGAGGGCATCTCCCCCCAGGAACTGGTCGCGCGCATCACCGCGGACCGGCCCAGATACCTGCAAGGCTTTCATATCGGCTTCGATCATTGGTATTCGACGGACTCGCCGGAGAACGTAGCGCTATCCCAGGACATTTACCGACGGCTGAAAGCCGCGGGGCTCGTCTACGTCAAGGCAGTCGAACAGTTCTACGATCCAGTAAAGGCCATGTTCCTGGCGGATCGCTACATCAAGGGCGAATGCCCCAACTGCCACACGAAGGACCAGTACGCCGACGCCTGCGAAGTCTGCAGCATCGTCAACTCGCCCGCCGACCTGATCGATCCGTACTCGACGCTGTCCGGCGCCAAGCCGCTGATGAAAACGTCCGACCATTATTTTTTCAGGCTGTCGGACCCCAAGTGCGTCGAATTCCTGAGCGGGTGGCTCGACACGCCCGAGCGGCTGCAGCCGCAGGTGGTCAACAAGGCACGCGAGTGGCTCTCAGGGAAGGGCGACGAGGCGCTCGACGACTGGGACATTTCCCGCGACGCTCCCTACTTCGGCATTCCGATCCCCGACGCGCCCGGCAAGTATTTCTACGTGTGGCTGGATGCCCCGATCGGTTATCTCGCATCGCTGCAGAACTACTTCGACACCGGCGCGGCGCGCGCGCGCGGCGAACATCGAACCTTCGCGCAATTTCTTGCGGCTCCCGACACCGAGCAGGTGCATTTCATCGGCAAGGACATCATCTACTTTCACACGCTGTTCTGGCCGGCAATGCTGAAGTTCGCGGGACCTCCCTACAAGGTGCCCGATCACGTCTACGCCCATGGCTTCATCACCGTGTCAGGCGAGAAGATGTCCAAGTCCCGCGGGACCGGCATCAGCCCGCTGCGCTATCTCGAGATCGGCATGAATCCGGAGTGGCTGCGCTACTACATCGGCGCCAAGTTGAATTCGAACGTCGAGGATCTCGACTTCAATCCCGACGACTTCGTCGCGCGCGTGAACAGCGACCTGATCGGCAAGTACGTCAACATCGCGAGCCGGGCCGCGAGCTTCATCACGAAGCATTTTGGCGGCGCACTGGAGTACGGCGGCGACGTTGCGCTGATCACGCGCGAAGCGCATGACATTGCGCTTCGCGCAGCCGAGCACTACGAAACACGCGATCTCGGCAAGGCCATGCGCGAGATCATGGCACATGCGGATCGAATCAATCACGACTTCGACGCGCACCAGCCCTGGATTCTCGCCAAGGATCCGGCCAAGCGCGCGGAGCTTCAGGACGTCTGCTCACGGGCATTGCAGGGATTCTGGCTGCTGAGCGTCCTCATTGCACCCGTGTTGCCGGCGCTCGCGGCGCGCGTCGCGCGCGAGCTGTTCGGGCTCGATCGGCCCTTCACGTGGAGCGACGCCGACGCGCTGCCCGCGCGAATCAACCCATACCAGCACCTGATGACCCGCGTCGATCCGAAACAGTTCGATGCGCTGTTCGAGACGGACAAGGAAGCCGCGCCCCCCGCAGCCGCGCCCCCCGCAGCTTCGGCCCCCGCAACCGCAGCCGCCAAAACAGCGCGCAGCATTTCGCCGCCGGCGGGCGCGTCGGATACCGCCATGCTTGCGAACGCGGCGGCCGTCGAGGGCAACTTGATTTCCATCGACGATTTTCTGCGCGTCGACCTGCGCGTGGCGATGGTCTTGAACGCCGAGTTGGTCGCGGGCGCCGATAAGCTCCTGAAGCTCACGCTCGACGTGGGGGAGCTCGGACAGCGCAGCGTTTTCGCCGGCATCCGCGCCGCGTACGAGCCCAAGTCCTTGGTGGGCCGGTTGATCGTGGTGGTGGCCAACTTGGAGCCCCGTAAAATGCGCTTTGGCGTGTCCGAAGGAATGATGTTGGCGGCCGGTCCCGGCGGCAAGGAGATCTTCGTGCTATCCCCCGACTCCGGCGCCGCACCCGGCATGCGCATCAAGTGAAATGAGCACCGAGCCAGCGTCCGACGCCGTGGCGCGAATCGACGCCTTGCTGCCGCAGACCCAGTGCACCCGCTGCGGCTATCCCGGATGCCGGCCGTATGCCGCCGCGATCGCGAGCGGCGATGCGGAGATAAACCAATGTCCGCCGGGCGGCAGCGCCACCATCCGTGCGCTCGCGGAATTTCTCCGTCGCGACGTGTTGCCGCTGAATCCCGTGAACGGGGTGGAGTCGCCGCCCCGGGTCGCCTGGATCGACGAGGCGCGCTGCATCGGCTGCGCGCGCTGCCTGCCGCCATGCCCCGTCGACGCCATCGTCGGCGCTGCGAAGTACATGCACACCGTCCTCGCGGAGCGCTGCACGGGTTGCGAACTCTGCATCGCACCCTGCCCCGTGGATTGCATCGAAATGCGTTCCGTGTCCGTGCCGCAGGATCCCTCAAACCAGCCCCCACTCAACCGCACCCGCTACGACGCACACTTGGAGCGCATGCTCCGGCGAGCGTCGGACCGGCAGCGTGAGTTGGACGCGAAGAAGGCTTCCCTTGTGGGTCGCGCTCCCGCCGAGTCGTGACGGACACAGGAGCCTGTCCTAAGTGAACGACGCGAAGCGGCGCGAAATATTTTCCCGGCTCAAGCAAGCCAATCCCGTGCCGCGCACGGAATTGCTGTACAGCTCCCCATTCGAGTTGTTGGTTGCCGTGATCCTATCGGCCCAAGCCACCGATAGGGGCGTGAACAAGGCGACGCCCGCCCTGTTTCGAGCGGCAAATACGCCGAGCGCCATGCTCGCGCTGGGAGTCGAGGGCCTCACGCCGTACATCAAGACCATCGGCCTCTACAACAGCAAGGCGAAGAACATCATCGCCACCTGCGCCGCGCTGGTCGCGCAGCACGGCGGGCAGGTGCCGAGAAGCCGCGAGGCACTCGAGGCGCTCCCGGGAGTGGGACGCAAAACAGCCAACGTCGTGCTCAACACTGCGTTCGGCGAGGCCACCATCGCCGTCGACACGCACATCTTTCGCGTCGCCAATCGCACGGGCCTCGGCAGAGGCAAGACGGTGCGCGCTGTGGAGGATAAACTTCTGAAGTTCGTCGCGCCGGAATATCGGCAGGACGCGCATCACTGGTTGATCCTGCACGGCCGCTATGTGTGCAAGGCTCGAGCCCCTGCGTGCCCCGCGTGCACGATCTCGGACCTGTGCGAGTATCGGCGGAAGACGAAGGCTGCATGAACACGCTCTTTCACCGCAATCTCCTGCGGTCGATGATGCTCATCATCTCGGCATTGTCGGTGCACGGTTGCGGTCGCCCCGATTCGGCGGCGCGCGATACACGGCCGGGCGACAAGAACGATGACGAGCAGGTGCTCAACCTGTACATGTGGGTCGACGACATGGCGCCCGACACCATTGCGTCTTTCGAGAAGCTCACGGGCGTCAAGGTCCATGTCTCGTATTTCGACACCAATGAGACCTTGGAAGCCCGCATGATGTCGGGAAACAGCGGATTTGATGTCGTCGTTCCGACGGGTCCATTCCTCCAGCGGCAGATCCGGAGCGGGGCATATCTTCCCCTCGATAAGACGAAGCTCCCCAATCTCGTCCATCTCGACCCTGCGATCATGGCGCGGG
Organism: Gammaproteobacteria bacterium; assembly: GCA_034667965.1. GTDB lineage: Bacteria > Pseudomonadota > Gammaproteobacteria > Steroidobacterales > Steroidobacteraceae > Bog-1198. The sequence continues at coordinate 55,950 of JAXDQI010000078.1, forward strand.
TCGCGCTCAATGACCCTGGGAATGCGCACGGAGTCGTGTACACATGGGGGACGTACGGCATTGTGTACAATCGGAAAATGCTGGGCGATGCGCTGCCTCATGTGCCGGTCGACGGTTGGCGGCTGATCTTCGACCCGGCTCTCGCCTCCAAATTGGCCGCGTGCGGAATCAACATCCTCGACGCGCCTGCCGGCGTGACGCGGCTGGTGCTCCAGTATCTGGGCAGGAATCCCAACACGCCGAGCCGTCAAGATCTTGATGACGTCCAGAAGGTCTTGCTCAGGATCCGTCCCTTCATACGCACCATCGATTCGTCGGTCGACACCGAGGCCCTGGCCAACGGCGATATCTGTGTTTCGGTCAGCTATAACAGCACCGCCTTCCAGGCGCGCCATCGCGCGGAGGAGGCGAAGAACGGCATACAGATCGACTTCGTGATTCCTCAGGAAGGGTCCTTGATCTGGTTCGACAATCTGGCCATACCTCGAGACGCGCCGAACGTCGCGAATGCGCATCTCTTCATCAACTACATCATGGACCCGCAGGTCATCGCGAAGATCTCCAACTACGTCGGGAATGCCAACGCCAACTCAGCCGCATCGCGGTTTCTCGATGCGTCGATCGTGACGGATGCAACCGTATATCCCCCGCCCGACCAGCAGCGGCGGTTGTTCGTGCAGACGGAAGACCCGCCCGATCAGTCGCGCCTCATCACCCGCATGTGGCAGAAGTTCAAGACCGGGCAGTAGCGCGAGTCATCCCGCCGCCGGCGTGCGCCCGCCAAGAACCTGCAGCAGGCGCCCGCGTTCGATATTGCCGCCGCTCAAGACAACGCCCACATTGCGATCGACCAAGCTCGTCCGTTCCTTAAGCAGCGCCGCCAGCGGCGCCGCGCCCGCACCCTCGGCGATTTGATGGGTATCGTCGAAATTGATGCGCATGGCCTCGGCAATCTCATCCTCGCTCACTTCCACCATGCGCGCCGCGCCCCGGCATATGATCTCCACAGCCTCGTCGTTCGGTTCACGCGTCGCGATGCCGTCCGCGAAGGTGCGCGCGGATTCGGTGCCGACGGCCCGCCCGGCGGCGAATGACTTCGCCGTGGCCGGCGCGTTGATGGCGCCCACGCCGACAATTTCCGTGTCGAGCCCCAGCAGGTCGCGGGCCGCGATGAGACCGCAGATCCCCGAGCCCATGCCCACACTCACGTACACCGTGTCCAGGGCCGCCACGGCCCGCAGGAACTCGAGCGCGTAGCTCGCCACCCCAGTGACGAGGTCGCGGTGGAATGAGGGGACGAAGTGCAATTTCCGCTCGGCGGCGGCACGTTTGGCTTCGTGTTTCGCCTCGTCGAAATCTCTACCGACTTCGACCACGGTGGCTCCGAAAGCGCGCATCGCGGAATTCTGATCGGGGGAGTTTCCCAGCGGGACATAAATGGTCGCGGATATCCTGGCGCCGGCGGCCGCAAAGGAGATCGACTGCCCGTGATTGCCCCGGGTCGCCGACACGATGCCCTCGACATCGGGCATGCGGCGCAGCAGCCGATCCATGTAGACGAGTCCGCCGCGGACTTTGAATGCCCCGGTCGGCGTATGGTTCTCGTGTTTCACCCAGACGGTACAACCGGCGCGCGCCTTCAGCTTCGGCCACGCGTACTGCGGCGTCGGCGGCATCGTGCGGTACACGAGTTCCGCCGCCTGCTCAAGTTCAGCCAGCGTAAGGTCAAGGGCCGATCCGGTCATACGTATCCCCAGTTGTCTCCGCCTTATTCTCGCAGAGAACTTTGCCCAACGGGGAATGCGTGCGACCATATCTTTTTTTGCGGCGAGGTCATCGTGAAAATCATTCATCGTCTGAGTGCGCTGGTTTATCTTGGCGCATCGGCGGCCATCTCGGCGGCCGCGCCACCCCACCCGGTCCGCGAGGTGCTGCCTGACGACGTCACTCCGGTCCACTACGATCTCACGCTCTCTCCGGATGCCGCCGCCCTGACTTTCCAGGGGACGGTGGCGATCAACATCGACGTACATGCGGCGACGCCGCGCATCACCCTGAACGCCGAAGACCTTGCCTTCGAGCACGCCGCGATCGACGGCGGGAAAGACGCCACGGTCACCACCGACGCCAAGTTGGGCCGCGCCACCCTCACCTTCGGCGCCGCGGTGGCAACCGGGCGGCACGTCCTGCTCATCGGCTACCATGGAAAGATCGGCCGATCGACGCTCGGCTTCTTCGCCATGGATTATTCCGGCCCCGACGGGCCGCGCCGAACCCTGGCCACCAACTTCGAGCCCGCGGCGGCGCGCCAACTCCTGCCCTGCTGGGATGAGCCGGCACGCAAGGCGACTTTCACGGTATCGGTCGACGCGCCGAAGGATCGGATGGCGCTCTCCAACATGCCCGTCGCCGAAGTGACGTCACTATCGCCTACGATGCAGAGGGTGCGCTTCGCCGAAAGCCCGAGGATGTCGACCTATCTTCTGTTCGTCGGAATCGGCGACTTCGAACGTGTCCATAAGACCGTGGACGGTGTGGACGTGGGCGTCGTGGTGAAGCGCGGTGACACCGGGAAGTCAGCCTATGCGCTCGAGCAGGCGGCCCTCATTCTCCACTATTACAACGATTATTTCGGTGTGGCGTTTCCGCTGCCGAAGCTCGACCTCATCGCGGCACCCGGCCAGATCGCCGGCGGCTCCATGGAGAACTGGGGCGCGATTTTCTACTCGCAGAACCACGTACTGTTCGATCCGAAAAATTCCACGGAGAGCGATCGCCGGCTCGTGTTTCTGGTGGTGAGCCACGAAATGGCGCACCAGTGGTTCGGCGATCTCGTCACCATGGCATGGTGGGACGATCTGTGGCTGAACGAGGGCTTCGCCCGATGGATGCAGACGTTCGCGGCGGACGACCTGCATCCCGAGTGGGAAACCGGCCTCGAAGCGGCCTCCGTCTCCGAGCAGGGCAAGGCGGCCGATGCGCTGCCCTCGACTCATCCTGTCGTCCAGGAAGTATTCACCGCGGATCAGGCCGCGCAATCCTTCGATGAAATCACGTATGACAAAGGCGCCGCCATCATCACGATGCTGAATGCATATGTCGGCCGCGACAAGTTTCGTGACGGAGTGCGCCGGTACATGCGCGCCCACGCATTCGGCAACACGGTCGATACCGACCTTTGGCGGTCCGTACAAACGACCGTCGACAAACCCGTCGTGGACATCGAACGTGACTTTACGCGACAGGAAGGCGTGCCGCTGGTGCGGGTCACCCGCACATCCAAGGGTGTCCGTCTCTCACAGGCGCGGTTCGCCGCCGATCCTGCCGCCATTGCCCGACTGGCGCCGCAGCACTGGCGCATGCCTCTCGCGGTGCAGCGAGTCGGCGAGGAGCCGCACTATCTTCTGCTGCAGGGCGTTGCCGACCTTGCGCAGCCGCCGCTTCTGGTCAATGTGGGACAAACAAGCTACGCACGGGTTCTGTACGACGCCGAAGACCTCCAGGGTCTGTCGGCCCAGATGGGCGCGCTGAAACCGGCCGACCAGCTGGGTCTGCTCAACGATGCACTTGCCCTGGGATTTTCGGGCTACACGCCGGCAGGCGACGTACTGACGTTGGCGGCGGCTCTCCCCGCGAACGCGAATCCGATCGTGTGGAGAGGCGTGATCGGTGCGCTGACCGAAATCGACGAACACTATGGCGACACCGCACAGCGCGCCGCCTTCCGGGGTTTCGCTCTCGGTCTCCTCGCGCCGCTCGCGGCACGACTTGACACCCGGAATACGCCGGCACAAGCGGCCAATATTGAAATCTTGCGCCGCACCCTCACCGAAGCCCAAGGTCGATTCGGCGATCCCGCCGTCCTCGCGTGGGCCCGTGAGCGGATCGCCGCGGGAGATGGGACGCCCGCCGAGCAACGCAGCGCGCTCGTCATCGTCGCGGCACGTGCCGATCCAAGCAGCTTCGACACGCTGCTGTCACGAGCATCCAAAACCAATGATCCGCTGGAAAAGGAACGCGTCTTGGACGCGCTGGCCGGTGTGTCGGATCCGGCGCTGGCAAGCCGAATGATCGAGGTGGCGCTGGGTACTCAAGCTCCTGCAGGCACCGCTCCGGACTTGATCACTCATCTGTCCCGCGAGCACCCCGACGCGGTCTGGGCGGCCGTGGCTCCGCGGCTCGACGACCCGGCTTTACCATTCGACAAGACGACCCGTTGGTCGATAGCGGGCACCATCGCGGGACATTCTTCCCAATCTCGACGAATCAGCGACCTCGAGGCCTACGAAGCCCGCAGCGTTCCGGCCGAAGCGCGCAAACCGTTTCTCGGGGCGGCCGCCGCCATTCGGCAAAACAAACGCATCGCGAGCGACGTCCTGCCGGAAATCGATCGCTGGGTTGCCGCACACCCGGCATCCGGATCCCAACTGCAATCTCGCGATGGACTGGGCGCAATGAAGTCAGGCGCTATGGAATAAAATGCGTGTTCGGTGAGTCCTACCCTTCAATGAAGTGCGGTTTCTGCACCCCGAAGGTGGCGATCGGTCGCAGCCATGGACGATAGACGCGGTCGATTCGAAGCTCAGGTGCTGCCGCATCTGGATGCAGCCTATCGGTTTGCACGATGGCTGTCGCATTCGTCCGCCGACGCGGACGACGTCGTGCAGGAGGCGGTGTTGCGCGCATTTCGCAGTTTCGACTCCTTGCGCGGGTCGGATGCGAAGGCCTGGCTGCTGGCGATCGTGAGAAATTGCCATGCGACGGCGCATCGACGTCAACAGCGGCGCGCCTGGGTGCCGCTGCCTGAGGAACATGATGTCGAGGACGGTCACGCCATGATAGCGAGCACTCCGGATCCGGAAGTCGCCTCGATGGACGCCGATCAGGAACGCACGCTGACGCGATTGATGGCCGCACTGCCGGAGGAGCATCGCGAGGTCCTGGTATTGAGAGAAATCGAAGACATGGACTATCGCGAAATTGCGGCCATCACGAACGTACCCATCGGAACGGTGATGTCGCGGCTGGCGCGCGCCCGCGCGGGATTGAAATCGCAATGGTTGAAAGACGTCGAGGGAGAAATGCGTGACGTGCGCTGATCGCTTGACTACGCAGGCTTATTTCGACGGCGAGGTCGACGCCGTATCGGCTGCCGAGATCGAACGGCATGTCGCGCAATGCGCGGACTGCAGCGCCCTGCTCGAGGAATTGGAGCGGACGCGCACCGCCATCCGGAACATCGCCTATCAGGGTGCACCGCCCGCACTGCGGGCCCGGATTTTGCGCAGCATTGACGAAGAAGCTGGCGCCGGCGCATCACGTTCCAAGGGTTTGCCCTGGCGCACGCGGCCGTTTTGGTTGGGTGCTTTCGGCGGAGCCGCCGGCGCGGCGATGGCAGCAACGCTCGCCTGGTACATCCTCTCCCCGGCGATCGGCAATCCCCTGCTCGACGACCTGATGGCCGCCCACGTCCGGTCGCTGATGCCGTCGCATCTCATCGATGTGGCGTCCACGGATCAGCACACCGTGAAGCCATGGTTTGCCGGCCACGCGGATGTCTCGCCGGTGGTCGCCGACTATGCGCCGCAGGGCTACCCCCTCGTCGGCGGGCGTGCGGATTATTTCGCTCATCAGCGCGCCGCCGTTGTGGTTTACCAGCATGGTCCGCACGTCATCAATGTCTTCAGTTGGGCCGGAAATCGGCGCCAAGTACCGGCCGATACCATGCGCAACGGCTATCGGATGATGTTCTGGCACGTCGGAGATCTGGAATACTGCGCCGTATCGGATACCGGCTGGGATGAACTCGGCGCGCTCGTGAATTTGCTGCAACAGTCGAGTGCCCGCGACAAACGATAGGAGACGTCTTCCGACTACCGGCCAGGAACGCGAGCGCCTATGCTGCCCGGATGAACGCCCCTCGTTGCGGCCGCTCTTGAGCATGTCCAGTTCCTCTACCCGGGATGAGTTGCGTCAGGCGTACTCCGACGCCTGGCGCAAACATCTCGCGGGCTCACCGCTCACCCCGCTGGAGGCCATGCTGTCCGACATCATCGGCCTGCATCCGGAATATCAAGCGCTGGTGCGCGATGGCGATGCCGCACGTGCCTTCGAACCCGGCGCCGCGCAGGTGGCGGATAACCCGTTCTTGCACATGGGTTTACATATGGCGGTGCGCGAGCAGGTCGCCATCGACCTTCCGCCCGGGGTCCGGGATTTGCACCGTCGGCTGCAGGAGCGATTCGGCGACATACACGGCGCTGAACATGTGCTGATGGAGGCGTTGGCCGAAACCTTGTGGGAAGCGCAAACGGCCGGACGGCCGGCGGATGAGGGCCAATACCTGTCGCTGGCGCGCCGACGCCTCGCGGCAGGCCGTGGGATCTAGTCCGTCGAGCGCCCCAAATTAAGGAACCTTCATCCCGGCTTCATGGGAAGGGTCAATGCTGACGGATATTCTTGGCCATCGACGTGAGCGCCGCTTGGCGGCTCACCCTTCGTGGAGTCCCAATGCGTCTTTCCCTGCCGGCGATCGCCCTCAGCGTCTGCGTCAGCCCGTTCGGGCTGGCGGCCGCTGGACCGTCGGGCGACGCAACGAGGGCCGCTCCACCCAAGACCGTTCCCGCGACTGCGGTGCCCACATCCGCTGCAGCTTCCGACGCCGCGGCCGCCACCGACGCTGCGGCTCGCCATGCCAAACGCACCGCCTGCCTCAAACAGGCCAAGGCCAAGAAGCTCGTCGGCGCCGAGAAAAATTCCTTCATCAAGGATTGCATCTCGGCTCACTGAACCGGGCGCTGCTGCCTGGACACGCGCGGTAGCTGGGGCTTATGCTGCCGCCGAGAAGCGCCGGACGATAAGCGGCGGATCCACCTTTGCTACCGCCGACCGCCATCATCAGTATTCAGACTACAGTGCGCCTCAGTCATGGATGATAAAACCGCGCTCCTCGGCCAATTGCGCATCGACCGCAATGACGAACCTGGCCGCGCCGGTCACGGCCGTGTCTGGCTCGCCGCCTTGGGAGCAGTACTCATCGTAGGCGCCGCGCTGTGGTTTTGGCTGCGTCCCACCGGGATGCCCATCCGCATCGCCGTGGCCCAGGCGGTGAGCCAGGAGAATGCCGCGGCGGCATCCATTCTGGATGCGTCGGGATACGTTGTGGCACGCCGCCAGGCCACGGTTGCGTCCAAGATCACCGCCAAAATGGTCGAACTCGACATCGAGGAAGGCGACCACGTCAAGGGAAACCAGATCATCGCCAGGCTCGACGATACCAACATTCGTGCCTCGCTGGCACAGGCCGCGGCGCAGCTGAACTTTGCCAGGGCCGGCCTCGAGGAGACTCAGGTGAACCTCGCGAACGCGCAACGCGACTACGATCGGCAAAAGGCCTTGCTGACGGGTCATTTCGTCAGTCAATCGGCCGTCGACAATGCCGAGACCACTCTCGATGCGCTGCGGGCGCAGCTCGCCACCCAGCGCCGCAATGTCGAAGTGGCGGAGCGTGGTGTGAACGTGGCCGACCGCAATCTCGATGACACCGTCGTACGCGCGCCCTTTTCCGGTGTCGTCACGGTCAAGGCGGCGCAGCCCGGGGAGATGGTCTCGCCCATCTCCGCCGGGGGCGGCTTTACCCGCACCGGCATCGGCACCATCGTCGACATGGATTCGCTCGAGGTCCAGGTCGATGTCAATGAAAACTTCATCAATCGCGTGCAGCCCAGGCAGACGGCGACCGCCAAGCTCAATGCATACCCGGATTGGCAGATTCCGGCGCATGTCATCGCCGTGATTCCGACCGCCGATCGCAGCAAGGGCACGGTATTGGTGCGGATCGGGCTCGACCAGAAGGACGCCCGCATCCTGCCGGAAATGGGAGTGCGTGTGTCGTTTCTCGCGGAAGCGACGAACGACGGTGGTCGGCCGGCGACAGGCGTCAGTCTGCCCGGCGATGCGGTGCAGGTATCGGGGTCCACCGGCGTGGTATTCGTCGTGCGCGACTCCACGCTCGAGCGGCGCGCCGTCCGCCTGGGCGTGGGCAACTCCGATCATGTCATGGTGACCTCCGGCCTCGCCCCCGGCGAGCGGGTCGCGGTGGGCGATTTCAAAGAGATGAAGGACGGCGCCAAGATCCACATTCAGGAGCCTACGTCATGACCGAAGCCATCGTATCCCTACGACACGTCGCCAAGAGTTACCTGCGCGGCAAGCAGAGCATTGATGTATTGCAGGACTTGAGTCTCGACATTGTCAAAGGTGAGTTCGTCGCGCTCATGGGCCCGAGCGGCTCGGGTAAAACCACCCTCCTCAATCTGATCGGGGGCCTGGATAGCCTGACGTCGGGCGAAATCACCGTGGCCGGCCAACGACTCGACCAACTCGGCAGCGGCGCGCTCGCGCGCTGGCGGTCCACTCACGTAGGTTTCGTTTTCCAGTTCTATAACTTGATGCCCATGCTGTCCGCCCAGCGCAATGTCGAATTACCGCTGCTCCTTACCCGGCTGTCGGCGGCCCAGCGCAAGGCCCACGCGCTGGCGGCGCTCACCCTGGTGGGCATCGAGGATCGCGCCAAGCACAAGCCCAACGAGCTATCGGGCGGTCAGGCGCAACGGGTCGCGATCGCGCGGGCACTGGTGGCCGACCCTACTTTACTGGTCTGCGACGAACCCACCGGCGACCTCGACCGCAAGTCCGCCGACGGCGTGCTGCATCTGCTGCAGGTCCTCAACCGCGAGCACGGCAAGAGCATCGTGATGGTCACCCACGATCCGAAGGCCGCCGAATTCGCCGGCCGCCAATTGCACATGGATAAGGGGTCGTTGTTGGAGGCGGGAAGCCTCGCGGCATAGGACGGTCCGGAATGAAATACTTTCCCCTCGTCTGGGCCACCCTCTGGCGCAAGAAAACACGCACCATTTTCACACTGCTGTCCGTCGTGATCGCATTCCTGCTGTTCGGCGTGTTGGAGACCGTGGATTACGCCTTCTCCAATCCGAGCGCCGGCGCCACGGGTGCCGACAAACTCATCACCACCAACAAGTATTCCATCACTTTGCCGCTGCCCTTCGCGGCCACGCAGCAGATCCGCTCGGTGCCCGGCGTTGAGGAAGTGACTTGGATCACGTGGTTCGGCGGCTACTATCAGGAATCGAAGAATTTCATCTTCGCGCTGCCAATCGACACCGACACTTATTTCAACCTGCACAAGGACGAGTTCATCGTGGGCGACGCGGAAATGCGGGCGTTTCGCGACACCCGAACCGGAGGCCTGGCGAATGCCGCACTCATGAAGAAATTTGGATGGAAGGTGGGCGATAAGGTGCCTCTGCATTCCACGATATGGACCCAAAAGAACGGCTCTCTCGACTGGACATTCGATATCGTCGGCACTTTCGACGTCAAGGACCCGACGCAGGCCTCGCAACAGGCATCGAGTTTCCTGTTCCATTACGAGCTGTTCGACGAGGGCCGCAGCTTCGGCAAGGGGAGCATCGGCTGGTTCGAGGAGCGGGTGACCGACCCTTCTCAAGCCTCGGACGTAGCCCACCGCATCGATGCCCTGTTCGCCAATTCGTCGGACGAAACCAAGACGCAGCCCGCCAAGGATTTCGCCATGGCCTTCATGAAGCAGCTCGGCGACATCGGATTCGTGCTGCGTGCCATCTTGGGCGCGGTGTTCTTCACGCTCCTATTCCTCACCGGCAACACCATGATGCAATCGGTGCGCGAACGCGTGCCGGAGCTCGCCGTGCTCAAGACACTGGGGTTCGGCGATATCACCGTGCTGGGTTTGGTGATCGCCGAATCGCTGCTGCTATGCGTCGTGGCGGCGTTGATCGGCCTTGCCTTGAGCTTCGCAGCGCTTCCCATCGTCAAGATGGGGCTGCAGGGCGTGGAGCTCTCCCCCAGAGCGCTTCTGCCCGGCATCGGGGTGGCCGTGCTTCTGGCCTTCATCGTGGGCCTGCCGCCGGCTTTGCGGGCCATGCGGCTCACCATCGTCGATGCACTGGCCGACAAGCGCTGAGGGACTTCGAACATGCTCAAGCAACTCTGGGCCGTGAGCCTGATGAGCCTGCAAACGCTGCCGCAGCGCATCGGCGCCTCCAGCGTCATCGTCGTCGGCATCGCCGGCGTCGTCGCGGTGCTTGTATCCGTACTGGCCATGGGCGCGGGCTTCAGGCATACGCTCGCCGACGGCGGCCGCGCCGACCGCGCCATCATCCTCCGCGGCGGCTCGGATGCCGAACTCAACAGCAACCTGACGCGCGGCGACGTCGACACCATCGGCAATGCGCCCGGCATCGCGAAGGATGCCGAGGGCAAGGCCCTGCTGTCGAACGAACTCGTGACGGTGGTGAACGTGCCGAAGATCGACACCGGTTCCGATTCCAACGTCACCCTGCGCGGTGTGGGCTTGAGACTCACCCAGGTGCGCCCGGAACTCACCATCACGGACGGCCGCATGTTTCGGCCGGCGGTGCGCGAGCTGATCGCCGGGGTCGGCGCGGCCAAGCAGTTCAGAGGCCTTACCCCGGGCAGCGTGCTGCATTTTCGTAACGCCGACTGGACTGTCACAGGCCTGTTCACCAGCAATGGCGACATTCACGAGTCGGAACTGATGGCCGACGTCGATACCGTGGGTTCGGCGAATCAACGCAACGGCTACAGCTCCGCGATCGCGCTGCTCACGAGCGCGGCCGCGTTCGCGGAATTCAAGGACGCGCTTACCACCGATCCGCAGCTCAAGGTCGACGTACAACGCGAGCCGGACTACTACGCAGCGCAGTCCCAGGGTCTGAGCAAAGCCATCAACGTCGTCGGCAACACCGTTGCCGTCATCATGGCCATCGGCGCGATGTTCGGTGCTCTCAACAGCATGTACTCGGCGGTGGCGGCCCGCGGCATGGAAATCGCGACGCTGCGCGCAATCGGCTTCGGCGCATTCCCCGTGCTGCTGTCGGTGATGCTCGAAGCGATGCTGTTGTCCTTGCTCGGCGGCCTCATCGGTGCCGCACTGGCCTGGGTGCTGTTCAACGGACACAGCGTCAGTACACTGGGCGGAGCCTTCGCCCAAGTGGTGTTCAAGCTGACCGTGACGCCCACTCTCATCGTGAACGGGATCCTCTGGGCATGCATCATCGGCGTCGTCGGCGGCTTGTTTCCGGCGCTGCGCGCGGCGCGGTTGTCCGTGGCGGAAGCATTGCGCGCCGCGTGAACCGCGCGAACCGCGGCATGCGGGCCGAATTCAGCTAAAAAGGCTTATCTCCGTTGACCGTGGCGCGATGCATCGTCCGGCGCTCCGGGAGATAGTCCGCGACCGCATAGTGCTGGGTGTTGCGGTTGTCCCAGAAGGCGATGTCATCGACGCTCCAGCGCCACCTTACCGTAAATTCCTGTTGCGCACTGTGCGTAAACAGAAAGGCGAGCAGCGTCTGGCTCTCCCGGGGCTTCAGCTCGTTGATGTGCGTGGTGAATCCTTCGTTGACGAATAGTCCCTTGCGGCCGCTGACCGGGTGCGTGCGCACCACCGGATGGTTCACCGGCGGATGTTTGGCCACGGCACGATCGTATCGCTCCTTGAAGGCGGCGTCGCTCTGCCAGCGTTCGGGCGGAAAGGATTTCGCCACCGAATGCTGGGCCGTGAGTCCCTCGAGGAAACGGCGCACGGGCTCCGACAGCGCATCGTAGGCCGCCGAACAGCTGGACCACAGGGTATCGCCGCCCACCGAGGGAAGACTCTTCGCGGCCAGAATTCCCGCCAAGGGCGGCGTCGCGCTGAACGTCACGTCGGTATGCCAGTTGTCGTTGTCCGGCAGGAAGCCGGCATGCGTATCGAGCAGCATGATTTCAGGCAGTTCGGGCAGAACCGGATAGATGGGATGAATGTGCAGGGAACCGAAATGCGCCGCAAAATCGCGCTGTGCCTCAGGCGTGATGGGCTGGTTACGGAAAAAGAGCACCTGATGTTCGACCATGAGTTCGCCGAGGCGGTCGATGACCGAGCGCGGCAGCGCTTGTGCGAGATCGACCCCGTTGACGATGGCGCCGATGGTGCGATTCAGGCGTGTGACTTCAATTGCCATGTTCGAATCCTTCAGGACATTCGTATCAAAGCGACAGTGCCGGCGCGATCAGGGCTGTTCTGCGTAGATCTTGACCAGACGGTACATGAAATCGCGCGCATCGAGCAGGGACTTGACGGCGACGTACTCGTTCAAGCCGTGAATGCCGCCCAGATCGGGTCCTACGAACAACGCCTCGATGCCATAGGTCGGAATGCCGGCGGCATTCAGGAATTCGCCGTCGGTCGCACCGGGCTGCAACACGGGCACCACGGGAACACCCGGAAAGATCTGTGCGGTCAACTTCTCGAGCGGCCCCAAGACGGCGGGCGTCAATGGCGGCGGCGGTGAACTCGGCCCACGACGCTCGAGCGTGGTCACCTTGACGGCGGCATCGGCCACGATCTGTTCGAGCTGGCGCTGCACGGCCTCCGGCTCGACGCCTGGAAAGATACGGCAATTTATGTTGGCGCGGGCGCGCTGCGGCAGCGCATTCGTTGCGTGACCCGCGTCGAGCATGGTCGCCACGCAGGTCGTACGCAGCATTCCATTCCAGCTGGGATCCTTCGCCGAGACGAGCGCGATGGCCTGCGCGTCCCCGGGATCGCGGACCAGGGCGTTCATCGCATTGGCGATGTCGGTCTCACCCTTGGCCGATTGGATTTTAGCCATGCCGTTGAAGTAAGCCCGATTGCCGTCGGTGAATTGCGCCGGGAATTCGAAGTTGGAGATCCGCGTCAGAGCGGCCGCGAGGTGGTAGATCGCGTTGTCCTTGACCGGCCGGGAGCTGTGTCCTCCGCGATTCGTCACTTCGAGGCGGAAATTCTGCGACGTCTTCTCGCCGGCCTGAATCTGCATCAAGACCCGATGACCTTGGGCGTCGAGTTCTCCCCAGGCGCCTTCATTGATGGCGAACCCCGCGTCGATCAGTTCCCGCTCATTCGTCGCAAGCCACTCCGCCCCGTTGAAGGCACCGCTGGTTTCTTCACCGCAGGTGAGCGCCAGCTTGAGCGTGTGGCGCGGCTTCAGTTTTTCCTCGCGGAAGCGTACCAAGGTATCGACCCAGATAGCGGCCTCGGCCTTGTCGTCGATGGCTCCGCGCGCGTAGAAATTGCCGTTCTCCTCGATGAGCTTGAATGGATCACGCGTCCAATCCTCGCGCTTGGCCTCGACCGTATCGATATGCGCCAACAGCAGGATAGCCTTGCTCTTCTTGTCGCGCCCCGGGTAGATCGCCACGAGCCCGCCTTCCTTCGGATGATCCGGCACGGCGAACGGGTGCAGATCGGCGTCCGCGAAACCGGCCGCCTTCAGACGCACCGCCATGCGCTCGGCGGCCACGGTGCAACTTCCCGCAGACAACGTCGTGTTGGTCTCGACCAGTTCCTTGTACAGGTCGCGGAAGCGCTGCTCGCCGGCGCCGGCGTCGGCGGCCCGGGCACTCGACACGGCGGTGACCAACGCCGCGGCCGCCAAGATAACCAGTTTTGTTTTCATCCCGTCCTCTTTGCTTCTCGTCCAGATCGTCCCGGCCCCAGTGTAGCGACCTTCGGATCCGCGATTTCATGTTTAACGCATTCCTCAAGGCGCCTCGAAACCCTGCAGCACGTTCACGGCGTTGACGCCGATCTCGGCCACGGCGTACCCACCCTCGAGCACGAACAGCGTGGGAATTCGCAATGCGCCGATGAGCCGGCCATATTGCGTGAAGTCGTCGGCCCGCAGCTTGAAAAAGCTGATCGGGTCGTGCTCGAAGGTATCGACGCCGAGCGATACCACGAGCGCGCTCGGCGCGAACCGCTCGATCCGGGCCAACGCCGTGTCGAGGGCCGAGCGCCACGCCGTGAAATCACTGCCCCGCGGCAACGGCAGGTTCTGGTTGTACCCAACGCCCTCCCCGGCGCCGACCTCATCGGCATAGCCCAAGAAATATGGAAACGCCTCCAGCGGATCGCCGTGGATGGAGCTGTACAGCACATCCGAACGCTCGTAGAAGATATCCTGGGTGCCGTTGCCGTGATGAAAGTCGACGTCGAGAATTGCGACCCGGCTGCTGCCATGATCTCGCAGATACTGGGCCGCGATGGCCGCGTTATTGAGGAAGCAATAGCCGCCGTACAGGTCGCGTGCCGCGTGATGGCCCGGCGGCCGACACAGCGCAAAGGCGCCCCGCTCGCCCAGCCTGACGCGCTCCGCCGCCGTTAGCGCCACATCGGCGCTGGCGCACGCCGCTTCCCAGGAGCCTGCGCTGATCGAAGTCTCCGCCGCCATGGCGTAATAACCGAGCTTCCCCGAGATTGAATCCGGAATCCGTTGCGCCATACGCCGCGCCGGCCAGCAGTCCGGAATGGCTTCACCCTTGTTTCCCGTGGCCACCCAATCCTTCCAGGCCGACCCCAGGAAATCGACGAATTGGGCATCGTGTACGCGCAACACCGGCTCGAGCCCGAATTGGCCCGGCGAAACGACATCCCCGAGGCCGGTGGCCTTGACCCGATCGAGCACGAATTCGGCACGCTCCGCACACTCATGCGGACGAACGAGTTCGCCGCCGTACAACTCCGTACGGGCGTCGCGCAGGAAGTGCTTTT
>JAXDQI010000079.1:0-20442 GCA_034667965.1 Gammaproteobacteria bacterium
CCTCCCATATGGCGCCGGCAGGCAAGAGGTTGGCGTCTGCGGTGCCGCGGCCCGCGCACTTTTCCGTAAGCTTCATGCACGCAGATGCGGGGATTTGCGTGGCAGCGAAAGGAAGCACAAACAATGATATCCACGTTCCGGGCGTTCGCTTGGCGGCTGATCATTCCGACGGCGCTGGTTGCTCAGACCCTCGGTAACTATTCCCGGGCGGACGATGTCGCTGCCCAGCCGGGACTCGCGGAGATCATCGTCACGGCGCAGAAGCGCTCCCAGAATCTGCAGGATGTGCCGATTTCCGTGATTGCAGTATCAGCGCAACAGCTGCAGGACGCCGGCGTGACCGACATCAAGAATTTGACGGTGCTGACGCCCGGCCTCACGGTCACGTCGACCACCTCGGAGAACTCGACGACGGCGCGCATTCGCGGCATCGGCACGGTGGGCGATAATCCGGGCCTGGAATCCTCCGTGGGAGTCGTGATCGACGGCGTCTATCGCCCGCGCAATGGGGTCGGCTTCGGCAACCTCGGCGAGATCGAACGGATCGAAGTACTGGAAGGTCCCCAGGGGGAACTGTTCGGCAAGAACAACGATGCCGGCGTCATCAACATCGTGACCAAGCGGCCGTCGGCCACCTTCGGCGTCACCGGGGAAGTGACCGGCGGCAATTTCAACGATCGGGAAATCTCGGGCTCGGTCACGGGGCCGGTCAGCGGGATCTCCGCGGTGCGTCTCTACGCCGGCTATCAGAAGCGCGACGGTTTCGCGCACGTCGACACCGGCCTTGGTCCGAGCACGAACGGCAGAGCCGAGGACCGGAACGTCTATACGGTGCGGGGGCAGTATTTGCTGACGCCCACCAATAACGTCAGCTTCCTGCTCATCGGCGATTACTCGAAACGCAACGAGTCGTGTTGCGACGCCATGCCCACGGCGTCGGGCCCCTTCGAGGGAATCATCAACGCGCTCGCGTCCATCCCGCCGCTCGGCGGCCGGGCCGGCGCCGTGGGTGTTGCCGCAGGCGCTTCGCTGACGCCGTTCAATTACCAGGCCTACGCCAATCAGCCCATAGTGCAACGAATACGCGACATGGGGATTTCCGGTCAGCTCGATTGGGACCTCGCCGGCGCGAGGCTCACTTCGATCACCGCGTGGCGCGACAATACGGCCGTGGCGGGCAACGATGCGGACTACACGGGAATCGATATCCTGCAGGAGCCCACCACCCAGGCCAACCAAACCGACTTCAAGCAGTTCAGCGAGGAACTGCGGTTTGCCGGGAACAGCGGCCCGCTCAACTGGCTGGTGGGCGGCTTCTTTTCGAGCGAAATACTCACGCCGAACACCACCATCTATGCGGGCAACGCCTTCGATCTGTACATCGGCGCAGTGGGCTCCGCCGCGGTCGGCGTGAATCCGCCGAACTTTCTACTGGTGCCGGGGCTGACCGGGCACCCGCCCGGCGGGACGTTCGTTCCGGGAGTCTCCGGGGAGGCCGATTCCTACCGCCAGACCTCCAAAAGCTACGCGGTGTTCACCAATGAAACCTACGCCATCATGGATGGCCTGGACCTGACTGCCGGCCTGCGCTTCACCAAGGAAAACAAAAACGCGACGGCGAACTATGCCGATCACGATGGCGGCGCGGGTTGTGGATCGCTGCTGTCCTCGCCCGGAGTCGCTGCGCTCAACCCCGCCAGTCCCGAATACCTGTTTCTGATCGGCTACGGCTGCTCGACGTTGTTCAACCCGTACTTCGCCAAGCTGTCGCATGCGCAGTCGCTCCGCGAAAACAAGGTATCCGGCACGCTGAAGCTGTCCTATCGATTCGACAAGGACGTGATGGCGTATGTGTCCTACGCGAGCGGCTACAAAGCGGGCGGATTCAACTTGTCGCGGGTGACCAATCCGGCGGCCCCGAATCCGCTCTTGCCCGTTCTCGATACCTCGTTTCCCGAAGAGACCGTCGATTCCTACGAAATCGGCATCAAGAGCGCGCTCGCGAACAATACCCTCCGGCTCAACGGGTCGGTGTTCGACCAGAAATACCGCAATTTCCAGCTCAACACCTACACCGGAATCCTGTTCGTGGTCAGCTCCGTTGCCCGGGTGCAATCGAAAGGCGCGGAGCTGGCGCTCGACTGGGCCGCCCCGCTGCCGGGTCTTAGTATGTCGGGAGGCGTGACCTATGCCTTCACGAACATTGACGAATTCGGCGATTCGATGGCGCTGTTCTCGCCGCTACGTCTGAACGATCGACTGTCATTCGCTCCGCTGTGGTCGGGAGTGGTGTCGGCAACATATGAAATGCCGATCAGCGGATCGTTATCTTTGCGGACCAGCGTCAGCGAGAAATACAGCTCCTCTTACAGCACCGGATCGGATCTGAATCCCGAAAAGCTGCAGCGCTCGTATGGGTTGCTGGATGCGCGCATCGGCGTGGGCGCACGGGACGGAAAATGGGCGCTCGAACTCTGGGGCCACAACGTGACCGACAAGGGCTACTACCAGGTCGCCTTCGATGCGCCCTTTCAGTATCACCAGATCGACGCGTTCCTGGGCGATCCGCGCACCTTCGGACTGACCTTTCGGGCCAAGCTGTAGCGGCGAATTACTTCACCGACGAATTCTCAGCGCATCATGTCGCTGAAGCGCGCGAGGTGAAAATCGGCATCGCCGAAGCTCATGTCGATCATCGTCAGCCGCTTGAAATAGTGGCTCACGATGAGGGCGTCCACCACACCCATGGCGCCATGCAATTGCACGGCCTTCTGGCCGACGAAGCGCGCCGCCTGTCCCACGTACGCTTTGGCGCCGGATATCACGCGGCGGCGCTCGGCGGCGTCGCGGGAGTCGGCATGCACGGCCGCGATGATGGCCATCGAGCGCAGTTGTTCCGCAGCGATGAACATGTCCGCCATCCGATGCTGCAGGGCCTGAAAATTGCCGATGGGAACGCCGAATTGCTTGCGGGTTTTCAAATAGTTCAGCGTGGCGTCGTTCAAGGCGGCGACGATGCCCAGCGCTTCGGCGCAGAGCGCGGCCGCTCCCACGTCCACGGCCCGCTCGATGATCCCGAGTGCCTGCCCGGGCATGCCGATCACGGAGTCTGTGCCTACCTGCACTTCGCGCAACTCAACATCGGCCGCCCTGCCGCCCGACTGCGTGGGATAGGCGGACAGGGTGAGCCGCGCCGCGTCGCGCGGCACCAGGAACAGTGATATCCCCTGCGCTTCGGCGACGTTGCCGCCGGTGCGCGCCGATACCAGCAGGTAATCCGCCGAGGGAGCGTCCAGCACCACGGTCTTGCGCCCCGATAGATGCCAGCCGCCGGCGTGCGGTTCGGCGTGGCACGCAACGTGGGCGAGGTCATAGCGTCCGGCTGCCTCGTAGGCGGCGAGGGCGATCCGTACCCGGCCGGCGGCGATCGCCGGCAGCAGCGCGCTCTTCATCGCCTCGGAGGCCGCGTCTCGAATCAATCCGCCGCAGAGGACGACGGTGCTCAAATAGGGTTCCAGCAGCAGACCTTGCCCGACGATTTCCATGACCACCATGACGTCGATGCCGCCGCCGCCGAGGCCGCCGAAGGCTTCCGGAAACGGCAACGCCAGCAGGCCGAGCTCCGCATACCGGCGCCAGGCGTCCGCGGAATATCCCAGCGGCGAGCCGGACAGCGCGCGGCGGTGTTCGAAGCCGTAGTCGCGGGCGACGAAGCGCTGCAGCGTATCCTTGAGCGCCAATTGTTCTTCGGTGTAGCTGAAATCCACGGCGATTCTCTCGTCAGAGACCGAGGATCAATTTCGAGATGATGTTCTTCTGTATCTCGGTCGATCCGGCGTAGATCGTGGTCTTGCGCAGATTGAAATATTGACCGGTGAGCGGCGGCGCGTAGGCCGGGTAGTGCTCCCCCAGGAGCGGATCGGCCACCCAGTCCAGCTCCATGGCCTCGTGCAGGTACGGCAGCGCAGCGTGCCCCATGGCATGCATGGTGAGTTCGGCGATCCGCTGAATGATCTCGGAGCCCTTGATCTTGAGCACCGACACCTCGGGTCCCATCTCCCTGCCTGCCGTCGCCGACGCCGACAGCACCCGCAGGTTCGTGATCTCGAGCGCCATCAGATCGAGCTCGACCTGGGCGACGCGGTCGCGGAACCGGAGGTCTTCGATGAGCGGCCTGCCGCTCGCGACCTGGTCCGCGGCGATCTCCTTAAGTTTCTTCAACGCACGCTTGCACATGCCGATGCCGGCATTGTTGGTGCGCTCGTGACCGAGAAGAAACTTGGCATAGGTCCAGCCCTTGTTCTCGTCGCCCACCAGGTTCTGCACCGGCACGGGCACGTTGTCGAACCAGATCTCGTTGATTTCGTGCTCGCCGTCGAGCGTGATGATGGGCCGTACGGTGATGCCGGGGCTCTTCATGTCGATCAGCAGGAACGAGATGCCCTGCTGGGCGCGCCCGTCGGTGGCGGTGCGCACCAGGCAGAAGATCCAATCGGCGTACTGACCCAGCGTGTTCCAGGTTTTCTGGCCGTTGACGAGGTAGTGATCGCCCTGGCGCAGCGCGCTCGTGCGCAGCGACGCAAGATCCGAGCCTGAGCCCGGCTCGGAATAACCCTGACACCACCAGTCCTCGCCGGAGAGGATTCGCGGCAGAAAATATTCCTGCTGCGCGGAGTTGCCGAAGGTCATCAGTACCGGCGCGACCATGCGCAACGAGAAGGCGAGCTGCGGCGGCGCACCGGCATCGGCGCGCTCCTCCTCGAAGATATGCTGTTGCACGACGCTCCAGCCGGTGCCGCCGAAGCGCTTCGGCCACATCACGGCGCCCCAGCCGTGACGGTGCAGAATTCTCTGCCAGCGCAGCAGATCGTCCTTGACAAAGCGTCGTCCGAGCCGCATTTTGCCGCGGATGTCATCGGGCAATTCGGCATCGATGAAGCGCCGCACATCGCCGCGAAATGCTTCTTCGTCAGGGGTGTAATTCAGGTCCATGGCTCAATTCGCATGTTACGCATCGGCCGGGGTCGACGAATTCGCTTTGCGCGACAAGGTGTTGGCCGGCGGCGACAATCACAGGCAGCGGCGGGCGGTCATTCGATCTCCGGGTCGTGCTCACCAATGCCTTCATGACGGAACGCCCGGCTGCTGCGGGCCGGCGGCCGATGGCGGGCTGTTCGCCGCGTTCTCCCGCTCCTGCAGCTCGCGCCATTGGATCTTGCCGGCGCCTGATTTGGGCAGTGCGTCGACAAAGGAGATGATCCGCGGCGCCTTGTAGGCCGCCATGTTCTGCCGGCACCAATCGATGAGGGATGGTGCATCGACGCGCCCGTGCCAATCCGGCCGCAACACCACCACCGCCTTGACGGTCTCGCCGCGATGCGCATCCTTGGCGCCGATGACGCAGGCTTCCAATACGGCCGGGTGCTGGTACATCAGCGACTCGACCTCGCTGGGCCAGACCTTGAATCCCGACGCATTGATCATGCGCTTCAGCCGGTCGACCATGAAGAAATAGCCGTCCTCATCGATCTTGCCGAGATCGCCGGTGCGCAAAAATCGCTTGCCGTCGATTTGGATGAACACTTCGGCATCCTCTTCGGGCCTGTTCCAGTAGCCCAGGAAGACCTGCGGACCGTGCGTGACGATCTCGCCCACCTCGCCGGCGGGCAGTTCGCTTAAGGTCGCCGGATCGATCACGCGCGAGTCCACCCCGTAAATCGGGATCCCCAAGCATTGTTGTTTCGGGCGATGCGGCGGATTCAAATGGGTGGCGGCCATGGTCTCCGACAATCCATACCCCTCGAAATAGGTGACGCCGATGTCCCCGAGGCGTCGCGCGACGGCCGCCGGCATGGCGGCTCCGCCGCCGCTCAAGCGGCGAATCGAGGAAATGTCGTAGCGGCCGATGTTCGGGTTCATGAAAAAATCCTGGATCAGGGTCGGCACGGCGGTCCATGTCGTGATGCCATAGCGTTCGACGCAGCGCGCGGCGACTTCACGGTCCCAGCGGGGCAGCACCACCACGGTATTGCCGTTGTACAGCGGACTGTTCATGCCGCCCTGCATGCCCGTGACGTGAAAGAACGGCGCCACGGCCAACAGATTCATCTCCGGCTGCACGGCGAACCAGCGCATGTTGGCCACCAGCACGTGCATGGTGCTGCGGTGGGTGTGCATACAGCCTTTGGGTGCTCCCGTGGTGCCGGAGGTGTACGGCATGACGCACAGGTCGTCCGGTCCCGCGGTGAGCGGTCCCGGCAACGCGCCGCTCGCGAGCACCTCGCGCCACGGCGTCACACCGGGAGCCACCGCTTCGAGGCGCGGCGCGGCGACGAAGTCGGGCAGCGAAAGAGTGGTCGGCGCCTTCAAATAATCGGAGTAGGTCGCGAGGATCACGTGCTCGAGGCCGTCCCGCCCGATCAAGGGTGCGACGCGCGGGTATAGTTCCTGCGACACGATGACCGTGGTCGCTCCCGCATCCTTCGCATACCTCGACAACTCCTGGGTCAGGCACATGGGATTGACGGGCACCGCGACGGCGTTGGCCCGCAGGATGCCGTAGTAGCCGATGGAGAACTGCGGGCTGTTCTGCAGGTAGAGCAGCACGCGGTCGCCTTTGCGCACTCCGCAGTGGTGCTCGAGAAAGCCGGCGACGCGTTGCGCCTCATCGAAAAAATCCGCAAAGGTCACCGGCGTGTCGTAGAAGATCAGGTAGGGCTTGTCCGGGTAGCGACGCGCCGACACCTCGGCGTTATAAAACACATTGGTGGCCGGCACCGACAGGGTGGGCATCGCGTGGGTCGGCCAGAATTGGAAATGCCGGTCCGGCATTTAGCGCGCTCCCGACCTCGCGGCTCCCGAGCCCGCGCCGGCCTCGTGCGGCCGGTGACGCGCGAGCTCCAGCTTGCCGATCTGTTCCCGATGGACTTCGTCCGGCCCGTCGGCAAGGCGGATGGTGCGCGCGGCGGCGTACGCGGCCGCGAGCGGAAAGTCATCGCTGATTCCCGCTGCGCCGTGCATCTGGATGGCCCAGTCGATCACCTGGCAGGCCATGACCGGAGCGGCCACCTTGATCATGGCGATCTCCTGCCTGGCGGCGCGGCTCCCGACCGTGTCCATCATGTAGGCGGCGTTGAGCACCAGCCAGCGTGCCTGATCGATCATGATGCGGGAGTCGGCAATGCGTTCGAGCGTGACGCCTTGCTCGGACAATCGTTTGCCGAACGCCATCCGCGTTTGCGCGCGCCGGCAGAGCAATTCCAACGCCCGTTCGGCGACCCCGATGAGGCGCATGCAGTGGTGAATGCGTCCCGGGCCTAGCCGGCCCTGCGCGATTTCGAAACCGCGTCCCGGTCCGAGCAGAATGTTCTCCATGGGCACGCGCACGTCGTCGAAGCGGATTTCGCAATGTCCGTGCGGCGCATGGTCGTAGCCGAACACGGTCAATTGACGCAGCGTGGTGACGCCGGGCGTATTCATCGGCACCAGGATCATGGACTGCTGACTGTGGCGGCCTGCGTCCGGATCGGTCTTGCCCATGAAGATCAGGATCTCGCAGCGCGGGTCGGCGGCACCCGACGTCCACCACTTGCGTCCGTTGATCACGTAGTCGGAGCCGTCGTTCACGATGGACGATTGGATGTTCGTGGCATCGCTCGACGCAACGTCCGGTTCGGTCATGGCGAATGCCGAACGGATGCGGCCCTCGAGCAGGGGCACCAGCCAGCGCCGCTGCTGCTCGGGGGTGGCGTAACGCGCCAGGACCTCCATGTTGCCCGTGTCGGGAGCGGAACAGTTGAATGCCTCGGGGGCGATATGCGAGCGTCCCATGATCTCGCACAGGGGCGCGTACTCGAGATTGGTGAGGCCGGCGCCGTAGGCGGATTCGGGCAGGAAGAGATTCCACAGCTGTTGCGCACGCGCCTTGCGCTTCAGATCCTCGATCACCTGGGAGGCCCGCCAGGGATTGCCGTCGCGGCGATTTTGCTCGACTTCCTCCTCGAAGCGCGGCTCGGCCGGATAGATGTGCTCGTCCATGAAGGCGCCTACCTTGAGCTGCAGGTCGCGGACTTTCTCGCTGTAGGAAAAATCCATGCATATCCTTGAAAGGGTGCGGGTCTTAGTACGAGCGCTCGACCAACCGCCATGCGAGCTCGGCCAGGGGGCGCGCGCGGCGTCCCGCCTCGAGCGCGCTGGCATTGGAGGCGTTGCCTTGAAGTGCGCGCGCGAACACGCCCTGCAGGATCGCGGCCAGCCGGAACATGCAGAAGGCGAGATAGTAGGTCCATGCCTGCGGTTCAATCGGCGCGATTCCGCGCCGCCGGCTGTAGTCGGCCACGCACTCGGCCTCGGTCGGAATCATCAACGCGGCGGGGTCGACCGCGCCTAAGCCGCTGAACTCATTCGCCGTCAGCCGATAGCGCATGCAGAAATAGGCGAGGTCGACCAGCGGATGCCCCAGGGTGGAGAGCTCCCAATCGAGCACCGCCAGGATTCGCGGCTCGTGCGGATGGAAAATGGTGTTGTCGAGCCGGAAGTCGCCGTGCACCAGGCTGGTCTCCTCATCCGCGGGAATATGGCGCGGCAGCCACTCGATGAGCCTGTCCATCGCCTCGATGGCATCCGTTGCCGACGCGCCGTACTGCTGCGTCCACCGCCCCACTTGCCTCTCGATATAGTTGCCGGGCTTGCCGAAATCGGCGAGGCCCAGCGCCGCGTAGTCCACGGAGTGCAGCGCGGCGAGTACGCGCGTCATCTCCTCGTAGATCGCGCGGCGGCCGGTTCCCGGCACCTCGAGCAGCGCGGCGTCCCAGAAGATCCGTCCTTCGACGTAGTCCATCACGTAAAACTCGGAGCCGACGATGGAGGGGTCGGCGCAGACGGCAAGCCCAAGCGCCACCGGTACGTCGGTGCCGGCCAGTGCGACGATCACTCGAAACTCGCGCTCCACCGCGTGGGCCGACGGCAATAGCCGGCCCGGCGGCTTGCGCCGCAACACATAGCGGCGGTCGGGCGACTCGACCAGGTAGGTCGGATTCGATTGGCCGCCGGCGAATTGGTCCACCGCGATCGGCCCGGCGAATCCGGCGATATGCTCGGCCATCCACGTCTCGAGCCGGGCGGTGTCGAACGCCGGCGCGGCCGCGCTGTCGCGCAAGCCGGGGGCGCGGATGCTCGGGCCGTTCATGCGCGTGAGCCGCTCATGCGTGTGAGCCGTTCATGCGCAGGACGCGCCGCCGTCCACGCCGATGTATTGGCCGGTGACGTGACGCGAGGCCTCCGAGGCCAGATACACGGCGGCGCCCTGCAGGTCGGTGTCGCCGCCGAGACGTCCCAGCGGCGTGCGGGCGATCACCGACGGGCCGATGGTCTCGAGCAGGCCGCTCGCCAATTTCGACGGGAAGAATCCCGGGCAGAGCGCGTTGACGCGGATGCCGTACGGACCCCACTCCGCGGCCAGGGCCCGGGTCAAGTGCAGCGCCGCGGCCTTGGACGCATAGTAGGGCGCCGCCTTCATTTCCATGCTGGTGTGTAGCGCGGCGGACGAGGCGATGATGATGATGTTGCCGGAGCGCTGCGGGATGAAACAGCGGTTGGCGACGGCCTGACTGAGAGCAAAGACGCTGGTGGCGTTCAAGTTCATCACTTTGTTCCATGCTTCCAGCGGCAGCTTTTCGGCCGGCGCACCCCAGCTCGCGCCGGCATTGTTCACCAGGATGTCGATGCGGCCGTAGTGACCCACCACCGCCTCGACCAATGTCGCCACCTGGTCCGTCACGGCGAGATCGTGGGCGACGGTGAAGACATCGATGCCCTGCGCCGCGAATTCGGCCTTCGCTTCGGCCAGCTCGCGGGGTTTGCGCGCCGAGATGGCGATGCGCGCGCCCATCTCGGCCAGGCCCTTCGCGATTTGCAATCCGAGACCGCGTGAACCGCCGGTGACCAGGGCCACCTTGCCGCCCAGCTCGAACAAGTCGCGCAGCCCCACGTCAGGCCACCTCGAACAAGCCGGCGGCGCCCTGACCGCCGCCGATGCACATGGTGACCACCACCAGCCTGGCGCCGCGGCGCCTGCCTTCGATGAGGGCGTGTCCGGTCAGACGCGCGCCGCTGACTCCATACGGATGGCCGACCGCGATGGCGCCGCCGTTGACGTTCAGCTTCTCATCGGGAATACCCAGCTGATCACGGCAATACAGGACCTGGCAGGCGAAGGCCTCGTTGAGCTCCCACAGATCGATGTCGGCGACGGTGTAGCCGGCGCGCTTCAGCAGGCGCGGTACCGCATAGATCGGGCCGATGCCCATTTCATCCGGCTCGCAGCCGGCGACGGCGAATCCGCGGAAAATGCCGAGCGGCGTCAAGCCGCGCCGCGCCGCGAGCCCGCCGTCCATGACCACGCAGGCGCTGCTGCCGTCGGAGAACTGGCTGGCATTGCCGGCCGTGATGACGCCGCCCGGAAGGGCGGGGCGAATCTTCGAGACCGCGTCGAGGGTGGTGTCGGCACGGATGCCCTCATCGGCCGCGATGGTGACCGTGCGGGTGGTGACGGCGCCGGTGGCCTTGTCGACGATGCCCATGGTCGTGGTCATGGGCACGATCTCCGCATCGAACTTGCCCGCCGCCTGGGCCGCGGCCGCACGTTGCTGGCTGCGCACGCCGTATTCGTCCTGGGCCTCCTTGGAAATCCGGTAGCGCTTGGCCACCGTTTCGGCGGTCTCGAGCATGCTCCAGTACAGCGTGGGCTTGTGCTCGACCAGCCAGGGATCGCGGCGCATGTGAGTGTTCACTTCATTCTGCACGCAGGAGATGCTCTCGAGCCCGCCGGCGACGATCACCGACGTGCCTTCGGTCATGATGCGTTGCGCGGCGAGCGCGATGGATTGCAGCCCTGAACTGCAGAAACGGTTGATGCTCAATCCCGCGGTGCTGACCGGCAGGCCGGCGCGCAGCGCAACCGCCCGGGCGATGTTGCCGCCGGTGGTGCCTTCGCCGAATGTCGATCCGATGATGACATCCTCGACTTCGGCCGGATCGACGCCGGCGCGCGCCACCGCGTGCTCGACGGCATGCGCGCCGAGAGTCGCGCCATAGGTCATATTGAACGCGCCTTTCCAGCTTTTGCCCAAGCCGGTGCGCGCGGTGGAAACGATCACGGCTTCGGTCACGAGGCGGGCCCCCTGTACTCGTTGAAAGTCTTTCCCTCCTGGGCCAACCGCGCGAGCAGCGGCGCGGGTGTCCAGATGGCCGGATCATTTCCGGGAACGGCGGCGATGCGCCGCAGGGTGCGTGCCACGTCGGTCAATCCGCACTGGTCGGCGTAGAACATGGGGCCGCCGCGATGGGCCGGAAATCCGTAGCCGTTCAAGTACACCACATCGATGTCGCCGCTGCGCTGCGCGATGCCTTCCTCGAGGATGCGCGCCCCTTCGTTGACGAGCGCGTACAGGCAGCGCTCCACGATCTCGCCGGCGCTGACTTTGCGGGGCTTGATGCCCTTCTGCCGGCGGTACTTCTCGATGATCGCGGTCACCACGGGATCGGGAATCGCATGGCGCGAGCCGGCCTCGTAGCGATACCAGCCGGCGCCGGTCTTCTGGCCGAACCGGCCGGCCTCACAGAGGTCGTCGGCGATGTTGGAAAAATCCTGGGCGGCAGATTCGGCGGCGCGGCGCTTGCGCAGCGCCCAGCCGATGTCGAGGCCGGCGAGATCGCCCATCCGAAAAGGGCCCATGGCCATCCCGAATTCCTGCAACGCTGCGTCGACTTCGTGCGGCAACGCGCCGGCGAGGACCATGTCGTGGGCGGCCGAGCCGTAGCGCATCACCATGCGGTTGCCGATGAAGCCATCGCAGACGCCGGACACCACGGCGACCTTGCCGAGTTTCCTGGCGAAGCGCATCGCGGTGGCCAGCACGTCGGGCGCGGTCGCGGCGCCGCGCACCACTTCGAGCAGCCGCATCATGTTGGCCGGACTGAAAAAATGCAGGCCGATCACGTCCTGCGGACGCCGCGTGATGCCTGCGATGGCATCGAGATTCAACGCGGAGGTGTTGGAGGCGAGGATGGCGCCCGGCTTCATCACCGCGTCGAGCTTCTCGAACACCTGGCGCTTGACGTCGAAGCTCTCGAACACGGCTTCGATGACCAGATCGACGTCGCGCAACGGCGCATAGTCCAGCGCCGGCGTGATGAGCGCGAGCCGCGCCTCGAGACCCGCCGCGTCGAGCGCGCCCTTGCGCAGGGCGCCCTGATAGTTGCGGCGAATGGTGGAGAGGCCTCGGTCGAGCGCTTCCTGGGTCGCTTCCAGGAGAACCACCGGGACGCCGGCGTTGATGAGGGCCATGGTGATGCCGCCGCCCATGGTTCCGGCACCCACCACCGCGACCTTGCCGATGGCTCGGATCGGCGTGTCGTCCGGCACGCCGGGAACATGCGACGCGGCCCGCTCGGCTTGGAACACATGCCGCAGCGCCGCCGACTCGGGCGAGAGCATCAGCGTGGTGAACAGTTCGCGTTCGCGCTTGAGGCCCGCATCGAAGGGCTTTTCCACGGCCGCAGCCACCGCCTCGACGCAGGCCGGCGGAGCGGGGTACGGGCCCGCCGCGGCCTTGACGGTGTTACGCGCGAATTGGAAAAATGCCTCGGCGTTCGACATCGCGATCTTGAGGTCGCGCGCGCGCTTCAGACCGCGCCGCTCGGCGACCACGATGCGCGCGAAGTCCAACGATGCCGTCAATAGGTCCTTTTCGTAGAAGGCGTCGAACAGACCGGAGTCGCGCAGCTTGTCAGAGGCGACGGTGACGCCCGATACGATCATGTTCAATGCGGACTCGACGCCGATGAGCCGCGGCAAACGTTGTGTGCCGCCGGCGCCCGGCAGGAGACCGAGCTTGACCTCCGGCAGCGCGATCTGTGCGCCCGGCACCGCGACACGGTAATGACAGGCCAGCGCCAGTTCGAGGCCGCCGCCCATGCAGACGCCGCCGATGCCGGCAATCACGGGCTTGCTGAGTTGTTCGACCGCGCGGATGAGCGTCAGAAGATTCGGTTGTGCCGACGCCTTGGGGGTGCCGAACTCACGGATGTCGGCGCCCCCGGAGAAACCTTTCCCGGAACCCATCAGAACCACCGCCTCGACGGCGCCGTCCGCGTCCGCGCGCTCCAACAGATCGAGCAGCGCGCGCCGCACTTCGAATCCAAGGCTGTTGACCGGTGGATTGTCGAGCGTCAGGACGGCGACACCGTTGGTGATCCCGAAATTCAGTCTGGTCATGCCGCCCCCCGCGTCATCGAGTCGCAGCTTCCCATTCCGCTGCGTAGAACACAATGGATTCAGCGGCTCGCAGGCACGGCGGTGCGAGCCGTGAACGCCCAAGCGCAGATCAGTCCCAGAATCAGAACCGGCACGAAGGCGGCGAATACCCAGAACCCCGCGGTCTTCACCGCGGTGGCCGAGATGCTGCCGGATAGACCGCTCAGGTTGGCGGCGATGCCCACGGCCGCGGTACCGACGGCATAGCCGATGCGCTGCATGGTGGAGACCGACGAGGAGGCCAGCGATCGATCCGCGGGCTCCGACAGGCGCACGATGCGTTGCACGATGGCCGGCCAGCAGGCGCCGAAACCGGCGCCCTGCAGAAGCGCGCACGCCACGGTGCCCGAGAGCGAGCCTTCGGGCACGGCGACCGCGAATCCGGCGGCGCCGACTGCAATGCTCACGGCGCCGGCTCTGATCAGCCACTGGTCATCCGCCGGGGTCACTCTCGACGCCGCCATGGTGGCGACGCTCCACGCGATGGCCTCGCCCGCGAGAATGTAGCCGGTCACCAGCGGCTTGGTGTCGAAGAGCAGCTTCAGGATCAACGGGCCGTAGGTCCAGAAACCCACCGTGCTCATGGCCAGAGTGAACACCATCACCAGTCCCGCCCCGATGGGGTGGGCGACATCGAGCAGCTGCGCCGGCAGCAGGCGCACCAAAGCCCGGCGGTCGAGCCGCGCCGCGAGATAGAGAAGAGCGGTTCCGGCCACGCAGCCGATGATGGACGCGGCGACTCCCCCCTGAAGGCCGCTCGCCGCCCCCGCTTCCGCAATGATGAGCGTGGCCGCGGACAAGATCAGCAACGGCATCACCGGCCATCCGCTCAAGGGCGCGGCCTTGCGCCCCGTCGCGGGCATCCAGCGCGCCGCGAGCGCGCACAGCACCAGGGCTTGAACGGTGAAGACCCAAAACGCGCCGCGCCACAGGTGCGCGCCGGAAAAGGCGCCGCCGATCAACGGTCCCAGCAGGGATCCTCCGCCCCAAATGGTCGCGGTAATGGCGAACAGCCGGCCCCACAGTTTGGGCGCGAACCAGGCTTCGATCGCGACGTACGACAGCGATAGCAACATGCCGCCGCCCAGACCCTGGACGAGACGGCCGAGCACCAGAAAGCCCATGCTGGGTGCGGCGGCCGCCATGACGCAGCCGCCGGCATAGACCAAGGTCGCCCCCATGAAGATGCGCTTGATGCCCCAGCGCGCGCACAGCACCGCCGCGGCGGCACCGGCGATGATGGCGCCCACCTGGTACAGCGAGATGGTCCAGTTGATGTAGGTGATGCCGTCGAGGTCCTCGACGATGGCCGGTGCGATGGTGGCCGTGACCAACGAGTCCGCCGCGTGCAGCCACACGCCGATGCCCACCAGCAGGAAGCGGCCCATCAATCCGGACGCCCGCAATTCATGGGCGCGTTCCGCGCCGTCGTGCGATTTCACGGAGTTGCTCGATCGCAGCCGGTCAGCTCGCGCCGGCGCCGCCGAGCGGCAGCGTCCCCAACAGCTCCGCCGCGCCGTTCCACAGCACTTGAATGCCGATGCAGAACAGCAGGAAGGCGGACAGCCGCACCACGATGGTGGTGCCGGTCGAGCCGATCCATTCCGCCAACCGCGCCGAATTGCGATAGAAGGCATAGACCAGCAGTGACAGCAGGGCGACGGCGGCCAGGGTTTCCAAGAAGAACTCGAGCAGCAGAGCCGGATGCAAGGGACTGGGGCGGCCGGCGCCGATCGAAATGGCCACCGAGATGGTGCCGGGACCCGTGGTCAGCGGCATGGTCAGCGGATAGAAGGCCAGCTTGCTCGGCGGCACGTCCATGGACCAGGGCCGCGGTGTTTCGCTGCGCCGTTGCTCGGTGGCGTCCGGCTCGGTCAACAGACGCCACCCGGACATCGCAACGATGATGCCGCCCGCCACGCGCAGCACGGGAATCGAGATGCCGAAGAAGCTGAGCACATACGCGCCTACATAGAGCGATGCGGCGACGATGCAGAACGCATAGATGGCCACCCAGCGCGAGACGGCGGAGCGCACCTTGGGCTCGAGCTCCAGGGTCGCGCCGAAGAAGATGAACGCGCCGGACAGGGGGTTGACGATGGAGAACAGGGCCCCGAACGCGAGCAAAAACGTAGCCAAGCCGGATCCTTCGGTGGGTTGCCGCCGCGTGGGTGAGTCGGCCGCGGCGCCGTCAAATTCCCATTCTACCGGATCGGTGCTTCGGTTTGTCGGTTCGACTCCGCCACGCCCCACGCACGCTGCACATCGCTACGCTGCACATCGCTACGCGGCACATCGCTGCGTGGCACATCGCGGAGGGGCGCCGATGCCACTCGATCGGCGTGCAGTAGGCGGTCGAGGATCGCGGGGATCTCGAACACGGCGCGATTCTCGATGCGCGCGACCCGCGTGCGCAGTTCCGGGAGGCGGGCGATGACTTCATCGACGCCCGCGCGAATGTCCTTGAAGGAATCCAGCACGATGCCGGCGCGGGTTTCCGCCACCCACTCGGCGTTGTAACGTTCCTGGGGCATGGTCCAGGTGTTGTTGACCACGATGACGGGCAAGCCTTGCTGAATGGCTTCGCTGATGCTGCCGGGACCGGGCTTGCCGATGAAGAAATCGCTGAGCTGCATGAAGTCGCGGACCTTCGGTGTAAAGCCGACCACCAGCCGGGGCGCGGCCGAGGGCATGGCCTCGAGGCGTTCGGCAAGCGCCGCATTGTGGCCGCAGATCAAGATGAGCTGGGTGTCCTTGAGCCGGCGCGCAATGCCTTGCATGGCCTTCGAGCCGTGTCCGCCGAACAGGACGATGCCGGTGGGCCGGTCCGGATCCAATTTCAATTTGATGAGCTCGGCTCGCCGATCGATGCGCGACTCTCGGTAGAAGTCCGGCCGCACGATCATGCCGGATACGGCGTGAACCCTGCCTAAGCCGTAGCCCATGGCGTGCGCCTGCGCCACGGCCTTCGGGGTGCCGCAGATGAAATGCTGCGCCTGACCCGGTTCGATCCAGAAGTGCGGCGGCAGATCGGCGAAGTCCGTCAAAATGGTGACATACGGCGCGGCCGGCCTGGCGCCGGTCAAGCCGTCGTACATCGGGCGATTGAAGTTGGGTATCAGCGAGACCACCATGTCCGGCTTGGTCCTGCGCCAGTAGCGCCGCAATCTGCTCGCCATCGCCGGATGGGCGAGGCGGATGAGCGCTTGCAGAAATTTCAGTTCCTGAGCCAACCCCAGGCTCCAACCGCGCGCCAGGCGGGTGTTGTAAAGATCCTCCCATTCCATTCCCAGGGTCTTGCGGAACACGTCCTGGGGATCGAGGATCTGCATCAAATTGACGAGGCGCACAGCCCAAGGCCGTCCCTGTTCGCGGATGACGGCTTCGAGGGCGAGTGCGGCGGAACGATGGCCGCCGCCGGCGTTGAAATAAACCAGATCAATTGTCGGCAAATGAAGTTCTTGTTCTCGTCAGGGCCAGTGTCCATTTTGGCCCGGTAATGTGACGACCATGTGTATACTCGGCCGAAAATCGAGGGCCATGCCATGAACGCCAGCTTGAAACCTGTTTCCTCCGATGCCGATGCGCAGCGTAGCGCCCGAGTGGACCTGGCCGCGTGCCATCGACTGGCGGCGAATTTCGGCCTGAACGAAGGCATCGACAATCATTTGACTCTATTGGTGCCGGGATACACGGATCGCTTCCTGCTCGCGCCGTTCGGATTGCATTGGTCGGAGGTGCGGGCGAGCGACTTCATGGAGATCGATTTCAACGGTCGCATGTTGAGCGGCCGCGGGCCCATCGAGGACACCGCCCTCTATATTCATCTGCCGGTTCACCGGCTGGCGCCGCAGGCGCGCTGTGCCCTGCACACGCACATGCCCTATGCGACCGCGCTATGCATGCTGGAGAACCCGCGCTTGGAAATGGCGGGTCAAAGCGCGCTGGGATTTTACGACGAGATTTCCTATGAGTGCGACTACAACGGTCTCGCCTTCGATCACACCGAGGGCGAACGGCTGGCGCGCGCGCTGGGAAGCAAGTCCGTGCTCATGATGCGCAACCACGGCGTACTGGTCGTGGGGCAATCGGTGCCGCAGGCCTTCGAGCGGCTGTACTTCCTCGAGCAGGCCGCGCGAGCGCAGGTGCTGGCGCTGTCGACCGGCCGGTCCCTGCGATTGATTCCGGAGCCGGTGGTCAAGGCGACGGCGGCGCAATTCCAGAGCGGCGGCACGGTGGGCGGCCGCGACCGCGTCGAACTGCATTTCGAAGCCTTGAAACGCATGCTCGACCGCAGCGCGCCGGACTACGCGAGCTGATTTCCCTCGAGGCAACGGCCTTGCACCCGACCCGCACGGCGCGCTCGGTGGTGTTTCTATTGGCCGTCGTGCTGTTCATCAACTACGTGGATCGAGGCGCTCTGCCCACGGCCGCGCATCTGATCCAGGACGATCTGCATTTGGACGAGAGGCAGCTCGGGATGCTGTTCTCGGCATTTTTCTGGACCTACACGCTGGCCCAGGTGCCGGTGGGCTGGCTCGCCGAACGCTACGGCGCCCATCGTGTGCTGGCGTTGGGCCTCACCCTGTGGGCGGTGGCCACGATCTGCGTCGGCGCCGCGCATTCCTTCCCGGTGCTATTAGGGCTGCGCTTGCTGCTCGGCATCGGGGAGAGCGTCGGGTTTCCGTGCGCATCGAAGCTGCTGGCGGCGGTGGTGCCGGTCAAGAGCCTGGGGACCGCCAACGGTGTGGTGGCCTGCGGCTACATGCTGGGACCCGCCGTCGGGACCTTCGCGGGCGGCCTGCTCATGGCGCACTACGGCTGGCGCGCGGCGTTCCTGGCGTTCGGCGGCCTGTCATTGCTGTGGCTGTTGCCGTGGTCGCGAGTGGAGCTGCCGCAACGGGCCTTGCGGCGCACCGATGCGGACACCCCGACCCTGCGGACGATACTCAAACAGCCGTCGCTGTGGGGCACGGCGCTGGGGTCGTTCTCCAGCAATTACTCGTTCTATTTCATGTTGAACTGGCTGCCGTTCTATCTGGTGCGCGAGCGCGGCTTCTCCACCACCGAAATGGCGAAAATCGCCGGCGCGGCCTACGTCACCACTGCGTTGTCCGCGATGCTGGTCGGTTGGGTGACGGATAGACTGATCGTGGCGGGCCGGACGCCCAATGTCGTCTACAAGACGGTCATGGCGACCGCGCACGTGGGCACGGTGGTCTGCATGCTGTGCATGGCGCTGGGGTCGAAGCCCCTGGCGCTGGGCGCGATATTCCTCTACCAGTTCCTGTGCGGCGGATCGTCGCCGGGTTTCTACGCCATTCCGCAGATATTGGCGGGCGCCCGAGCCGCCGGCCGGTGGGTGGGTTTCCAGAATTCGGTGGCCAGCTTCGCGGGCGTGGTCGCGCCCGCCGCCACCGGCTTCATCGTGGCCGGCACCCATCATTTCACCGCCGCCTTTCTACTGGCTGCCGCGGTGAGCCTGCTGGGGCTCGTCGGCTGGTGGTGGATGCTGCCGAAGCTCGCCGAATTGAACTGGGAAGCGATCGACGCCGGTCAGCGATTGTTCCAGGCGAAACCGGTGGCGAAGGTGATCGGCCCGCGGACCGGGAAAATTCGCGGATAAAACCCCGTGGAGACCGCCTTGCCGCCGTCGATGGCGAGCAGTGTGGCTTCGAGCGCGCGCAAGTCCGCGACTTCGAGAACCGGCGCGGCGATCCTGTCCGGATCGTCGGCCCGGTGCGCGGTGTAGAGACGGGTGTCGGGATCGATCATGGCGAGCAGCCGACGGGTGGTATCGAGATAGGCGCTGCGGCTCGCCCCCGGCAGAAAGGCGTAGAGCTTCCCCGGATACAGGAGATCGCCGACGAACAGCAGCCGACGTTCAGCATCGTAGAGAGACGCCGAGTTCGGCGTGTGCCCGGGCGTCGCCAGCACGTGCAGATGCCGGCCGCCGCCCAGATTGATGTCCGTCCCCGGGAACCACCACTCGTCGACCGCAATGCGCGGCAGCGGCAGGCCATCCGCGAGTCCGAGGAACTCATAACGCTCGAGCGGGAGGGTTCCGTCGGTCGCGATGCGCGACCTCAACGACGGCAGGTCCGGCAGCGCCGTGTGATCCAAGCGGCCGAGCGCCCCGACGTGATCGAAATGCAGGTGTGACGGAAGTACCGTCACGGGGACCTTGGTGAGCGAGCGGACCACCGCAAGGATGTCGCGGTTCCCCGTGCCCGCGTCGAACAGCACGGCGCGTTTCGTGCCGATGAGGAGGTAGCTGTAGTTGGCCTGATAGTAGCGGGGCTCGCCGATGGCGAAGGTGGTCGCGTCGATGGTTTCGACCACGAAGTAGTCATCGAACCAGCGGCCCTGCACGGGCTGCTCGGGCCGCCGACCCACGAGCGCACCGCTTTGGCGAAGCCCGATTTCGGCGTAGACGTAGGGCGCCAGCACCGCGAGCGCCGCCGCGGCTATCGCGACCAGGGCGGCTGCCCCGAGAATTCGCGCCAGACGCCTCTTTGTCATCATACCTACCAGTTGGGGTTTGGCAGTTCGGCGAAGACCTCTTGCAGGGCGTAGCCCCATCGCGTGCGGATCATCTTGAAATAGTCGTTGTCGTTGTCGATGCTGATATGCGTCGCCAGCTTGAATTCATCGCGGCGGACGATGGCGAGATCCAGCGGCGGCCCCACCGACAGATTCGAACGGATGGTCGAATCCATGGACACCAAGGCGCACTTCGCGGCCTGGGCGAGGCTCGAGCTGCGGGTCACCACGCGATCGATGATGGGCTTGCCGTACTTGGACTCACCGATCTGGAAATAGCGCGTGTCAGGCGTGGTCTCGATGAAATTGCCGGCCGAGTACACGTGAAACAGCCGCTGGGCCTCACCGCCAATCTGGCCGCCGATGATGAAGGTGGGGTTGAACTCGATGCCGTGTTCCTTGAGCGGCTGGGCGTCGCGGTGAAACACGTCGCGCTCGGCGTCGCCGACCAGGCGCGCGGCGTCGGCCATGGTGCGCGCCGTGAGCAGGCTGCCTTTGGCGCTGGTGACGCGCTCGCGCAGCAGCCCGGCGACCGACTGGCTCACAGCCAGGTTGCCCGCCGACAACAACACGATGACGCGTTC
>JAXDQI010000080.1:0-11947 GCA_034667965.1 Gammaproteobacteria bacterium
CGATTTCATCATCGGCAACACATGGTCGCGGCCGAGCGACGTGGGACATGCGATGCGCAGCAGGCCGCTCGGCTCGTCCTCGCCGCGCGCATTCGAATCGGCTTCCGCAATGGCATCCATCGCCCGCCTGATGTCCTCGTAGTAGCGTTCGCCTTCGGGGGTCAGTGTCAATTTTCGGGTTGAGCGGTGAAAGAGTCTCGTCCCGAGCCGTCGCTCGAGCGCAGCAATGTATCGGCTCACATTCGGTTGACCGATTTCCAGCTCTCGCGCCACGGCGGAAAAACTTCCTGTTTCAGTGGCGCGAACAAAGCATTCCATGAGCAAAAGACGGTCCAAGGCGTAACTCCTGCGACTATCCATGTGCCAATTGCATGAATCTTATACATTTTCATCGACTTATCAATCCAAGCCGGCGGCTGAAGCTGTCCCTTGGCACCGTCCACCGGGGGCGTTGCGCCGCGCCAACGCGAATTGGATCTCGCGTAGAAGACGATTCGCAAAGAATTGCACGCCCTGCTTCCCGATGGGTAGTTCTACCCATTCGGGGTTCGGCCAGCGAGTAGAAGTTCCCATTGTGATGACGTCGATCGCGCTGCAATGTACCGGCACCAAGCGCTAGTGGCAGGAGGGGTTTCCGGCAGTAGAAAAAAGCAGCTGGAGGGGCCGTATAGGACTCTCGCCGATCGCATCGCGAAGTAATTCATGACGTGGGGAAATCATATGTTTAGGGGAATTTGTACCGCTGCTCGCCAGCCATGGGCTGTTGCGTGCGCGAGAGTTGTAATTGTCGGCGCGGTCGCATTGGTTGCGATGCGGCCGGCGTTTGCGGCCTACGAGACCGTGACGGTGACCGGCGGCGGCACGATTGACGGTGTCGTGACACTGTCGGGAACGCCGCCGGGCGGGGCTGCGATCAAGGTCACCAAGAATCAGGACTACTGCGGCGCCACCATTCCGGATCCGACCTACACGGTGGGAACGGGCGGCGGTCTCGCGAATGTCATCGTTTATCTCAAGGACATCACCAAGGGCAAGGCCGCTCCGGCCGAACCCCTTGCTCTCGTCAATGAGCACTGCATGTTCAGTCCGCGCGTGCAGGGCGCGATGGTCGGGGAGTCGGTCAAGATCTCATCCGATGACCCGGTTCTGCACAATACCCATCCGCAGAATGCGGAGACCAACGCGACGATCTATAACATTGCATTGCCGTTCAAGGGTTTTTCCGTGACCAAGCCGCTGCCGGGCAGCCCGGGGCTCATCAAGATCAAGTGCGACGCACACGAGTGGATGCACGCGTGGATCATGGAGCTCGATAATCCGTACTACACGACAACCGGCGCCGACGGTCACTTCACAATCAAGGATGTGCCGCCCGGCAACTATACCTTGGTGGTGTGGCACGAGGCTGCGGGCGAGAAGTCGGAGCCCGTGGTGGTCGCCGCCGGCCAGACGGCTAAATCCAAGATCACACTCACAGCCAAATAATACATGTCGCGCAGGGAGGGGTCTCTGCGCAGGGAGCAGTGTCATGGGACGTAAGGGAACGCTGCAGGTAATCCTGCAGCTTGCGGTGTTTGCGGTCGTCATGTTCGTTTTTGTCTCGCCGGCTTCGGCCATTCCGGCCTTTGCGCGCAAGTATTCTTTGCGCTGCACCGCCTGCCACGAGGCGTGGCCGGTGCTGAACGATTTCGGCCGGTCATTTCGCGACAACGGCTATCAGTTGCGACTCGGGCGGGACGACACCGTCACCGCCGACCCCGGATATTGGCCGGTCGCGGTGCATATCGTGCCCACTTATCAATATACGAGGGTCACCAATCAGGAGACCGATCAGGGCGTGAAGAACATCGGCTCGGGCGGCATCGCGGACGCCGGGATGGACCTGCTGATGGCCGGCGTGTTGACGAAGAACATTTCGTTCCTGGTGGTACCTACGGGTTTTGCGTCCGATGGGGTCGTGACTCTGGAGTCGTACTGGGCCTATTTCACCCGCGTAATCAAGAACTCCGATTGGCTGAACATTCGCGTGGGCCAGCACGAAGTCGATTTACCGGCATCCGGGCACCGGCCCTTGTCGTTGAGCAGTGGCTACCTTCTTTATTCATATCATCCCGGCATCCCGGACGGGGCCAACTTGACGGCTTACGACATGGGTGAAAACCAGAGGGGCATCGAATTCCTGGGGCATAGTGTCGACGATCTCACGCGGTACAGCGTCTCCGTATTCTCGGCGCATGACTCGCAGGGTTCGAGCCACGCGCTGAGTTCACCCTCTTTCTATGGACACTTCCAGAAGTACTTCCATTTCAAGGATGGGCCCATCTCGGAGGCCGAAGTCGGCGTCTGGGGAGTGGAAGCCAACTATCCCACCCGGTTTCTGACCTCCGACGGCGTGCCGATTCCGGGCAGTGGCTCCCATCTCCAGGCATCCTCGCGATACGGGGTAGAGGCCAACGTTTGGATCGGGCCGACGGTTGCCCCGTTGCATCTTGACCTGGTTTACGGGCACGGCTCCGACAGGAAGGAACTGCTGCTGACCGCCGAAGAAGGTGGGTCGCCCGCCGATCGCAACGGCACCTGGAACGGCGGCTTCCTGGAGGCGACCTGGGTGCCGCCCGGTGACCTTCTGCACTGGGCCATTTTCGGCCGCTACGACGTGATTCGAAATCAGAACCAGCCGTCGCTCGCAGCCGCGTCGAACTATAACAACCAGGATCAATGGACATTGGGCGTGCGCTACACGATTGCTTTCAGCATTCGGGACGAGGTGGCGTTCCACGGCGAAGTCTCTTCGGACAAGGCCAAGGGAGTCGGCGTCGCAGGCTTGGACCAGCGCACGGATAGCATCATGCTGGGGGTCGACTTCGCGTACTAGCGACATGTGGCCGTCACGCCCAAGGGTGACGGTATCGGCGACGAGGGCTGTTGAAAAGGGTTTGGCGGAGCAACAGCGGACGAGGGCGACGGGGCGACGTTGGCAGGCGGGCGAGGCGTTGTTGAGAACGGCGCCGGAGTCCTCGGCGTCGTCCCCACTCGCGACCGGCCGCGTCCTTGAGGAGTGTATCTATGAGTATTCGTATCGCGCGTTTCTTTCCAGGAATCGCCGGATTGCTGTTGGTGATGGGTTCTGCCACGGCGGCCGATACCGGCGACGTGAAGACCGGGAAGCTGGTCTACCAGCGTTACTGCCTGTCATGCCATGGCGAACAGGGTAACGGTCAGGGCGAGGCTGCGGAATACATGAGCATCAAGCCGCGCGACTATCGCCAGGGTACCTATAAGTGGCGCAGTACGCCCTCCGGCTCGCTGCCGCTCGACTCAGACCTCGAGCACACGCTCACGAACGGTTTCTATGGGACCTACATGCCGACCTGGCGTGTGCTCGACGAGCGCTCGCGCCGCGACGTGATCGCCTACATCAAGACCTTTTCTCCGCGCTTCGCCACCGAGAAGCCGCAGGACCCGATCGTGATTCCGCCGGATCCTGGTTATACCGATGCGTCGGTTTCGCGCGGTGCGGCGGTGTACGTGAAGTACAACTGTTCTCAATGCCACGGCGCCGGCGGACAGGGCGACGGGCCTTCCGCACACGAGCTGAAGGATGACTGGGGCAACCAAATCGTTCCCTATGATCTGACGAAAGGACACGTGAAATGCGGCGATCAATCGACCGATATCTATCGCGTGTTCATGGCTGGCCTATCGGGGACTCCCATGCCGACATTTGCGGATTCCCTGAGCAGCGCTGACGCCTGGGATCTGGTGCATTTCATTCAAAGCTTGAGCCCGGGGTACGCGAAGAATATCGCAGGCACGGTGGCCAGCAACACGTCAGGAGATAAAAAGTGAGCGACAAGGACAGTCATTCGGAGTCGATCACCCGCTATGAAGGCCCCGGGATCGAGGAGCGGCACGGCATCATTCCGACCTGGCTCGCCATCGTCTATGCGGTCATGTTCGTATGGATGATCTGGTACACGATCGTATTCTGGACGGATAAGGGCTGAACCATGAGCACTACAGCAAACGCGATGTTCGATCGTGGACCGGCGGCGCCTGGGGCCTATGCGACTGCGACCGGCGAACTGTTCGATCGGGAGCTCATTCTGCGATACATGGCGGCCGCGTCATTCTGGCTGGTCTTCGCCCCGACCGTGGGCGCGATCGTCGCGCTCAAGTTCAACTTTTACGACTTCTTGGGCCACATATCCTGGCTCACCTGGGGACGACTGCGTCCAGTGCATGTCATGGGCGTCGTGTTCGGCGGATTTTCCACCGCCGTCATCGGCCTGACCTACTACATCGTGCCCCGACTATGCGGCGTGCCGATGTACAAGGAGCGATGGGGCCACCACATTTTCTGGATGTGGAACATCGGTCTGGCGGTCGGCTTCATTTCCCTGGCACTCGGCTACAACAGCGGCATCGAAGCGGGGGAGTTTCCGCTTTGGGTCAGCATCCCTGTTGAAATCGTGCTCTGCATGCTCACCATCCAGGTATTGGGGACGATCAAGAACCGGACTGAACCGCGGCTCTATGTGACCCT
Organism: Gammaproteobacteria bacterium; assembly: GCA_034667965.1. GTDB lineage: Bacteria > Pseudomonadota > Gammaproteobacteria > Steroidobacterales > Steroidobacteraceae > Bog-1198. The sequence continues at coordinate 4,547 of JAXDQI010000080.1, forward strand.
CTGGTACCTGACCGCGGCGTATATCTGGACCGCGCTCAACTACGCGTTCGGGCACTTCATTCTTCCCTATTCGATGCCCGGTGTGAACAACGCCGCCATGCACGGACTATACATTCACTACGTCGTCGGCTTGTGGATCACGCCTGCGGGTCTTGCGGTGGCGTATTACTTCCTGCCGCTCGCGGCAAAGCGCCCGCTGTACAGCCATAAACTCTCGTTGGTCGGATTCTGGGCCCTGGCGTTCTTCTACCCGTTCGTGGGGACGCACCACTACATCTACAGCCCGATCCCATACTGGACGCAGACGATCGCCATCGTGGCCTCGATGATGTTGATCATCCCGGTTTGGACGGTGGTGGCAAATTTCTACGGCACCTTCGTCGGCGCATGGAAGCAGTTCCAGGACTCCTACCCGGCAAAGTTCATCATCATCGGTGCGCTGTATTATTTCGTCGGCTGTTTTCAGGGCTCGACCGAGGCGCTGCGGGAGATGCAGCGGCTGACGCACTTCACCGACTTCGTCATCGGCCATTCGCATCTGACCGTGTTCGGCACGTTCGTGATCTGGGCGACCGCCGGTATGTACTGGGTTACCCCGCGAGTGGCGGGACGCGAGTTGTACTCGAAGAACTGCGCGCAATGGCACTACTGGCTCACGGTGGTCGGCTTCTCCATCATGGCCTTCGACCTGACGATACAAGGACTCATGCAGGGGACCATGCTGCAGGCGGGCGCGGACTTCGTCGACTCGATGTCCGCCATGAAACCGTACTGGTTCGTTCGCTCGCTTGCGGGCATCGGAATGGACATCGGCGCAGCGCTCGGCTTCTGGAACCTCTATATGACGATCAAGCACGGCAAACTCATTCCAGTGCCGCCGGGAGCTCCAGCCAATTATTTGCCTGAGCCGAAGTGGTCCTAGGGATTGAAATACAACATTAAGGGATTGGATAAAACACCATGAGGCGCATCGAACCCGTTATTCTGATCGCAGCGTTGGGATTCTACGCTCTTGCCATGACCAGCCAGGGGGTGATCCCGTACCTCGAAAAATCGCTCACCCGGCCGGAAACGGTGAAGAACATGGATGGGCAGGTGGTCCCGACGCCGCATCGTACGGACGTCGAAAATGTCGGCCGTAAGGTCTACATTCGCGAAGGCTGTTGGTATTGCCATTCGCAATTCGTGCGACCCGTCAATCGCGATACGGACAAGTGGGGACCGGTCAGCCAGGCTGGTGAATTCATTTACGACGTGCCGCAGATGTTCGGAACACGCCGCATCGGTCCCGATCTGTCGCGCGAGGGCAACCGCCGATCGGACGAGTGGCATTACGCTCATCATTGGGATCCGCGATCGGTGGAACCGGAGTCGATGATGCCCGCCTATTCGTGGCTGTTCACCGAGGATTCGCCGCACGACCGCGCCGTCACCACGTTCATCGAAACCTACGATAAGAACCACGATGGACGCGTCACGAAATCCGAGTTGGATGCCATCGGGCAGAAGCCTGCGAATTTCGCCGAACTGGATACATGGCCGGCGAACGCAGACGGCAGTCATGGTGACGGCATCATCGACATGCACGATTACGGCCCGGTTCCGACCGAAGAAATGGTGGGCGTCGAGGCCTACATGCAAAAGATCGGAACCGCGATCGGCGATTGGCGGACTTGGGAAGCTTGGCCGGCGACGCACCGCTCGCCGACCAACGAGCCTCTCGCGCTTCGCGAAAGCCGCGGCAAGGCCATTTACGAGACCAAGTGCGTCGGCTGCCACGGCAAATACGGCAACGGTCGAAACACCGCGGATACCGCCACCTCGACCAACTTCAACGCGGCGTACCATTTTCTCAACCCGCAGCCGCGCGATTTCACGACGGCGGCATTCAAGAGCCGCACCACGCCATCCGGCGCGCTGCCGACGGACGAGGACATCTTCCGCACCATTTCCCGCGGTGTGCGCAAGGGACAGGTCATGCCCGCCTGGGGCAATGCGGCCGACGGCCACATCATTCCGGAGCAGGACCGTTGGGACCTGGTCGACTACGTAAAGACTTTTTCTCCGCGCTTCAAATCTGAAGAGGTCCCCGAGCCGATACAGATACCGACGCCGCCCTATCCGAGTCTGAAGGAGGTGCCGGCGGCGGTCATCCAGGAGGGGCGGATGGTCTACCGCACGCTGCAATGTTGGTCATGCCATGGAAATGCGGGCAAGGGCGACGGCCCTTCGTCGAAAGAGTTGGTTGACGATTGGGAGACGCCGATCCGGCCCTTCGACTTCACCACCGGCTCGTTCAAGTTCGGCGACTCGCCGGCCGACGTGTTCCGCACCTTCAATACCGGACTCAACGGTACCCCGATGCCGTCGTTCTACGACACCATCCTGTACCCGCGCGAGGCGTTCGCCGATCTGAACGCGTGGAAGACTCAGGTCAATGGAAAGCCGATGTTCAACGAAGAGGACTTGACCGAGCTTCAGAAGTACGTGGCGGGGTTGCCTGCGTCGGCGGATTTCGACAAGATGAGCGATGCCGACAAGCAGGCGTTTGCCGATAAGCGACGGTGGGCTTTGGTTTACTATTCCTTGTCTTTGGCCACCGAGCGGGGAAAGCCGCCTCAGCCGTCGCATGCCGGCTTCTCGGTCGCGCGATAGAGTTGCAGTAATCGCGATAGTGTAGGAGTAGTCATGGCGCAAATGTTCTTTCGGATCATCGAGATTGCATTCGCCTCGTATATGGTGCCGGCATTGCTCCTGCCGGCCGTGTGGTTGGCGGGGCTGCTGCTGAAGAGGCGGATTGTCGGCACGCGGCCGCCCGCGGCCGAAATCGAGGGCCAATGGCGCCTCTTGTCCGGTTTGTTTCTGGTGTGGTTTGCGCTGTTCATCGCGGTCGTCGCGGGCGCGCCGTTGAACCGAGGCGGCGTAGCGGCCGTCGCTGTCTGTTGGGTGGTCTATACGATCACGAATGTTCTGCTGGCGTGGTTCTTGCTGCGTTTTACATCGACGTATGCGCTGATTCCCTCGGGGCAAGTCGCCGATCGCGCTTTTATGCGCTTCCTCGGCATCGTGATCGCTCAGCCATTGATGACGGCAGCGGCATTCGCAGTTCTGAACCAAGTCATGGGTGTCGCCTGGAATCTGCAAGTTCCGGACCTGCCGGCAATTCAGGAGGGAATTTGAATGGACATCACCTTTTACATGTTCTTCAGTGCATTCCTCATGTCCATGTCGGCATGGTGCATTTTTCTGTGGGCGGTGCGTACCGGGCAGTTTCGGGATGTTGAAGAGAGCAAGTATCAAATCTGGCCGAAGGACAGCGGCACCGGGGACCTGACCACCTCGGAGCAGTAAGTTGTAGACATCGTGCACCACCATCACGCTGAGCTACCGCTGGTCGGCGACCTGGTGCTGCTGTTTGGCGCGTCCATGCTCGGCAGTGTCCATTGCGTCGCCATGTGCGGACCCTATGTGGCGATGTGCACCGCCCAGTTCGTTCCCAGGGGCGCGACACCGCTGGTACGTACCTACCTCCGGCTGCTCTTCAATCTTGGGCGCATCGCGACGTATGGAGTGATCGGGCTCATCGTCGGAGCTTTTGGGCAGATCGCGCAGGCGGTGGCGAGCCGCTTCGGCGTGACCGGCATCATCGCCATCGCGGCCGGGATTGCGGCGATGGTCTTCGGTTTATCGATGATCGGCTGGTTTCGCGATCCGACGCGTGTCGTGGCCATGGCCGGCTTGGGACGTTGGCTGGTGGCAGGCCGCGTGCGCCTGAATCAGGCGCCTCCCGCGGCAGCCCCGCTGCTCATGGGCGCTTTGCAAGGGTGGCTTCCTTGCGCCCTGGTTTACGCCGCGGCGAGCCGTGCCGCGCTCGCCGGCAGCCCCGCAATGGGCGCTCTGACCATGGTGGTGTTTGGGCTGGGGACGTTGCCCGCGGTCTTTGCCATGACGCTGATTCCACAGACGCTATTGGGGCGGGTGAAGGCGCAGCGCCTGGCGGGCGCGTTGTTGGCCGGTCTGGGGGTGCTTTTGATACTGCGCGGACTCGCGAACTTCGGACTGGTGCCGTCGACGGGATGGTGGTGATGTCGACAACCCACGCCGGCGTCCTTCGTGGGCTTGCGTCGCGCCAGTGCGCGCATTGCCGGCTGCCGCTGCCTGCCCGTCCGCACCGCGAGATCGACGGCAATGAGACGCTTTTGTTCTGTTGCGTGGGCTGCGTTTTGGTGTTCCGCGTCATCGGCAATGCCGGAGAGGGCGGGCGCGCCGATTGGTTTCTGGCGAAGCTCGGTCTCGCCGCACTGCTCAGCGGCAATATCATGATGTTTCAGAGCTTGAGCTACTTCGGCACGCTCGACACTCTGGGTCCTGAGGTTGTAAGCACCAGTTCATGGATCATGTTTTGCTGTGCGCTGGCCGTGTTCGCTCTGCTCGGCATACCGATGCTCCGTATTGCAGTGCGGGGATTGTGGCGAGGCCGGCTCACGCTGGAGACTCTGATCGGGTTCGGTGCGCTGGCGGCCATCGGTTTCTCCGCGACCCAGACACTGCGCGGCGGCCACAGTCTTTACTATGATTCGGGAACGATGGTGCTGGTATTCGTGACACTGGGCCAGTATCTGGACGCTGAGTCACGGCGCCGTGCGCTCGCGCTTCTCTTGCCGACCATGAGGCGCACGCGCCGCCAAGCGCGCCTCTTTCGGGACGGTGCGGAAGTGCTTGTCGCACCCGGGTTGGTGCGTGCCGGCGAAATCGTCCACGTGCGTGCCGGTGAAGAGATTCCGGTGGACGGCACGGTGGCGGCGGGTAGGGCCGATGTCAGTGAACCCTTGTTGACCGGAGAATGGCAGCCGCGCCTGGTCGGGGTCGGGGATTCCGTGAGCGCGGGCTCGACCGCGGTGGATGGCGCATTCGCCGTCTGCGCATCGGGTGTCGCCGAGACGCTCGCCGATCGGGTCGAGCGCTTTGCCATCGAGGCCCGCGACCGCCGGGCGCCGATCGAAGCGGTGGTGGATCGGGTCATCACGGTATTCATACCCGCGGTGTTGCTGATCGCAGTTGCCAGCTGCTGTTTGTGGGGCTTGGCGGGCGAGTGGGAGCGGGGTTTTCAGGCGGCGCTGGCCGTGCTGGTCGTAGCGTGTCCCTGTGCACTTGGCATCGCCACTCCCATGGCGACCACCATCGCGTTGTCCATCGCGATCGGGCGCGGCTGTTTGGTACGCAGCGGTGCGGTGCTGGAAACGCTGTCGCGGGTGCGTGTGATGGCATTCGACAAGACCGGCACCCTCACGCTGGGCCGGCCGCAGGTGGTCGCCTACCGCCCTTCGGCAGGCGCGATCCTGGGAGCCGACGAGAGTCTGAGGCTCGCGGCCGGGGTGGAGCATGAGGTGAGCCATCCGTTCGCCCGCGCCCTCGTGGCGGCGGTGCTCGCCCGCGGCCAGCCGGTTCCCGCTGCGGTCGACGTGCGCGTCACCGCCGGCGGCGGTGCTCAGGGTCGTGTCGCGGACCACCGGGTCGAGGTGGGCAAATTATCCTGGCTCGCAGCCGGCGGCGTCGAATTGCCCTCGGCATCGATGACCGATACCGGATGCAGTTCAGTCGCGATTGCGATCGATGGACGTCTCGCCGGCGAGGTGGTTCTCGACGACCCGGGTCGGCCCGAAGCGCTCGAAGCGGTGCTGGCCCTGAAGAATATGGGGGTGTCCTGCCACTTGCTATCCGGGGATCGTCGGGAGGTCGTGGCGCGCGTCGCGATCAGCATCGGCTGCACGGATTTCGCCGGTGACCTGTCGCCGACCGATAAGCCATTGCGTGTGCGCGCGTTGCGCGGATCGGCGGGAGTGGTCGCCATGGTCGGGGATGGCGTCAACGACGCACCGGCGTTGGGCGCTGCGGATGCCGGAATCGCTTTCGGGCCGGCCGCGGATCTGGCCAAGGAGTCGGCCGACGTCACTATTCTACGTGAAGACCTTCTCGAGATTCCCCGCCTGCTTCACCTCGCGCGCAGGACATTGCGCATCGTCCGGCAGAATCTCGTCTGGGCATTCGCCTACAACGTGGTGGCGGTGGTCATTGCCGCTTATGGCCTGTTGCGGCCGGTGGTCGCGGCCGCGGCAATGGTACTTTCGAGCGTGTGCGTGGTGCACAATTCGATGCGGCTCAGCCGTGGGGAGTCGAGGCGATCAAACAGCAAGGGGGAGAATCGACCATGAAGATTGCAGCCGCGGCAGTTGCCTTGATTCTGAGTGGCTGCGGCACCGTGGACCTGGTGCGGCCCCCCATAGTGAACGATTCGAACTGCACCGCGTCCTGCAATGCGCATTATGATCAATGTCCGCAGGTGTTCGCGATGTTTCCTGAACGCGGCGCGGTCGAATGCCCCGCAGCGCACAATGATTGCCTCAAGGCTTGCGAAAACGCCCCAAAACCGGAACGCACGGCCGCAGCGCCTCCTGTCGCGCCTCCCGTCGCGCCGCCGCCGGCGCAGCAACTGCCGGCGGCAAAGGTACCTCCCGCTCCGGCAGCGGGGGGCTCTACGCCTGCTGCAGGGTCAAAGGAAGCAAGACTGCGTGAGCTGAAGCATTTTTACGACGAAGGGCTCGTAACCGAGGATGTGTACCGGGATCGGCAGAAAGCCATACTTGCCGAGCCTTAACTCGACACGGGGTTCCGGCGGTGGGGCAATTGAGGCCGGACGACTTAGTCTCTGGGAAGAAGCCGTGCCGGGCGGAATTCCTGGTTCTTGCTATCGGTGTCGAGCAAACCGCTGTCCATCGCATAGCGAGTCACGGCCGCTGTATTACGCAGACCTAGCTTATGCATCATCTTGAATCGATGTTTTTCGATCGTTTTGACGCTGCGCCCCAGATCCCCGGCTATCCGCTTGCTCGAATAACCCAGCGCAATGCCGATCAGCACCTCGCGCTCGCGCGCAGTCATCTCTGCAAGCGGCGCCTCGGCTGGTTCTTCGGCCGAATGCTGATTCGGAGCGGCGGCGGCTCTCGGTGCCGCCAAAAGGTCAAAACCGGCGCTCTCCGCGCGAATTGCGCTCAACAAGACTTCGATCGGCGAGTCGTTGACGACATAAGCGTGGGCACCGGCCATCATGGCGGCGCGCTCCCATTCCTGATCCTTGCACCCGGTCAGCATCACGATCCGCAGATCCACGCATTCGCGGAGCATCTCGCTGATGGCCAGAATTCCCCTGCCATTTTCAAACACGTCGGTGATCACCACATCGGGTTGCAGGCATCTCGTCAGGGCGATCGCATCCGATACCCCGCTCGCTTCACCGATTACCTCGAGATCAGATTCACCTTCCAACATCGCCCGCAAACCGCGGCGAAGGATGGTGTGCTCATCGGCAAGAACCACGCGCAGACGCGGGCGCCTGAGGCTAAG
>JAXDQI010000081.1:0-8739 GCA_034667965.1 Gammaproteobacteria bacterium
CGTCCGTCGTGATCCTGCCCGTATTCTGATTGGTCCGCACGATGTATCCGCAGGTCGCTGCCGTGTAGGAAGGAACGCAGTTCGCGGCTTCATTGATCGTCGGAGTAAGTCCCCCAATGTTGTTCAATACGTAAGAGCTCGCGAACAAGGCGGGATCGCCGTAGATGGCCGAGGTCGGAACGGTCCCAATGGTGTTCTTGAGAAGTATTCTGTAATAGTCGAGCGTAATGCCCATGTCCTGGATCGGCGAGACGATGACACCGAAATCGAAGTTTTGCGATGTTTCGGGCGTCAGGTTTTTGTTCCCGCCGCGCAACGCCAGTCCCTGCGAGGCGCAGGTGGCCGAGGTAAATGGCGCAATGGGGGTGCCCGCGCAGTACGGGGTGAGATCTCCCATGGCCGAGCCGCTCGAAGCTGCCAGGAAATTCGACGAGTACAGGTTGAAGAGCGTGGGCGCCCGGAAGCCGGTGGAGGCGGTACCTCTGAATGTCAGGAAATCGACCGGCTGATAGCGCACCGACAGCTTCGCGTTGTTGGTCGTGCCGAAATCGCTGTATCGGTCCTGGCGATCCGACACGTCGAGATCGAGCCCCTTGGTCATCGGCACGTCCAGCTCGATGAAGGCCGCCTGTACCTGGCGACTGCCTTCGACTGAACTGTCCGTAAGTCCGGTTGCAGCGGCCGTGAGGTCGTTATAGGGCGTAGTCGCGTACACAAAACGTTCGCCCCCCACATCGAACCCGATCGCCACGGTCGCCGGAGTGCCCGAGTTGAAAGCGTCGCCCAGCGGGTGGCTGGCATGGCCGTCGACGCTCCACCGTGTGTCCTTGCCGTACGCGTATACGCCGTTGATATAGGAAGAATTGATCAAAGCCTGTCCCGCCGCGCTCTGGGGTCCGAACGGGTTGATCAGATTGCTCACGACGCCGCCGGGTGCAAGCACTTCCTCATTGGGATACCCCCCGGTGTTACGATTGTCGTTGGTGTTCTTGCTGTAGTTGAGTTCCGTGGCGTAGTCCCAACCAGCGTTGCTACCGGAGAACGTCAACAGCACCCGCTGCTCGACATTGAGGTTGCCGTTGTAGCGGTTGTTGCCGGGATCGCTCCACGCCGCTTGGATCGGATCGGTGAGATCCGGCGCCAGGCCGCCGCAGTTCGAACCCCTGTTGTCGCATGTCAGCTGAGACGCCTTCGGGAAGTAGGGACTGGCCGGGTCAACCCCGAATTGGTAGAACATGGGACCGGAATACCCGTTCACTTCGGACTGGGTATAGAAGTACTGCAGCTGCACTTGGTTGTTGGCCGGCAGCGCCTTGGTGAAGGACACCAGCCCGGAATACACATGGGACTCCGGGAGTAGATCGGTCGCGGCAGAATACCGGTAAGAGCAGTCGCCGAAATACCTGGTCAGTTGCGGATTGCCCGCGCAGGCCGGATAGCCCGACTGCCAAATGTTACCGTTGGCATCCAGTACCACCCCGGGCCACGATCCATAATAGTTCGTATTGGTGGTGCCACCCGCGGGATTAAAACCCTGGGCGGAAAACGCCCGCTGCGTCGCTTGAAGCTCCTGCTGCTTGCTGTAACTTCCCGTGATCATGAAGTTATAGCCGTCGCTCGCCAGATCCCCGTGTCCGAAACTGAAATCTGCCTCACCCGAGCCGCCGCCGGCTTTCTGCGGGTGGTCGAAATTGACCTGGACTTGGGCCCCCTGGTAATTCTTCTTGGTGATGAAGTTGATCACGCCCGCGATCGCGTCCGAGCCGTACAGCGCCGATGCGCCTTCCCGAAGTACCTGGATGCTGTCGATGGCCGAGAACGGAATACCGCTCAGGTCCACCGCATTGCCGCTGTTAGCGTTGTTGGCCAACCGTTGGCCATCGAGAAGAATCAGGGTGCGGCTGTTCCCCAGGTTGCGCAGATCGGCGTAAGAACCGCCACCGGAAAAAGTCGCTACGGCAGAGGCGGTGTTTGTCTGCGTGGTGTTGGAGGACAGCATGTTCAACGCCTGCTCCACACTCGTGACTCCCTGCTCCCTGAGGGTGTCCGAATTGAGGATCGTGATGGCCTCCGCGGTTTCGGCGTTGGGCCGTTTGATCATGGAGCCCGTGACGACGATTTCCTGCAATTCAGGCTCCGGGGATGCCGCGGGCGCCTGCTGTCCCATCGCGGCAACAGCGAATAGAGCGGCGCCGAACGCGGTCGCCGCAGCGAAGCGAGGAATAAGAGCGCGCGGAACATTATCCGGCTCCAAAAATCCCCTTGGTGAATCGTCCTTTATCGCAGTTCCCATCGGTAATCTCCCAAAATATTTTGAAGCATCGCTAAGCCAAATAGGATGATGCAATTCCAGAGGTTCGTCGTTGCATCCACCGCCCCAACCAATGAGCGTTGCGCTAAAGCCGCAAGCCCGTACGTGTATGTCCGGAACAATATCAGCCTGCCCGAAAAATACCAGGGGCTCGAGAGTATTTTTTGTTGCATTCATACAACGGATACTTCGCGATCATGCGAGCTGCACAATCAATTGCAGCCGCAGCGCGTCGAAGCGCTTGCCAGCCTCGTCGATGATGCAAGGAGCAAAATAAGTGGCCGGCAAAGGTAATAAAAGGCTGGCAACAGTAATAAAATCGAGACGGGGGCGGTCTTGGTACATGAACAGCAATATCGCTGTGCCTGAATAAAAGAGGGAATCACCATGCAAATGACCAAATTGTCGAATGCGGCAATGGCCGCCGCGGCCGCCATGTTCTTTACGTCCGGACTCACCGGCGTCTCGGTGGCGGCGGACACCGCAACGGTGCATTGTTCCGGCGTCAACTCCTGCAAGGGCACCTCCGAGTGCAAGTCGGCGAAGAACAGCTGCAAGGGCATGAATAGCTGCAAGGGCCAAGGGTGGGTCTCCATGTCGAAGACCGAGTGCGATGCAGCGAAGTCCAAACTGAAGTAACGGCGGCATCGGGCGCAGCAGGCAATTCGCCCCATCGCTTGCCGCGCCCGATACTCAAATGCACCACCTGAGCGGCTTTGGTCTTGGATTACGGCCGGCCCACTACGAAGCTCTGCTGAACGAGGGTACGGGAAGAGCGCGCGGCATCGATTGGCTCGAAGTGGTCACCGAGAATTATGTGGTGCCGGGCGGCAAGCCCCTGGATGTGCTGGAGCGCATCCGTGCGCGCTATCCGCTGGTGATGCACGGCGTTTCGTTGTCCATCGGCAGCACCGACCCACTGGATCGCGAGTACTTGAGTGCGGTTCGGCGCTTAAGCCGCCGGATCGAACCTGCGTGGATCTCCGATCACTTGTGCTGGACCGGAATCGGCGGAAAGAACCTGCACGATCTCCTGCCGCTCCCCTATAACGAGGAGGCGCTGGCGCATGTGGTCGCCCGCGTCGGCGAGGTACAGGATGCGCTCGGTCGGCAGCTCTTGCTCGAAAACGTATCGAGCTACCTGACCTTTCAAGAGTCCGGCATGAGCGAATGGGAATTCTTGAGCGAAGTCGCCGAGCGCGCGGACTGCGCCATCTTGCTCGACATCAACAATATCTACGTCAGTAGCGTCAATCACGGTTTCGACCCGCAGACCTATCTGCACGCCATGCCGAAGAGTCGCGTCCGGCAGTTTCACCTTGCCGGGCATAGTGATGAAGGCGGACACCTGATCGACACCCATGACCATCCCATCGCGCCGCCCGTCTGGGATCTATACGCTCGCGCCATCGAGCTCTTCGGGGAAGTCCCCACCATGATCGAGCGCGACGACAACATTCCACCCTTGAGCGAGTTGGTGATGGAACTCGATATGGCGCGCGAGATGGCGCGTCGCCATGCGAAGGCGGCCTGATGCGCTTGGTGGAACTGCAGCGGAATTTTCAGCAGCACTTGCTGATGGGAGACGACGCGATCCTCAAGTCCGTGGTCGATGCACCGCCATTGCCGGCCGCGGAACGAGTGAAGATCTACCGGAATGCGTATCGTCTGCGCTTGTTGGACGCTCTCGAGGACACCTATCCGGTTTTGTTCAAAATTCTGGGCGACGAAGTCTTCGAAAGCCTGGGCAATACCTTCATCGACGCCCATCCGTCGGTGCATCGTTCCATCCGGTGGTATGGCCGCGAACTTGGCGATTTCTCGGCGCAGACGCCGCCGTACGCGGAGCAGCCCATATTGGCGGAAATCGCGCGGTTCGAATGGACGCTGTCGGAAGTCTTCGACGCGGCCGACGCCGTGCCCGTGGACCGGGAGGCGCTACGGGCCCTTGACTCCGATTCCTGGGATCAGCTCGGATTTGTATTTCATCCGTCGCTGCGGCTCCTGAATTTGGCTTGGAACACCGTCGCGGTCTGGCAGGCGATGAGCCGCGACGAGGATCCACCGCAGCCTGAAACCAGCGAAACTCAAATTCCCTGGCTGTTGTGGCGCCGGGATTTGACCAACCGCTTCCGGTCGCTGGACGCGGCCGAGAATGCGAGCCTGGAGGCCGCACTCTCGGGCATGCGTTTCGGCGACATATGCGCCGTTCTCCGCCATTGGTTGCCGGAAGAAGAAATCCCGCTGCGCGCCGCGTCCCTGATCGGGACGTGGACGGACAGCGGGATTCTCATTGGCCTAGCCTAGACGCACGCTTACAGTAAATTGCCGCCGTCACCCACCATTTCTTTGCGCAGCAGCGGCAGCGGCGGCCCACCGTAGGAGAGGAACTTGTCATGGAAATCATGCCAATGCGCCTGATCGTCCGCGCCGCCTCCGGCGGCGGCATTGGGCTGCGTCTTCGCGATCCAGTCGGTGCGCAGCTTTCGGATCATGAGCTTGCCGAGGGTGTAATTGAGGTACGCTGGATCAAATGTGCCGCGAGCCGCCTGTTGGCGGGCATTCCCCGGATCCTGGAACGCTTGAGTGCTGAACATCTTCTCGGACTGCGCAACCGTCATGCCACCCGTATGCATCCCGATGGCTGACAGCAGGCGGACGTCGCGGAGCAACGCATCCGTCAGCTGGCCAATATGCTTTTCGGAATCGCCCTTGTCCAAGCCGCGCTCGTACATCATCTCTTCGGTGTAGTGCGCCCAGCCTTCCGCGAACGCATACCCAACCCACAACGCCTCGAGCTTGGAAGGATTGGCGTTCGAATGCAGGAACTGCAGGAAGTGTCCCGGCCATACCTCATGCACGGACGTGAACAATAGTGCCGCTTCGCTGGGGATATATGCCGCCTGCTCCGACTTCGACCACGCAGGATTTGGCGGCGCGATATTGTAGGTCGACGCGACCCCCTTATCGTACGGTCCCGCCGTCTGAATGAAGGCCGCGTTTGAGCGATTGTAGACCGGCGCCTCAGCCACCAATGCCTCGTCGTTGCTGGGGATGCTCACTACATTGTTGTCTTGGACGAATTTCTTGAGGTCGACCAGCTGTGCGCGCGCCGCTTCGATGAAGCCGCCCTTCGGCTTGTTGGCCGACATCTTTGCCACGCAGGCGGCGACCGTACCCTTGGGAAGATAAGTCGCGCACTCGGCTTTGAGCGCCTGGGTATTTCGCTCGAGGTCGGCGCGGCCCGCGGCCTCGATGTCCGCGATCGGAATGTCGACGCTCTCGGTGTCCTTCAGCATCTCGGCGAACAGATCCTTGCCCAGCGGGAATTTGTCGGTCGCGGTTTTACGCAAACCGATCAAATAATTCTTCAGGTTGGTCATTGCAATGGCCGCGTTCGTGTCGGCGTCGGTGAGCTGCTTCTGCAGTTCCGGATTCGACACGGACGCAAACGCCTCCGGTGCGTTCTTCGCGTAGAAATCGGCGAATCCCCCGAAATCGGCGATTCCCAATTCCACGTAGGTCTTGGGCAACGGACCCTGCAAATTGGCCTGAATGTCGGTCGCCATTTTCGGAATGCCGCGCGCGTACTTGATGTACGCTTTCATCCGCACCTCGGCCGACGCGTAGTTGCGGCTCACATACACGTCGGGATCGAGGCTCCCGAGATACCAATATGGATTCGTGGATGGAAAGCGCGCCTTCTCGAGCCAAAATAGATCCTTGTCGATGACCTTGAGCAGGTACTCTCGATCGAATCGCTCCCGCGGCTCCAACTTCGTCGGATCGACGGCGCCGATTTGCGTGCGGGCATCGTGCAAACGCGCGATTTCGCGCTTGATGCCGTGGGAGGTCAGGTCCGGCAGCTGACCGTCGAATTCGTGCCGACCGGCCAGCGCGGCGAAGACAGGTTGCGCCCGCAGATAATCCTCGATGAAGCCGTTCGAGATGTTCGACCATTGCTGACTGGCTTGCGAAGGCGGCTTCTTGGCCGGGGCGGCGGGATGCGGTGCTTCGCCGCACCCGACCATTCCGACCAACACCAACCCCGCCATGATCGCGCTGAATCTGACTGATAAAGACATGACTCCCCCTTTCTTTTGCCAACACTCTTTTTCTTGCTCGGCCGCCATCACCCCCGTTGCGAACGCGTGGGGTGGCGTGGTTATCATGCTTCATTGTAGCGCATCAAAATACCCCTGCCGATCAGGCGCACCCGTAACATCACCGCCCGGAGGAGGTCCTGCAAAGCCCTTATGGATTGCGCACCGGTTCATGGCATCCTTCACCCATGGACAACACCGCCAAATGAACCTGAAGAACACCCGCGACGAAGTGCGCATCATGACCCTGCAGGCTCACATTCTCGGTGAGCAGGCGAAGCATCCCCATGCATCCGGGACGTTTTCGTGGATTCTGTCCGCGCTGTCGATTTCCGCCAAAATCATCGCCGACAAAGTGCGGCGGGCGCGGCTGGAAAACGTGCTGGGCAGCGTCGGGGTCGAGAATGTGCAGGGTGAAGTGCAGCAAAAGCTCGACGTTCTCGCGAACGACGTCCTGTTGGGGACGCTCGGCGGCCGGGAAGGGGTCGCCATCGTGGCATCGGAAGAGAACGAGGAACCGGTGATTCTTCGGGAGGACGAGACAGGCACACCCCGATATTGCGTCCTGTTCGACCCGCTCGACGGTTCGTCCAACCTCGACATCTGCGGCGGTGTCGGCACCATTTTCAGCATCCTGCAGTACGATGCACGCGCGGCGCGGGCGCAGGACTCGCTGCTCCAGCCCGGCGCACGTCAGGTGGCCGCGGGGTATGTGCTGTATGGTTCGTCCACGGTATTCGTCCTGACCATCGGCCAGGGCGTCGACATGTTCGTACTCGACCCCGGCATCGGCGCTTTCATGCGGGTGGAGAGAAACCTGCTGATTCCCGAGGGCAACAAGACCTATTCGGTGAACGAAGGCAACCGCAAGGGCTTCCCGGAAGGATATCAGCGCTATCTGGATTGGGCGCAGAGCAACGACTATTCAGGCCGCTACAGCGGTGCCATGGTAGCCGACGTGCACCGGATCTTGCTGAAAGGGGGCGTGTTCCTCTACCCGCCCACGACCAAAGCGCCCGACGGCAAGCTTCGGCTCATGTACGAAGCCAACCCCATGGCCATGATCATCGAACAGGCCGGCGGCAAGGTCTTTGCAGCGCCCGGTCGGAGGGTGATGGATATCCAACCCACCGCCATTCATCAGCGCACGCCCGTGATCCTGGGCGCCACCGACCAGGTCGCCATGGTTCTCGCGCACCTCGAAAAGCAATGACTCGAGCGTAGCCCCGGGCTCGCGGGCGAGATATTTGCCTGTCAAATTTCCGCGGAAACGTCGCTGCGCGATAGCAGCCCGGCAAACACGATCACGGGCGCGCCCAAACCCAGGGTCCATGTGAGCGACTCGAGCCCCAATAGGGACAGAACCAGCGCGCTGCAAAGGGGTGTCGCGTACGCCATGACTGCCAGCAATTGACTGTCGCCTCGGCGAAATCCCTCGTCCCAGAGGAGGTTCCCAAAGGCGAGCGGAACGATTCCCACGGCGGCCGCCGCGGCGATGCCGCCGGCGCTTGGTATGACGGTCGATTCCAACACGAAGTGCAGACTGAAGCACAGGCACGTCGATAGAGCGCAGCCGCGGGTGAGGACGGGTCCAGGAACCGCCTTCCATTTGAGCCTGAAGATGCAGTAGAGCGCCCACGACACGCCGCTCAGCAGCGCCAGGGCGATCCCCTCGAGGGAAAGCGCCATGGCGCCACCGCCCATCAAGATCACGGCACCCGCAAAACCCAAGCCGAGCCCGACGATTTGGCGCGGCCGAAGCCGAAAGAGTCCGAGCACCGCTCCAATCCCGACGATCATGACAGGCCACAGATAAGAAATCAGATTCGCCTCGGCAGCCGGGATGTAATGAGTCGCGAGGATATGAAAGGCATTCGAACCGCAGAGACCCAGGGCGCACGCGCAAGCCGGAACCCACGACAGCCATCGGGCCTTGGCGTGCATCGAAGCAACTGTCGCAGCCGTGCGCTGGGTACATCCCAGCGCAATCCACCCGAATAAAAAGGCGATCGTCAGGCATTCGAAGGCCGGCATTTCGAGCGCGCGCAACGCCAGTGCCGGCCACGTGGCCCAGAGCGGGATCGCGAGCACGCCCACGCAGGTCCACGCCCGAGGCGAGAGCGGCCGCCACTGCCGGGCCGGCGGCCCGAGCGATTCGCATAGAATGGCGAAACTCGAGGTCATGGACGACGCGCGCCGCAACGCCGGACTAGCACGGCTGACTCGGCGCCTCGAATGCCAGCTTCGCGGCGCGAAACTCCGGCAGCCTTTCGCAGCGCTCGGTCAACCCGGTCAACCCCGGATAGGCCCCGGCGCTCCCGACTC
>JAXDQI010000082.1:0-84448 GCA_034667965.1 Gammaproteobacteria bacterium
GCGGTTGACCTGAGGCTCGATGATGGAAGGTTCCCCCGCGGGCTCGTCCACCACCACTTGGTTGGACGGCTTCTCGCCGCGATGAAACCAGCCGCAGCCGGACAGCAGCACCGCTGCTAGAAGAACACAGCTAAGCCGAATTTCCATTCTTCCGGTTCCTCGTTCTGGTTTTGATGGGTGAACACGTCGTACTTGCGCCAGTCGGCACGCCACATGAATCGCCTGGTGATGAAGCCGCGTACCCCGAGCGACACGTAGGCCATCTGATTGTGGGTCTCGATGGGCTTCGGTGGCACCTTGTCGTCGATGTATTGATATCCGGTACCGATGCCCGCGGTGGGCGAGAACCATTTCCACTCCGGTATGAATGTGTGGCGAAGCCCAAGCGTCGCGACATAGCGATTGTCGATGGTGCCGAAGGCTTGTTGCAGCACGAACTCGGCATCCAGGCTATCGGTGAGCGAGAAGTCGACGTAACCGGTGACCAGGTTCTGATGATTGAATACGCCGTACCCAGCGCCCACCTCCCAGCGGTGGGTGGCAAAATCCGGGTATGGGGGAATCGGCGCCGGCTCGCCCGATTCCAGTCGCGTACGCGCCAGGTCGGAGCGCCGCACCCAACCTTCCTGCCCGCGCGACGCCCGCACCTTGTACCACTCGGTGCGGCTGTAGAGCACCGTCACGGTATCGTCGCGTCCCACGACATAGGTCACGGGATAACCGCGCCCCGGACCGCTGTGCATCTCGATGAAGGGGTCGGTAATGATCACTTCGACCGGGCGGGACGCAGCGTATGCCGGACTCACAGTGAACGCCTGCATCACCAGCAGCAGCGCGAGCAGTGGTCGCATCAGTTCAGTTCGCGGCCGGCGCGACGAATGGATCGTTATAGTACTGGGCGCCAATGTCGATCCATTCTGAAATCAATCGTAACTCCCACGGCTCCAAGAGGCCCGTATGGTCAAACTTTCCCTGTGGCCCGGGTGTGCAGCTTCCGTCGAACAGACTGAAAAAAAACGCACACGAGTTGATGGCGCTGCCTGCCGTTATCGGCGGCGCCAAGACCCCCGTAGGCGTCGGAACGCCCATGATAAGCGTCGTTGCGTTCCGAGGGAACAGCAGTTGCCGATAAGAGGTGCTCACGCTGGCGTCGTCGTTGGATGCGACGGACCGCAGATCCAATTGGCCCGCGGGGATTTGGATGGCTGCATTGGCGCCAATCGGGGTGTGGCATGTCACGCAGGTGTGATCGACCGCGACGCCGCCCACCATGACGAGCCTTGGAAAATCCCAGAGGGACTGAATGTGGTAGGGCGGCATGGTGTCGTCGGGATAATGAATCGTACTGCGGCAGAGCGCATCCCAAGGTACGCAGTGCGAGTTGGGGGGCTTCTGCGTCGAGAGATCCGAATACAGATAGGAGATAGGCTTATCGACCGGACGGACCGCGGGATCGGTCCAGACGTCCGTGTAGAGCACATCGATGCTCGGGATCTGCGAGCATGTGGTGGCGCCCGTCTGGCAGGTCGCCGCAACGCGGGTCTCGGCCATGGTGTCGCCCTTTTTCGCGGCGGTGAATGTGGTCATCGTGTTGGGGAACGCCACCCCAGGGCCGGCGGCGCCGGCATACACGGAGTTGGTCAGGCCGGTACGGCCGTGAGACAACGGAAATAGTGGGTTGGCTGGGTTGGCCGGGTTGTGGCATCCCGTGCAGACCTTGGTTTCGCCCGGCACCAGCTGCAGCCAACTGGTGTGTTGAGCACCGATGCGACGTGCATTCTTGTCCAGGATCTCGATGGTGAACGGTACGTTTGCCGGCAGCTCAATCTTGACCGACCCGTCCGGCTCGATCGGCGCGTAGGCGAGAATCTCCCGCATACCCATGCCTGCCGGGCCGAAGGCGGAGTTGTTGATCTTGCGCACGTCCATGGAAGGGATCTCGACGGCCTTTTCGACTCTGATGAACCGAGCCGGGCGTTGATCGGCGATGGCCTGCTTGGGATCCGCCAGCGCCGCAATGTTCGGCACGGCATTCCCGGTTTGTGCTGCCACGTCATCGACGCCGTCGAAGTCATAGACGCTGCGGATGTCGAGGATGCCCAGTCCCACTCCCGCCAATGCCGTCGACGCCGCGGTGGAGGGCGTCGGTAGTGCCGCGGTGGGCGCGGGGACCCGGGCCTGCAAGAGCACCGGTTCGACGATGACCAACCCTGACTCGGCGGCGAGGATGGGGCTCAAGGTGCCGGCGCCGAAGTCGTACACCCAAATCGTGTATTGGGGCGGCGCCAACGTCACGGTCGCGCCGGTGGTGTTGCTGGTGGTGCAGACGTTGGTGGCGGATGCGGCGGTCGAGGTGAGGACCAGGCACGGCGCCCAGCTCACCAGCATCCGATTGGTGCCGTCGAACAGCGGGTAGACGGAGCCGAAGCGGCCCCCCAAGGAGGGCTTGTCGGGATCCGTCGTCACCCCGAGGGTGGTGGCGGTGACATGCCCGGTGCCCCCCGTTGCGGGAGTGCCCGTGGCCGACGGAATCGCTTGCTGATGGATTTCGACGAAGTTTCCCGCATCGATTGCGACGATGTCTCCGCCCTCCTGGGTATCGAGACCCGGCTGGGTGTATTGCAGCGGCCGTACCAAGGCCAAAAGTTTGCCGTCGGCGCGCTGCCGGGCGTTCAAGAACTGAATCACGGTGTTGTTCGTGCCGGCGTTGTTCGCCCCCGTGGCGTGACTGTTGGCGCCGTAAAACAACTCGAGACCGGAACCGTCGGGGTTGGTGCGGTACAGACTGATTTGGTCGCCGTTGGTGGACTCATAGCGCGAGAATACGATCTGGCCGTTCGACAGCACCGACGGCGCGAAGTCGTGATTGGTGTTGAAGCTGATCTGCTTGATGTTGCTGCCGTCGGCATTCATGACATGCAGCAAAAAAATGTCCTGTTTGCGGTCGTCGGTTTGCGCCGGGTATTCCGGCCGGCCTTCGTCGATCAATATTCCCTGGGTCCCCGCTTGCCGGGTGGACGCGAAGACGATGCGCCCGTCGGGTAAATAGTGCGCGCCGACGTCGTGGCCGCGTCGGCTCGCGTCAGTGGTCAGCTGCGTGACCGTTTTCAAGACGGCATCGTACTGATAGATCTTCCACGTGGGTTGGTTGATCTCCTTGGCGTTCTTGATGAGCGGCAGCCGCAGCGAGAACAGCAGTTTCTTACCGTCCGGCGACACATCGAGATCCCGCACGTCCCCCTGGCCCGTGGTGATTGATTTGGTGAGATTGACCTCGACGCCGCCGGCGCTGGCCTGGTCGCGGATGTACAGGTCCCCGCCGGCGGTAGGCGTAATGAGGTCCCGCGCATCGATATCTTTCGTCACGGGCGGCCGCTTGATGTAAGCCAGGGGGTACGTGAACGTGCCGGGATCCTGGGCCTGCGGTCCGGCGAGCCCGGGGGCATGACCGCTGATGCCGCTGCTGCATCCGACCAGCGCGAGCAGCGGAAAAACCAGCGCGAGCAGGGGCAACACGAGGGCTGTCAACGTCGGCAAAACGTGACGGTGGTCACGCCGTCGCAAGTCGTCGTTCAACTTAATTTGTCTCATATTGGCATCTTCGTTTCATGTTCGTGCGCAATCTGTTAACGCACTCACAGAAGAACTCCCTCACATCCGCTTCTCTGTGCACGTCGCTGAAAACTCATGCGAATTGGCAGCCAGGATAAGGGTAAGCCGGGGTCGGTCGATATGTCGCGAAAAGCCGACGTCGGCCGAATGAGACATTACTTTCCCTAAGGCCGCCCGAGTATCTTCTCGCTACGTCGAAATCACAACTCACGACAGTGGATGTGCATATGAAGAATGGGATGGCAACGCCGAACTTGAACGATCGGGCGCGCGAGGCGGGGTCGATTCGCGCCCGATTTGGCGCGCTGGCTTGCGCCGGTTCCGTGCTCCTGTTGACGGCCAGCCTGGCCGCGGCGGCCACGTTGAACAAGGACCAGGCGAAGCGCATGTACGATCGAATCGCCGGCGTCGCGGCATCCGATGCCACGTTGACCAGCATGGTCGGTATGGATGCCACCCAGGCCGCGCTCAACATCGTCACCAAGGACCCCGCGTTCTACAACAACACCATCCGCAATCTCGCGATGCCGTGGACCAATCGCGACCAGACTGTGTTTGCCCCGCTCAACGATTACGTGGCTACCGTGGTCGGCATGGTGCGCGACGACGTGCCGTTCAACACCTTGTTGAGCGCCGACCTAGTGTATATCGCCGATGCAACCGCCACGTCGACGTACAGCCTGCCGGCCTACTCCCCGGCGAACAACGACCTGTACCAGCAAATGGACGACAACGGCGTCGACCTGAAAGCGCACTTGGTGTCCAGCACTCAATCGGCATTGACCGGCATACCGGCAACGGCGACCGCCGGCGTCATGACCACCCGCGGCGCGGCCGCCGCCTTCTTCATCAACGGCACCAACCGCGCGATGTTCCGCTTCACCGTGATGAATCATCTGTGCAGCGACCTGCAGACCATCATGGACACCACCCGTCCCCCGGACCGAATCCGTCAGGACGTGACCCGCAGTCCGGGCGGCGACAGCGGCCTGTTCCTGAACAATTGCATAGGCTGCCACAGCGGCATGGACCCGATGGCCCAGGCCTTTGCCTACTACAACTTCAATAACACCGATGCGACGACGGCCGACAGCGTCGGCAAGATCGTCTACACCGCCGGCCAGGTGCAGCCGAAGTACTTCATCAACAATACCAACTTCCCGCAGGGCTACGTAACGCCGGACGACCACTGGGACAATCGTTGGCGCGGCGGGGTCAACTCCTTGATGGGATGGGACCCGATCCAGACCGGCAGCGGCCAGGGAGCGAAATCCCTGGGGCAAGAGCTGGCCGGCAGCCAGGCGTTCGCCAGCTGCCAGGTCACGCGGGTATTCAAGTACGTTTGCTTTCGCGCGCCCAGCAATGTCGCGGACCGCACCCAGGTGGCCACGATGGTCGCCTCGTTCAAGTCGAGCAACTATTCGCTGCGGCAGGTATTCGCCGATGCCGCAGTCTATTGCATGGGGAATTGAGCATGAACCTCACACGCATCTACGGGTTGCTCGTCCTTGCGGCGACCTTGAATTTGGCCGCGTGCGGCGGCGGCGGAGCCCCCACGACCGCGACTCCCGGCGGCGCTCCGCCCACGAGTTCGGCCAATGCCTACACCGGGCCTGCGCCGGCGACTGCCGATGTGCAAGCCTTCGCGGTCAGCTTCTGGAACAACGTCCGCGTCCAGAATCGTTGCGGCCAGTGCCACAACGCGACCACGCCGGCGCAAATGCCGAATTTCGCGCGCAGCGACGATGTGAATCTCGCCTATGCGCAGGCCAACACGGTGGTCAACCTTGGCCAACCCTCGAGCTCACGGATCGTCGTCAAGGTGAGCGGCGGCCACAATTGCTGGCTCGCCGACCCCAGCGCTTGCGGCCAGATCCTGACCACGTGGATCAGCAATTGGGCCGGTGCGGCGGGTGCCGGAACCAGCCAGGTGCAGCTCGTGGCGCCTCCGATCCAGAGCGTCGGAACGAGCAAGAACTTCCCGGCATCGTCGGCCGAGTTCCAGGCCACGGTTTACCCGCTGCTGTCGCAGTACTGCTCGAAGTGCCATTCGCCCAACGCGTCCACACCGCAGTCGCCGTTCTTCGCGTCGAACGATCCCAATCAGGCATACCAGAACGCCATCCCGAAAATGGATTTGAATACGCCGAAGAACTCGCGATTCTATGAGCGGCTGCTCATGGAAAACCACAACTGCTGGAGCAATTGCGCCAGCAACGCAGCCGAGATGTTGGCGAAGATCCAGGCTTTCGCGGGCATGGTTGCCACCACCAGCGTCGATCCGTCGCTGGTGACCAGCAAGGCGCTGTCGCTGACGCAGGGCACCGTTGCCAGCGGCGCCGGCCGTTTCGATACCAATGTGATCGCCAAGTACGAATTCCAAACGGGAACCGGCCTCACCGCCTACGACACCAGCGGCGTGGACCCCTCCGCGGATCTCACCATCGCCGGCAGCGTCACCTGGGCCGGCGGATGGGGCATCAACGTGGGCGCCGGGGGCAAGGCGCAGGCGTCGACCACCTCGAGCAGGAAGCTTCACGACATGATCGAGGCGACGGGTGAGTACACCGTCGAGACCTGGGTGGCGCCGGCGCTCGTGGCTGCCGACAAGTCCTACATGGTCAGCTACTCGGGCGGCGACACGCTGCGAAATTTCACACTCGGTCAGACCAATCAGCAATACGACTTTCTGATGCGCAGCTCCGGATCCGACTTGAACGGCATGCCGCAGCTGCAGACCCCGGTGGGCGGATTGGTGCTGCAGGCCACCCTGCAGCACGTGGTCCTGACCTACGATCCGGTCAACGGGCGCCAGATCTTCGTCAACGGAGGCGCAATCGCCGTCCCGGATCCGCAGAAAGGCGGCACCATCTCCAATTGGGACGACACCTTTGCCCTGGTTCTCGGCAATGAAGTGTCGATGGACCGCTCGTGGCAGGGTCTCATCAAGTTCGTAGCCGTCCACAACAGGGCGTTGACCGCAAAGCAGATCCAGCAGAACTACGCTGCCGGTGTCGGGCAACGTTTCTACCTGTTGTTCAATGTCGCGGCGGTAACCGGCGTGGCGCAGGGATATGTGATGTTCACGGTCAGCCAATACGATGGCGCCAGCTATATGTTCACCGATCCCACGTTCATCTCTCTCGATCCGACCGAGACCCCCGACAACATCGTGGTCAAAGGCATCCGGATCGGCATCAACGGCACCATTCCCACCGTGGGCCAGGCCTACATCCCGCTCAACACCACGGTGACCGCATCGGCCTACACCTCGCGTGGCGAGGTGCTGTCGAAGGTCGGGACGGTTATTGCGCTGCAAAGCGGCCCGCTGGTGGATCAGTTCTTCCTGAGTTTCGATCAACTCGGCACGAAAACGCATGTCACGGTGGAGGCGAGTCCGGTGCCGACCACGCCGACCGATCTTGCGCCGGTGGCGGGCATCGGTGTCCGCACCTTTGCGCAGATCAATTCCAGCTTCTCGCTCCTGACTGGAGTGCCGACGACACAACCGGCCGTGTTGGGAACCTATCAAGCGGTGCAGCAGCAGCTGCCGGCGATTCCGACGCTCGAGAGCTTCTCCTCCGCAAACCAGGTGGGTATCGCGCAATTGGCGGTTCAGTACTGCGGCGTGGCGATCACCACGCCGACGCTGCAGGCCAAGCTATTCCCCGGCGTGACCTTCGGCGCCACGCTGTTCAATGCGCAGACCGGCATCGACCAGGTGACCAGCGCCCTCGCGGCGCGGGTGCTCGGCACCGGCATCTCGAGTCAGCCGGCCGCCGCCACCGTTACGGGCGAACTCAGCGCGCTCATCCATACGCTGTGCTCGCCGACGTCGTGCATCAATAACCAGGCTCGGGTGATCGCAGTGACGACGGCCGCCTGTGCGGCGGCGCTGGGTTCGTCCGACGTGTTGATCAACTAGGTCCAGTGAAGCTTCAAGAGGTCTCGTCCTATGCGTATGCGTAAACCCCCGCGGGGTCTGGCACCCAACGAACCGTTTCGTCATCCCGATCATCCTCGGCCGACAACCCGTCGGCAATTCGTGGCGCAGGGCTTTTTGACCGGCGCGGCCACCATCCTCGGGCCCTCGCTCCTGGGATTGATGGCCAATCCGCGCATCGCCCGCGCCGGACTGGCGGGAGACATTCAACAGGCCGTCACCGCCTGCGGGATCACCACGGGTGCCGGCAAGATCCCGTTCATCTGTTTCGATCTGGCGGGCGGCGGCAACATCGCGGGCTCGAACGTGCTGGTGGGCGGTCCGAAAGGGCAGATGGACTTCCTGTCGGTCGCGGGCTACAGCAAATTGGGGTTGCCCGGCACGATGGTCCCGAATGCCAGCGCCACCGGAAATAATGTCGACAGCAGCTTGGGGCTGCGCTTCCACTTCGACAGCGCGCATTTGCGCGGCATCAAGACGCGGGCAAAAAGCGGCTTGATCGCGACCAACACCACGGGCACGGTGATCCCGGCCCTGTCCCAGAACGACACCAACACCAATCCCCACAATCCGATGTACGCGATCTACCAATACGGCGCGCGCGGGGGCTTGCTCGATCTCATCGGTTCGACCAGCTCGATGTCGGGCGGCAGTTCCATGGCACCGCCCACCATGGTCATTCCGAGCGCGACCCCGGTGAAGATTTCGAGCTCCCAGGACAGCCGAGGATTGGTCAATACCGGTCAGCTCGGTACCTTGTTTCCCGGGCCGACCGGTGCGTCCGACATCACCAACGTCATGGAATCCATGAAGCGCATCAGCGATGCCAAGTATGGCGTGGTACAGGCTTACACCGATCCGGCCGCCAACACCGCGGCCATGAAGACTCAAACCTGCGGTTACACCAAGGCGGCGTACGTCGTCGATACCTATGGAGACCCGGCATCCGTCAATCCCGATGCCGACACGCGCATCGTGGGCTCGACCGGCATATTCTCCACGGCCGAGTATAACAACAACTCCGATTTCCAGAAGACTGCCGCGGTCATGAAGCTCGTGATCGACGGCAATGCCGCCGCGGGCACCATCGAAATGGGCGGTTTCGACTACCATTCGGGCAACCGAATGGACGGCGAGGCAAAGGACGAAAACGTCGGCAACTGCATCGGGGCCTGTTTGCAATATGCGGCCCTGACGGGCAAGCCCTTGATGATCTATGTGTTCAGCGACGGTTCGCTGGCCAGCAGCGGCATGATCGATAATTCCGTGGGCGGCCGCGGCAAGGGCGTCTGGACGGGGGACAACCAGAACACAGCCGCCACCTACTTCCTGGTCTACAACCCGAACGGCAAACCGCAGCCTGCGCAGAGCAACCCCGAGATGAGCCTGCAACTGGGCTATTACAATTCCGACGGTGGGCTCAATACCACCGGAAGTCCCGCGGGCAACAACGTCTTCAACCTGGCGCAGATGGTGGTGCTCAACTACATGGCGCTGCATGGCGATCAGGCGAAGTTTCCCACGTTGTATCCGGCGCCAAATCTCAATAACACCCTGGGGACGGGGTCCGCGTTGGATGCACTGATTGCCTATGCGCCCATCGTCAACGGAAAAATCGGCGGATGAGGGACGGGCCGCGGCCCGTTGTCTCATTCTACGGACACAATGACAGTAGGTCGTTCCTCGATTGTAATGCGCTGTCGTGCAACAGCCGTCGCGAGCAATTCCATGAATGTACGCCACGTCATGCCGAATTACGGCTATGTGGGGGCCCGTTGCGTTGACACTGCGGCTAGCAGTGTGCGATTTTGCATGAGATCGGACTAGGGCAAACTCGCTCGTATGAGAAAAACTCTTGTGGCTGGCGGGCTTGCAATGAGCGCGTTGCTGGTGGCGGCTGCGTTTTCGGCGGTTCCGACCCTGGTGGGTAAGCAGGCGCCGGACTTCGCGTTGCACAGTATGGATGGTAAGAACCGGCGCCTGTCGGAGTTTCGCGGTCAGGTGGTGCTCGTCAATTTCTGGGC
This sequence comes from Gammaproteobacteria bacterium, assembly GCA_034667965.1. Classification (GTDB taxonomy): domain Bacteria; phylum Pseudomonadota; class Gammaproteobacteria; order Steroidobacterales; family Steroidobacteraceae; genus Bog-1198. Next base: position 9,580 of record JAXDQI010000082.1, read on the forward strand.
TCGGTGGGCCGGCGATTCGCGCCAGGAGATGCCGGCGCTCGACCGAATCAATACCACGTACAACCGGGCCGGGCTGGTGGTGCTCGGCGTGTCCGTCGACGAGGACTGGCGGCGAGCGCGCGAGTTCGCCGATGCGATGAAAGTCGGGTATCCGATTCTCTTCGACACCACCGCGGACATCGGCCGGAATTATTTGTTGCGAAAGATGCCGATGACGATTTTGGTGGACCGCTCGGGTGTGGTGCGATATTCAAGCGCTGGATTCAAATCCGGCGATGAACTTGCGTATTTGGATGAAATACGCGAACTGCTGCGCGAATAAACGAAAGGTCTTTATGAATTCCAAGGCTCGAGTGATTTCCGACGTGATGCGTTCAACCATCCTGGCCCTCGCCTGGACGATGGGGTGGTGCACTCTCGCTGCCGCCGCTCCACCGCCGCCCGCCGCCGCACCGGTTCCGGCCGCTGCCGCCCCGAAAGCCGACGCCGCACCGGCGGCGGCCGAAGAACCTTCTGCTCCAGGCACGCCGGCCGCCGGAGCAACCACGGATTCTCCGCCTTCCGACTTCAAGACGTTGGATCAGGAAGTGCAGGGCATGAAGAAGGAAGTCATCGATCTCAATAAAGATCTCTTCGTGCTGCAGGAAGAACTGCTGTTCCCGGCCAACACCCAGGTGGCGGTGTATGTCTCGATGGACGTCGGCGCATTCTTTGCCTTGGATTCAGTGACCCTCAAGATCGACAACAAAGAGGTCAAGAATTATCTCTACACCGCGCGCGAGGCCGAAGCGTTATTGAAGGGCGGCGTCCAGGAAATCTATCTCGGTAATCTCAAGGTCGGCAAGCATGAATTGGTCGCGTTCTTCGCCGGCAAGGGCCCGGTGGAGCGTGCCTACAAGCGCGGCGCCACCATCATCTTCGACAAGGGCGTGGGCGCCAAGTACCTTGAACTCAAGATCACGGATCGGGTCTCCAAGCACCAGCCAGAGTTCAAGATCAAAGACTGGGATTGAAGACGCGCGTAGCCGTGCAGCACTTTACCTACAGGCTTCGGCCGCTTCTCCTAAGCGGGTTGCTGCTGACATTGCCGTTGGCGGCGGCCTGGGGAAAGAACGTCGAACCCGATCCCGATGGTCTGCCCCCTCAGGACGTCAAGGATCTCCATTACGGCGACGTGCTGTTCTATTTCTACCAGGACGATTTCTTCGATTCGATGACGCGGCTGCTCGCGGCGCGGCAGCTGCAACGTCTGCCGAACACGCAGGGAGAGGCGGAACTGCTGCTCGGCGGCCTGTACCTGTCGCTGGGTGAACATGTCGAGGCGGGAAACATATTCGAAAGGCTGCTGAACTCCAATACGAGTGAAGCGGTACGCAACAAGGCTTGGTTCTATCTCGGCAAAGTCTGGTACCAGCGCGGCTATCTGCAAGAATCCGAACGAGCCTTGAAGCAGGTTTCGGACAAGATACAACCGCGCATCAGCGCCGAACGTTACATGCTCCTCGCGCAACTCATGTTGCGGGAGGAACGTTACGACGACGCCATCGCCGCCTTGAGCGCCTGGCACGGACCGCCGGATTGGACCGCCTACGCACAATTCAATCTCGGGGTTGCTCTGGTGCGCAAGGGCCGGCTGCCGGACGCCATATCGCATCTCGATCAGGTTGGCCGCATGGAGACGTCGAGCGAGGAATTGCTCGCACTCCGGGACAAGGCCAACCTCGCCCTGGGTTTTGCGCTGCTGCAAGCGCAGCGCGCCGCCGATGCCCTGCCGATCCTCGAGCGGGTGCGCCTGGACGGCCCATATTCCAGCAAGGCATTGCTGGGCGTGGGCTGGGCTCAATCGGCGCTCGGGGAATTCAAGCGGGCCCTGGTTCCCTGGCTGGCATTGCGCAAGCGCGATCTGCTGGATTCCGCCGTCCAGGAGTCCTATCTCACGGTCCCCTATGCGTATAACCAGCTCGGCGCCGCCGGCCAGGCGGCCGAGTATTACACCTCCGCCATCGACTCCTTCGATGCCGAGACCAAGCGCATCGACGACTCGATCGAACAGATTCGCAGCGGCAATTTGCTCGATCGGCTGTTGAACGAGGACAAGAAGGACACCCTCACCTGGTATTGGCAGCTGAAGACGCTCCCCGACGCTCCCGAATCGCGGTACCTGTACCAGCTTCTCGAGAGCAACGAGTTCCAGGAAGGCTTGAAGAACTATCGTGAACTCAGCTTCATGAGCCACAACCTCGACGATTGGCGCGAGGACCTTTCTGCATTCGATGACATGTTGGATACGCGGCAACAAGCCTACAACGAACAGGTGCCGAAGGCGGATGCCGTCATGGCGGCCACCGATCTGGATGCGCTGGCGAAAAAACGGGTCGATTTTGAATCGCGGATCAATCAAATCGAGAAATCCGGCGACGTGGCTGCGTTGGGCTCGTTGGAGGAGCAGCAAAATTGGGCGCGCCTCAAGCACATCGAAGACTATTTGACGATGCATCCGAACGACCCCGATCTCGCGGATCTGCGCGAGCGGTTTCGCCTGCTGAAGGGCGTCATGTACTGGCGCATGGCGCAAAGTTTCAAGGCGCGATTGTGGAATGAACGCCGCTCGGTGAAGGAACTCGAGGCCTCGTTGGTCGAGACGGAAAAGCGCGCGGTCTTGGTCAGGCAGGCCAGGGCCGGCATGCCCGGCAACACGGGCGCCTTCGCCGGACGGGTGACCGCGGTGGGGGAGCGCATGGATCAGCTGCAGCAGCGCTTGGCGGCATTGTCCGAGCGGCAAAACCGCTATCTCCAAGCGCTCGCAATCCGCGAACTGCAGGCGCAGAAGCGGCGGATCGATGTCTATCAGATCCAGGCCCGCTACGAATTGGCGGCCATCTACGACAAGAGCGCGCAGCCCAAGCCTAAGGCCAAGACGAACCCATGATGCGCTCGCTCGCCATACTGCTCATCGTTTCCTGCACGGCGGTTCTGGGTGCCGTGAGCTCCGGCCCGATCAGGGCGCAGAATGCTCCGAAGAAGCCGGCCACGATCAAGGACCTGGAGGGCCAGCAGGTCGACATCAGCAAAGATCCGCCCCAAGGCGTCGATGCCAACAAGACCATGGACAGCTACCGGCGCTTCCTCGACTTGAATGCGGGCGATGCGGCGCTGCGCTCCGAGGCGCTGCGGCGCCTGGGCGATTTGAATTTGGAAAGCTCGGAGTCCGAGCGCATCGAACGTGAACTCGTGACCAACGAGGGCCTGCGCGCCACCGAAGCAATCCACCTGTATTCGGCCTTGCTCAAGGCTTATCCGAAGTACGAGCGCAACGATGCGGTGCTCTATCAATTGGCGCGGGCGTATGAACTCAATGCGCAGCCGGACAAGGCCTTGGCTTCCCTCGACAAGCTGGTGACCAGCTATCCCGCCAGCCACTACCTCGATGAAGCGCAGTTTCGGCGCGGCGAGCTGCTGTTCACGTCGAAGTCCTATCCCGCAGCACAGGCCGCGTATGAGTCCGTGGTCAAGATGGGCCCGACGTCCCAATACTACAACCAAAGCCTGTACAAGCACGGCTGGTCGCTCTTCAAGCAGGGCGAAAACGAACGCAGCCTGGACTCGTTCGCCGGCGTGCTCGATTCCGAGCTGGTGTCGAAGCGCAATCCATCCGAGATGATCGAGCTCGAGACTCTGAGCCGCCCGAATCGTGAATTGGTCGAGGATACGTTTCGCGTGATGGCGATCACGTATTCCTACCTGGATGGACCCAAGACGATCGACCAGTTCGTGAAACGCCGCTCGCCCAGACCCTATTCGTATCTCATGTATGCGCGATTGGGTGACCTGTACATCGAGAAGGAGCGATACACGGACGCCGCCGATGCATACCGCGCCTTCGTGTCACAGGACCGCAACAACGAAAAGGCACCGTTGTTGCAGATGCAGGCCATCGAAGCCTATTCGAAGGGCGGCTTCCCGCAACTCGTGTTGCAGGGCAAGAAGGAATTCGTCGAGGACTACAGCTACGGTACGCCGTACTGGAAGAACCGGCTCCCGAAGGACGAACCCGTGGTCGTGGCGAAACTGAAGACGAACTTGAAGGATCTCGCCCAGTACTACCATGCGCAGGCGCAGCGTACCAAGAGCCCGGGCGACTATCAGGAGGCGGCCAAGTGGTATCGCGGCTTCATCACCTCGTATCCGGATGACCCGGAGTCGGCCGCGACCAATTTTCTTCTTGCCGATACGCTGTTCGAGAGCAAGCAGTATCTCGAGGCCGCACAGGCCTACGAATTCACGGCCTACGGCTACGGCACCCATGACAAGGCCGGCGCGGCCGGCTACGCGGCGCTCGTGGCTTACGGCAAGCAGGAGGAGTCGTTGTCCGGCGACGCCAAGGCGAAGATGCATGTGCGCGGCGTCGACAGCTCCTTGAAGTTTGCACAAGCATTCCCGCTCCATCCCGAGGCCGCGGAGGTGCTGACGCGCGCGTCCACCGATCTGTACGCGGCAAAGGACTATCCGCGCGCCATCGAGGCCGCGCAGTCGGTTCTGGCGCGTCAGCCGCCGGTGGATCAGACGAAGCAGCGAATCGCCTGGACGGTGATCGCGAATTCCGAGTTCGAACAGGGGATGTTCGACAAGGCCGAAGCCGGCTACAACAGCGCTCAAGGCTTGATGGCCGCCAACGATCCGGAGCGGCCGGCGATCGTTGAACGGCTCGCGGCTGCGATCTACAAGCAGGGTGAGCAGAAGAACAAGGCCGGCGACAGCGCCGGGGCGATCGAGGACTTCCTGCGGGTTTCGAAAGAAGCGCCGACATCCAAAGTGCGTGCCAGCGCCGACTTCGATGCAGGGGCGTTGTTGATCGACCAGAAGCAGTGGGACCGAGCGATCGCAGTGCTGGAGGATTTTCGCCGCAACTTCCCGCAGAACCCGCTGCAGCCGGACGTCACTCGCAAACTCGCGGTGGCGTATTCGGAGTCCAATCATTCCGGACCGGCGGCATTGGAATTCGAGAGGATCGCGCAGTCGCCCGCCGAATCTCCCGATGTGCAGCGGGAGGCCACGCTGCAGGCGGCGGACCTGTTCGACAAAGCCGGCAATACGGCCAAGTCGCGATCGATGTTGGAATCCTTCGTGAAGCACTTCCCGCAGCCGCTGAATCCGGCCATGGAGGCGCGCAATAAGCTGGGCCTCATCGCAGCCAAGGCCGGCGATTTGAGCGGCCGTGATTACTGGCTCAAGGAAATCGTTGCCGCCGACCGCTCTGCGGGCGCCGCACGCTCTGATCGAAGCCGTGCACTGGCGGCAAAGGCTACTCTAACGTTGGCAGCGCCCGCCCGTGAAGCCTTTGTGCGCATCAAACTCGCGGCGCCATTGAAGAAATCGCTGGTGGAAAAGCGCAAGGCGATGGAGACGGCGCTCAAAGCGTACACGCAAGCGGCCGACTACCAAGTCTCCGAGGTCACCACAGCAGCGACTTTCGAGAGCGCGGAGCTCTACCGGCAGCTGGGCAAGGATCTGATGAGTTCGGAGCGCCCGAAGAATCTTTCCAAGGACGAATTGGAACAGTACAACGTTTTGCTCGAGGAGCAGGCATTTCCGTTCGAGGAGAAAGCGATCAAATTGCATGAAGTCAACGCTGCGCGAACCAAGGACGGCACCTACGATGAGTGGGTGCAAAAGAGTTTCGCAGCCTTGGCACAACTCAATCCAGGCCGCTACGGCAAGGTGGAACTCGGTGAGCCACTGGTCGAATCGATTCGTTAGCCTAAGTGGGCTGATTCTCCTGGCGGCCTGCCACAGCACGCCGCGCGATGACTCGCAGGCGCCTGCGCTGTACATCGTGAAGCACGGTGCCGATGGCACGGTGAACGCCGATGCCGCCGTGCCGAGCACCCCGGGCAACAGTGGTTCCGCGTCGGCCGCCGGTGCGCCCCCGAACAGTGCTGCTGCGCCCTCGGCCGGCGCCGCGCCCCCGAACAGTGCTGCGCCCCCGGCCAGCGCCGCGCCCCCGAGCAGTGCTGCGCCCCCGAGCAAGTCGGCCCCCGCGACAAGTGCTCCAGTGGCGGCCGAAGCCCGTCCTGTTGCCCCCGCCCGCTCCGCAGCACCGGTGCCGGCGGCGCCACCGGCGGCGCCCGTGCCGCCGCAGGCGGCGCAGCAATACGCAGCTGCGTTGAAATTGATGAAGGCCGGACAGGCCACCGACGCCGAGCTGGAATTCAAGCACCTGGCCGCGGTCTATCCCGAGTTCGCAGGGCCGCAGCTCAATCTGGGGCTTCTCTATCTGCAGGGCTCGCGGCTGCCCGACGCCGAGGCGGCGTTCAAGGCGGTGCTCGAGCACAATCCATCGAATGCCATTGCCGGGAACGAACTTGGCATCGTCGAGCGCAGACTGGGGAAATTCACGGAAGCCGAGGCTGCGTACCGGCGTGCGATCGCTGTCGAACCTAATTACGCGCCCGCGTATCTGAACCTGGGCGTGCTCTACGATTTATATCTCGCGGAACCGCAGAAAGCGCTCGACCAATTCGAGCACTACATCCAGCTGGCCGGTGAGAATAAACAGGTCGCCGGGTGGGTGGTGGAATTGCGCAAGCGCGTCGCTGCCCCACCTTCGGCGTCCAAAAAGGAACCCGCATGAATACGACCGTAAAGTCTTTGAGTTGGATCTTGTTCTGGTCGGCAACCGCGGGTATGGCCGTCGGCGGTCTCGCAGCGGCGCAAGAACCGCCTCCGGCGACCCAGACACCCGGTGCGAAGGTATCGACCCCATCGAAATCGACGGCGCAGATAGATGCCGGCGAACCGCGAGCCAACACCTCGCCGCCGGCGCCCAGCGGCGCTTCGAGCACGCCGAATGCGGCCTCCGCTCCCGGTCCGGCCGCCGCCGGTGCGCCGGCCGCCGGAACACCCGCCGCCGGCAAACCGGCCGCAGGCACCCAGCCCGTCGCTCGCGCGCCCAAGGCCGGCCAGAAGCCGCCGGGGGGCGTGGATCGGCTGGAATTGAATACGGCAACCGTGACCGGCGAGCGAGAACAGCCGAAGGTCATGTACATCGTGCCGTGGAAGAGCTCGGATATCGGCGATCTCTCGGGCAAGCCCATGAACAGCCTCCTGGATGAGGCTTTGGCCCCCGTGGACCGGGACGAATTCAGGCGTGAAGTGGCCTATTACGACGTAGTGAAAGCGGACCGGTCACAAAACGGCACTTCGAACGGAGCGGCGAAGCAGGGTGAGAAGTAAGTCCGCCTCACTTTTAGTCAAATCTGGTTGAATTCCATGTACAAAGCGGATGAGTATCTTTAGGAGCGCGCAGATGAATTTCTTCAATTCGGTCATCAATTTCTTCAAGGACGGCGGTCTCTTCCTATACCCGCTGGCCTTGATTTTCGTGGTAGGCGTATCGATCGCCATCGAGCGCTACGTCTATCTGACGCGCGAGACCATCCGTAATCGCGGCCTGTGGGACGAGCTCGTGCCGGCCTTGAGTTCGGGTAACTTCAAGCAGGTGGTCGGCCTCACGCAGAATTCGAAGGCGTCGATCGCCACGATTCTGAACTATGGCGTCGCCCGCGTGGCGAGCGCCCGCCGGCGCGACGACATCGAAAAGGCGATGGACGAGAGCCTTCTCGAGGTGATTCCGCGCATCGAGAAACGTACCCATTATCTGTCGTCGCTCGCCAACGTGGGCCTGCTCATCGGGTTGCTCGGCACCATCACCGGCCTGATCCAGGCCTTCAGCGCGGTGGCGACGGCGAATCCGGCCGAAAAGGCCAGTTTGCTCGCAGCGGCCATTTCGGTGGCGATGAACAACACGGCGTCCGGGTTGGGCGTGGCGATCACCCTGTTGCTGTCGCACATGTTTCTCGAGTCGAAGACCACGTCGTTGATCGACAGCTTGGAGATCGCGTCCGTGAAATTCCTGAATTCGATCACCGAGCGCCAGCATGAATCCGCTGCGGCGCCGCAAGCCCCGGCACCCTCCACGCGAGCGCCTGCCGCGGCTGCCCGCGGCACCATCTAGAAGACCCCTAAGGATCGCTCAACGCAGAACGAACTTAAATGAAGTCCAAGTCCCAGCGCCTAGTCCGACGCAATCACGCCCGCTACCACCAGGGGCGCGACGATCTGAATATCGTGCCGATGATCGACATGATGGTCATCCTGGTATTTTTCTTGATTTTCACGGCCGTGTTTTCCAAGACGAATATCCTGCAGTTGAACCTGCCTGCGAGCAACCCGGCGGTTCCCATGGATCTGCCGAAGGGACTCAAGCTCGAAGTCATCATTCGTCCCGACGACATCGTCGTGAACGATCGCAATTCGGGTCCGCTCAAGGACCTCCCCAATACCGCAACCGGCCTCGACCTGGATGGGCTGTCGGAATTCATCCGGCGGGTGAAATCGCAGTACCCGGACATGATGGATGCCACGATTTTGCCGAGTCCCGCGACCTCCTACGACATATTGGTTCGGGTCATGGATACGGTTAGGGTCTATCAGCTGCCGGTCGCGCCGTTCTCCAAGGCGGAACTGTTTCCGGACATCTCGATCGGGGACGCGCCCACGTGAACTCCTATCGTCTGAAACGCCGCAAACGCCACCGGGGCGCGAGTCACTTCGCGTTGATCCCGTTCATCGACATGATGACCATCCTGGTGGTGTTCCTGCTGGCCCATACGGCCGAGGTGGACATCCTTCCGAACACCAAGAACATATCGATTCCCCAGTCACTTTCCGAGCGCAAACCCAGCGCCGCGGTCGTGGTGATGGTGACCAAGGACTCGGTGTACGTGGATGGAAAACTGGTCGGCTCCATCGCCGATATCGTCGCGAATTCCGGCAACGTATTCGCGCCGCTCAAGACGGCGTTGCTGGCGCAGAACGAGCTCGCCCTGGGCGGCTCGCAAAACACCGAAATCGCAAAGCGCGAAGTCACCATCCTGGGCGACAAGAACACGCCTTACAGTGTGTTGAAGAAGATCATGCTGACGTGCAGCGATGCGGAGTACGGCAAAGTCTCCTTTGCCGTGGTCGAACGCGAACGAGTGGCATCCTGATGTCGGCAATGAATCCAACCCAACGGACTCCGACGGGTCTGCCCCCGTATTTCCGCCGGTATGAACTGCCATGGTCGCCGGCCGAGGAGATGGAGCGGCGTTTCCGCGTCATCCTGCGCAATCTCGTCATCGCGTTCGCCATCATCGCGGTGCTCATGCCGTTCCTGCCCCGCCACACGGTCGTTCAAAACACGGATTCCCTGCCCGAGCGCGTGGTGCAATTGGTCATGGAGCCGCCGCCACCCCCGCCGCCGCCACCGCCTCCGAAACCCGAAAAACCGCTGGAGAAGGCTCCGGTGACCCCGAAGCCGCAGGTCCCGGTCGATCCGCGCGTCAAGGCGTCCAAGAGCCTCGGTGCCATCCAAGACGACCTGGCGGCATTGCGCGACCTCGATGTCGATAAATTCGCCAAGAATCAGCCCAAAACGACGGATCCGGGCGACGTGAGCATCGTTCAGCGGTCGCTCATCCAATCGAAAGCCGGCGGCACCAGCGGCGGCATCAGCGCGCCCACGAGCAGCGGGCTGGCGGCGGGTTCCGGTTCGCTGAACGGCATTCGTACCGCCCAGGTCAAAGACCCCACGCTGGCGTCCGGCGGCCAAGCCGGGACACGCGCAGGAGGGAGCGGCAAGGCCTCCCGGGGCTCGGAAGAGATCGCGCTGGTGTTCACCAAGAACAAGGGCGCCATCGACGCGATGTACGCGCGCGCGTTGCGCGATAGTCCCGCGCTGCAGGGTAAGGTGGTTCTTGAAATCACGATCTCGCCTTCCGGCGACATTACCGCCGCGCGCATCGTCTCGAGCGAACTGAAGGATCCGGAATTCGAGGCCAAATTACTGGCCCGCATTCGTCTGTTCAAGTTCGAGGCCAAGGATGTGGCAGCGCTCACCGCCACCAAACCCATCGACTTCTTCCCAGCCGGATGAACATTCAATCAGAAATCGATTTTTTCAGCGACTTGGGCCTCGTCGACAAGGCCCGATTCATCGTGCGTCTGATGATCGAGGTCGCAGAGGAGGCGAAGGTGGGCGCCGGCGACGGCCACGATCTTATCCGCATGAAATTCGCCAATGAAATCAACCAGCGGCTGGCTCGTTTCAGCTATCAACTCTTGAGTGAAGACATCGCGCGGCCCCAAGACGACGTCGTCATCCGCATGCTCTTAGGTCAGCGCGCCGACAAGAATTCGCAACGCATCATGCAAAACGCCTACCGGCGCGTGCTCATGGGTTTCGAGAGCTTCGACACCACGGTGTTGTTGAATCCGCACTAGGAGCCTGTGTCTGAGCACTCTACGTGCCCGTTCGCGCGGCGACCTCCTCCGGCTGATCGCTGTCCGTTTCGAAGAGATGCAAGAGTTGTTCGGCGGATTCGCGGCCGGTTTGTATCAACTTCTTTTCATCGTCCTTGACCGCGTGTTGCCGGAGCAATGACGCCTCGTCGTGAGTGCGGAACTGCTGCACGGTTTCAATCGCCTTGAGCTCCGACAGCCCCAAGGCTTTGAGAACTTCCACCGACATCTCCAGGCTGGAGCCAAGGGTCTCGCGGATTTGGTAATGGACGTCCAGGTCCAAGAGACGGAAGGCATGCTGCCGGTTGCGGGCCCGGGCGAGAATAGTCAAGTGTGGAAAGTGCTTGCGGATCAACTCCACCGTGCGTATCGATGCTTCGACATCGTCGATGGCGAGCACGAATACCTCGGCGTTCTCGGCATGCGCTGCGCGCAACAGTTCCAGCCTCGATGCGTCGCCATAAAAGATCTGATTGCCGAAGCGGCGGAGAAAGTCGACCTGAGTCTGGCTGGCCTCGAGCGCCGTGAACGCTATCTTTTTGGCGCGAAGAATGCGGCCGACGATCTGTCCGAAACGTCCGAAGCCGGCGATGATGACCTTCGGGTAGAGCTCGACGGGCGTGTCGAAGGGACGATCGTCCGTCTCGGTGGTTTTGAACAGGGCATCGTGGAGCGTCAGCAATACCGGGCTCAAAATCATCGACCCGGTGACCACGAGGACCAGGAGTTCGGCGGTTTCGGTGTCCATGATGCCGAGGCTCGCGGCGACCCCGTACAAGACGAATGCAAATTCGCCGCCGGAGGGCAGGCTGAAGGCGAGTCCACGGCTCGCCGTGGTCGAATGTCGCGCCACCCGGCCGATTGCCCACAAAATGCCGACTTTCAACAGCATGAAGCCGAGCGTGAGCCCGAGAATCTGCAGAGGCTTCTCGCGCACCAGGCTCAAATTAGCCGACATGCCCACCGTGATGAAGAACAGGCCCAGCAACAGTCCTTTGAAGGGCTCGATGTTCGCTTCGAGTTCGTGGCGGAACTCGCTATCGGCGAGCAGGACACCGGCGAGAAACGCCCCGAGCGACATCGACAACCCAACCTGACTGACCAGGAGCGCAGTGCCGATGACCACCAGGAGTCCGGCTGCGGTGAAGGCTTCGGTGACGCGGGTTTCGGCCACGATGCGCAGCATGGGCCGCAGGACGTAACGGCCGCCGGCGACCACCGCCGCGAGCACTGCGAGGAGCTTCAATACGAGCCATAGACCCGACGGCGCCGACGGGCGCGCGGCGGCCACCGCCAAGAGCGGCAGCAGGGCGACGGCCGGCATGACGGCGATGTCCTGGAACAACAAGATGCTGAACGCCGAGCGGCCATACTGGGAATTGAGCTGACCCCGCTCCGCCAGCAGCTGCAGCGCGAGCGCCGTCGACGACATCGAAAGACCGAAGCCGATGACCAGCGATGACTGCCAAGGTTCGCCGAAAACGAGATTCGCGGCCGCGCCGATAGCCAACGTGGTGAGCGCGACTTGCACAAAACCCAAACCGAATATGGGCTTACGCAGCACCCACAGCCGGGAGGGCTGGAGCTCCAGGCCGATCACGAACATCAGGAGTACGATGCCGAACTCCGCGATGTGGAGGGTGCTGTCGATGCGGCTGATGAGACCCAAGCAGGCCGGTCCGATGATGATCCCCGCGGCGAGGTAGCCCAGCACCGAGCCCAGTTTGAAGCGCCGAAATATCGGTATGGCAATGACCGCCGCGGCGAGAAATATAGCGATCTGCGCCAACAAGCTCATAATATTTGCTCCCGTATACCCGAACGCGGCTCACGTAGAATACACACAGGCTCCTATGTATCGCCAAAGCATTCAATTTCCCGCCAAGGACTTGGGGCTCCGAGAAGACGTTCATGCCTTGGGGACGCTGATCGGCGAAACCCTTCGCGATCAAGGCGGGGAGGAATTGTTCAACCTCGTGGAGGGTGACCGCCTGGCCGCCATCAGCCGACGCGACGGAGACGGGAGCGGCGACGAGCTGCGGCAGCGGACCGAAGGACGCTCGCCTTCCTCCGCCAGCGACTTGACCCGGGCATTTTCGATCTGGTTTCAGGCGGTCAACACCGCCGAGAAAGTCCATCGCATTCGCCGGCGCCGGCAGTACCTCAACGATGCGACGAAGGTTCAGCCCGGCGGCATCGCCGATTGCATCACGCGGCTGCATCGCGAGGGCCTATCGCTCGAGAGGACGCTCGACTTGATCGCCTCGATGAGCATTGAACCCGTGTTTGCGGCGCATCCCACGGAGTCCACGCGCCGTACCATCCTGCGCAAACAACAACGCATAGCGCAGGACCTGCTCGAGCGCTTGAATCCGGTGCTCACCCACACGGAGGGCGAGACGCTTTGGGCGCGCGTGCGGCTCGAGATCACGAGCATCTGGCAGACGGAAGATCATCCCCGTGAAGGGCTCACGGTCGCCGACGAACGCGAGCATGTGCTTTTCTACCTCATCGAGATCCTGTACCGGGTGGTCCCGCTGTTCTACGAGGAAGTCGAGTCGGCATTGGCGCGGGCCTATTCGGTTCCGGTGGAATCTCTGGATGTGCCGAGCATTTTGCATTTTGGCTCCTGGGTGGGGGGCGACATGGACGGCAATGCGGACGTGCACGGCAAGACCATCCGCGAGACGCTGCACCGGCATCAGCAGCTGATCGTATCGGCGTACTTCAACGAGTGCGCCCAGCTCGCGGAGACCTTGAGCCAGAGTGCGAACCGGGTCGACGTCAGCGAGGCGCTGACGCGGCGCATCGACGCCTACGGGGGCCTGCTCCCCGGTGCGCAGGAGCTGGCGCCGGCCCGTCACGACCGGCAGCCCTATCGCATCTACTTCGGCCAGATCCGCGAGCGCCTCAAGGCCACCTACGATGGGCGGCCCAACGCGTATCAGAGTTCGGACGAGTTGCTGGCGGACATTCAGCTCGCCTCCGACAGCCTGGTGTTCAATCGCGGCCGGCATGCGGGCTATTTCCTGGTGCGGCGCTTCATGCGACGCGTGCGAACGTTCGGGTTTCACCTCGCCACGTTGGACGTAACGCAGCACGCGCACATCCATGACGAGGTGATCGCGCAAGGTCTCGGGCTGCCGGAGTGGCCGACTTTCACGCCGCAGGAACGGCTGCACCGATTGCGCGACTTGCTGGCGCGCGACCAGGGACCGACCGGCACCTTCGACGCCATCGGGCGGCGCAGTTTGTGGGTGTTCGAGGCCATCGCCCGTGCGCGCCACAAGTACGGCGGGCGCGCCATCGGCGACTACATCGTGAGCGGCGCCCAAGGCCCCGAAGACGTGCTCGCGGTGCTGCTGCTGGCCCGGTGGGCGGACACCACCGACAAGCGCACCGGCGAGTGCCCGCTCGATGTGGCTCCATTGCTCGAGTCGATCGCGGCGCTCGAGGGGGCGGGCGACGTGCTGCGCGGACTGCACGCGGAGCCCGCCTACCGACAGCATCTGGAATCTCGCGACAATCGCCAACAGGTCGTGCTGGGATACTCGGACACCAACAAGGAGGGCGGCATCGCAGCCTCGCGATGGGCCCTGCAGGTGGCTCAGATTCAGCTGCTCGACGCGGCGCGCGACGCCGGTGTCACGCTGACTATTTTTCACGGCCGGGGGGGCACGCCGCCGCGCGGCGGGGGCCGGACCGAGAATCTGGTGGAGGCGGCGCCGCACGGTGCGATCCGCGGAGTGCTGCGGCTGACGGAGCAGGGCGAAGTCGTGAATCAAAGCTATGGCTTGCGGCCGATCGCGATGCGGACGCTCGAACGGACCTTCGCCGCCGTGGCTTTGGCCTCGGCCCATGTCGATCAGGCGCCCGCGCCGCCGGCGCACCTCAAGGCGATGCAGACCATCGCCGCTCGCAGCCTCGAGGCCTATCGGCGGCTCGCCTATGGCAATCCCTTATTTTTCGATTTTTTCCGCGCCGTGACACCGCTCGACGTGATCGAGCGCATGCACATCGGTTCGCGGCCCGCCATGCGCGCCGGCAAGTCGGGCTTGAGCGGGCTCCGGGCCATTCCATGGGTTTTCGCGTGGACTCAAAGCCGCCACATGTTGCCGGGCTGGTTCGGCTTCGGCAGCGGCCTTGCGGCCGCCGTGGAGGATCACGGCGAGGCGGTTCTGGAACGCATGTTGGTCGAGTGGCCGTTCTTCAGGCATCTGCTCGACGATGTCGAGGCCATGTTGGCGCGGACCGACCTTGCAATCGCGGCATATTACGACGCCCTGGCAAGCGACGAGCTGCGCTCGCTCCGCGAGCCCATTCACGAGGAGTTCGCGCTGACGTCCAGCCACGTGCTCCGATTGCGGGGCACCGCGCGCCTGATCGACAGCGATCCGACGTTGCAGCGGTCCGTCAAGCTGCGCAATCCCTATATCGATCCCATGCACTTGATGCAGGTGGACCTGCTGAAGCGCTGGCGCGCGACGGGGCGGCGCGACGCGGCGTTATTCGCCGCCCTGCGCGCCACCATCAGCGGCATCGCGCAAGGGTTGCAGGCCACGGGCTGACCTCAGCATTCGGGTACGTTGACCGCAAGGCCGCCCTGGGAAGTTTCCTTGTAGATGGTGGACATATCCAGCCCGGTTTGACGCATGGTGGAGATGACCTGATCGAGCGACACCTTGTGCGACCCATCGCCGCGCAGCGCCAGCCGGGCGGCATTGATGGCTTTTACCGAGCCCATTGCGTTGCGCTCAATGCAGGGGATTTGGACCAGTCCGGCGACCGGGTCGCAGGTGAGTCCCAAGTTGTGCTCCATGCCGATTTCCGCGGCATTTTCAATCTGCTCGTTGCTGCCGTTCAACGCCGACACCAATCCGGCGGCGGCCATGGAGCAGGCGACGCCGACTTCGCCCTGGCAGCCCATCTCCGCGCCTGAAATGGATGCGTTCTGCTTGTACAACATGCCCATGGCGGCGGCGGTCAGGAGGAACCGTACGACGCCATCGTCGTCGGCGCCGGGCTCGAACCGCCGATAATAGTGCAGCACCGCGGGCACGATGCCGGCGGCGCCGTTGGTCGGTGCCGTGACAACCTGGCCGCCTGCCGCGTTTTCCTCGTTGACCGCGAGCGCGAACACATTGACCCAATCGAGCGCGTGCATGGGGCTCGCCGGATCGCCGCTCATCAGCTGACGGTACAGCTTCGGCGCGCGCCGGCGCACCCCCAGCACGCCGGGCAGCAGACCTTGCGCCTCGAACCCGCGGCGCACGCAATCCTGCATCACCTGCCAGATGCGCATGAGCTTGGCGCGTATGTCGGCATCGCTGTGCCAGGTGCGTTCGCGTGCGAGCATCAGCTCGTGGATTTCGAGCCCTTGGCTGCGTCCGTGTTCGAGCAGGCGGGAACCGGAACTGAATTCGTACGGCGGCGCCTCACGCGCAGTCCCGGCGCTCGCATCGGCGCCGGCTTGCACGACGAACCCGCCGCCGATGCTGTAATACTCTTCGCGCGCCAGTACGCCGAGCGCGGCATCGTGCGCCGTGAACCGCATGCCGTTGCTGTGGCCGGGGAGTATCTGGTCGATGTGGAACAGCAGGTTGAGCGGTTCATCGAAGTCGATCTCGTGCCGCCCGAGCAAACGAATACGACCGGCACCGCGAATGCGTTTCAAGGTGGGCTCGATGACAGCGGGGTCGATGGTGTCCGGGCTCAAGCCCTCCAAACCGAGCAGCACTGCGCGATCCGTACAGTGCCCGCGTCCGGTCAATGCGAGGGAGCCGTATAGTTGCGCCGACACCTGGGTCGTCCGGTCGAGAAGTCCACGGTGCGCCAGCAACTCGGCGAAACTGCGCGCTGCGTTCATGGGCCCCATCGTGTGTGAGCTGGATGGACCGATGCCGATCTTGAAGATGTCGAAAACGCTCAGACTCATTGGGATCCTTGTCGCTGATCTCGGGTGTCGATCATACGCCGCCGAGTGCCGCAGCGCCTCAAGGCTGCGCGCGTGCCAACAAATGATAGAATGGGTTGTCGCAATGTCGGGGGTGTTCGATGATTCGCAATGCATCAGTATTTACAGCGTCGGTGGTTGCGATGGCGGCGCTGACGCTTTTGCCCGCGCACGCCAAGAGCGCCGACGCCATCTCGGCCGCCATTGCCGATGTGAACCGCCCCGATACCGATAAACAGCGCGACACGAATCGAAAGCCGGCCGAAACACTCGCCTTTGCGGGCGTGCGCCCAAGCGATCGGGTCGCCGAATTGCTGCCTGGCGCCGGCTACTTCACCCGCCTCTTCAGCAAAGTTGTCGGCGCCGGTGGACATGTTTATGCGTTGGTGCCGGCGCCTTCGCCGAACTCGCCGCCGGATGCGCCGGACTTCGCAGCGCGGGTGAAGGCCATTGCCGCCGACCCGAATTATTCCAACGTCAGCGTCGTGGTCGAGCCATTCGCGCAATTAAAGGCGCCGGAGCCCGTGGATCTGGTCTGGACGTCTCAGAATTATCACGACCTGCATAATTTCCCGGGCGTCGATGTGGCGGTGTTCAACCAATTGGTGTTCGATGCCTTGAAGCCCGGCGGCACCTATTTGATTTTGGACCACGCCGCCGAACCGGGTTCGGGCGCCAGAGATACGGCCACCCTGCATAGAATCGACCCGGAAACGGTGAAGAAGGAAGTGCTTGCCGCCGGGTTCGTGTTCGTCGGCGGCAGCGATTTGCTGCGGCGAGTGGACGATTCGCACTCCGTGAAGGTTTTCGACCCCAGCGTTCGAGGCAAGACCGACCAGTTCATAATGAAGTTCCGTAAGCCGAAGCCATAAGTTACTCCGGCCCCGTAAACGAACTAAGAGCGGTATTCGCTGTCAACCCCCGTACGTGCTTAGCGTTTAACAGCACATGGAACGGAGGTTCTTGAAGATCATGAGTTCAGCATTATTTTGGCAAAGCGCCTTGGCGAGGCTGCGCGTTCCCACTCTGGGCGCCATGCGCCTGGCGATTCCCGCGGCAGCGCTCATTGGGCTGTCGGCATGCGTGGTGGCGCCGCCGCCGCGGACCTACGCCGTGCCCGCACCGCCTCCGCAGAAGGTTTTTGTCTACCCGTCCAACGGTCAGAACGCGGAGCAGACGGATCGCGATCGTTACGAGTGTCATGTGTGGGCAGTCCAGCAAACCGGTGTCGATCCCAGCCGTGCCGATGCCAATCCCTATGAGCGCGTGGTCGTCCAGCCCGCCAACCCGCCGGGATCCGCCACCGCGGCCGGTGCAATCGGGGGCGCGATCTTGGGAGCGATCATTGCCGGGCCCCGGAATGCGGGTGCCGGATTGGTTCTGGGAGGCGCTACCGGCGCAATAGTCGGATCCGCAGCGGATGCCAGTGCACAACAGCAGGCTCACATGACGCAGCAGCAGCTCAATCAAAGCGCGGCCGCCGGCCGCGCCCGCGCGGACTCCTACCGCCGCGCGTTGGGTGCCTGCCTGCAAGGCCGAGGCTACACTGTCAGTTAGTTGAACGCAGTTAGTTGAACGCGAAAATCATGAGTCACCGTACCAAAGTCGCCTTGCTGTGGTTGTCGATGCTGCTGACGGGTGTGCAGCTCAGTTCGTCGGCGGTGGCCGCACAAGAGCATGAGCGCGCGCATGGCGAGCGCCCCGCGGCGCGGCCGGGCGGTGGTGAACATCCCGAGGGGCGACCGGGCGGCGGCGACCGTCCAGGCGGTGTCGTTCGGCCCGCAGGCCGCGAAGGCCGGCCGGCGTTCGACGGACGCGGGCAGGTCCTCGATCAGCGGTATAACCACGGGCACTACTATCCTCCCATGGGGACGGTGCGTCCCACGTTGCCGGGGGAATATCGACCTTACTATCGCGGGCGTGACCGCTATTACTTCAACGGCGGCGTCTGGTATGCGCCGCGCGGGCCGGGGTTCGTCGTCGTACGACCGCCGCCGGGGCTGATCATTTCCGCACTGCCACCGTACTACTCGACGGTGTGGATCGGCGGCAACCCGTATTACTACGCCGACAATGTCTATTACACGTGGCAACCCGATCAAAGCGGCTATGCGGTAGTGGATCCGCCGGACAATGCGGATGAGCCATCAGCGCCACCCGACAATGCACAAGATGCTCCCAACGATTTGATCATTTATCCCAAGAATGGGCAGACCAAGGATCAGCAGGCAGCAGATCAGTTCGAGTGTCACAGTTGGGCCAAGAACCAAACCGGATTCGATCCGACGGAACCTGGCGGCGGTGTGCAATCGGACAATGCCGATCGAATCAGAAATAACTACAACCGTGCGATGTCCGCGTGCTTGCAGGGCCGCGGCTACCAAGTCAATTGATCGCTGAGAAACGCGCGATCGCCGCGAGACGTTGTGCTCGCGGTGCGTGGGCCACGTTGCGTCGTCGCGACTCCGCGACAGTTCGCACTTTCGGTTCGATTTGTCAATAATCCCCGGTGAGCGAAGTCCTACGAGGCTTGCGGCCTCGCGCCGACTGCTCGAGGCGGTAAGGCAGATGCATAGTGAGGTAGGTTCTACGTTCGAAGGAGACGTTGAGATGATAGCGGTGCGAAACAGTGCGTTCTCGGAGAAGAAAGACCTCCACGTCGGAGGACTCGGCGCGAACGCGCAGGCCCGGCGCGTCGCGATAGCCGATCCTAAGTTTCGCGAGACGGTGGAAGCATCCCGGCCTTTTTTGAAGAAAGCGCGCCAGGCTGTGGAAAACGCGAACTACGCCCTTCGTGATAACCCCTGGAGCGCGGTAGGTTTGGTGGCGGCGCTGGGGTTGACTGTCGGTTATCTGCTTTCTCGACGTTCTTGATGATACCGAGGATTCTGCGATGCAAGACGATACTGAACTGAAGCATGCGTTCCTCAATCGACGCGATTGGGGCAGTTACTTGAGCGCCCTCCAGAACGCCGCCAGCTACCCGAAGGTATTGGAAGCGGTGAAGTCCAGCCGAGACTGGTTCACCCAGGGCGCCTCGCAGGCGTCGAACTGGCTGGTCGGCGGCAGCACGGAATTGCGCAACAAGCTCAGCACGGGCTGATCCGCCGCGAGACTCTGCGGGGCCGAGGCCCAATTTTGCTGAAAATCCCAGCGAGTGGTACCGTTCTGTGGCTTGGCCGCACCACTTTCAAGGGAGTTCCGCAATGGCGACATCTAGCGATCTGAAGGCCCGCAAGTCCGCTGCCGTGCCCAACGGCGTCGGCACCAGGGGTATCTACGTAGCGAAGGCCGAGAACTCGGAATTGTGGGACGTTGATGGTCGGCGCTATATCGATTTCGCAGCCGGCATTGCAGTGCTCAACACCGGACATCGGCATCCCAAGATCATGGCGGCGGTCGCCGAACAGGCGCAAGCTTTCACCCACACCTGCTTTCACGTGGCGCCCTACGAGTCCTATGTCAGGCTAGCGGAGCGGCTCAATGCGCTCGCGCCCGGCGATTTTTCCAAGAAGACCTTGTTTCTGAGTTCCGGTGCCGAAGCCGTGGAAAATGCGATCAAGATTGCTCGCTACCACACCAAGCGGTCGGCAGTGGTCGCGTTCTCGGGTGGCTTCCATGGTCGAACGCATATGACCATGGGGCTGACGGGCAAGGTCATGCCGTACAAGCGCGGTTTCGGGCCGTTTCCAGCCGAAATCTATCATGCCGAATTTCCGCAATCTTATCATGGTGTTACGACCGAACAGGCGCTCGCCGACATAGACCGCCTGTTTCACGCGGACGTCGATCCCAAATCGGTTGCTGCTGTGATCGTCGAGCCCGTGCAAGGCGAGGGCGGTTTCAATATTGCGCCGTTCGATTTCCTACGCGCCTTGCGGCGACTCTGCGATGAGCATGGCATCGTGCTGATCGCTGACGAAGTTCAAGGCGGCATTGCACGCACCGGCAAGATGTTCTCGATCGACCACTCGGGTGTGGTACCCGATCTCATCACCCTCGCCAAGGGCTTGGGCGGCGGGTTCCCGCTGTCGGCGGTGACGGGGCGAGCGGCGATCATGGATGCGGCGCATCCGGGCGGGCTGGGTGGAACCTATGGCGGCAATCCCATCAGCGTCGCGGCCGCACATGCCGTGCTGGACGTCGTCGAGGCGGAGGAACTTTGCGCCAGGGCGGCGCGTGTCGGGCAACGCATGCGGAATCATCTCGAGGCCCTCGCCAAGCAGCTTCCCTGCATCGGCGACGTGCGCGGGCTGGGTGCAATGGTGGCCTTCGAGCTGGTGAAGGATGCGAAGACCAAAGAGCCCGATGCGGACCTGACGGCCTCCATCCTGGCGCATGCCGAAAAGCGGGGTTTGATTCTGCTGTCGTGCGGGACGTCGGCCAACGTGGTGCGGCTGCTCGCGCCTCTCACCATTCCGGATGCGGTATTGGACGAGGGCTTGACGATGCTTTCCGAGGCGGTGCGCGATGCCTGCGGCCGGGAGTCGGCTCGCGCAGTGGCCTAGCCCGCCGCAGCAATCCTCGGCCGCGTCCTCAACGCCGACGGGTCCTCACTGCCGATAGGTAAACGTCAGTCCGATGGTGCGCGGACGGAACGTGAAGTTATTGTGCTGAACCGATTGCGGCAGCGACTGATCGAAATTCGGATTGCTCGAATCCGGTTGGACTTCCGCATAGTTCGTCGTCGTGCGCGAATCGAAGAGATTGTCCACGAACGCCGCCAGCTGCAGATTGTTGACGGTCACGCCGCTTCGCAATGACGCGAATTTCGTCGACGACAGCGTGTATGAGTTCGGATTGTACTGAACGGAATTCGGGTCCTGGACCGGCGCGAGCCAGGGATTGCGGCTGGTGTACTCCCAATCCAGGCGGATGAAGGCATCGCGTCCCATCGCTTTGAAGGCGTATTGCGGGCCGACGGTCACGGTCCAAGGCGGATTCGTGCCCGGTGCATAGTTGATCGCCGCTTCGCCGGAGATCGCATCGCCCTTCATCGCCAACAAGCCCTTCGAATCTTTCGTGAAGCGCGCGCTGGTGTAGCCGGCGGCAGCCTCGAACGAGAAGCCGCCTCCCAATACCAATTCGCCCTGTACATCGCCGCCCCAGGCCACCGCGGTGCCGAGGTTGTCCGTGAACTGCAGTCCGCAGCCGCCCACGTATACGTTCTGCTGGATACCGTTCCACTTGATGTAATAGAGGCTCGTGGCGATCCGTAACCGATTGGCGATCAGGTTCTTCGACCCGATCTCGTAGCTCTGGGTGGTGTCCGATTTATAATTCAACGGCGATTCACCGCTGGGATAGCCTTCGGCGATCAGGTAGGGCTGGCAAATCGACGCGAGCGGCGCGTTCACGCCGCCGGGTCGAAAGCCCTTGGCATACGTCGCATAGAAGAGATTCTCCGGGTCCAGCTGGAACGATGCGCCAAGTTTCGGAGTGAAGGCGTTCTCGTGATAGGTTCCGGTCGCGTAGTCTGGGCCGAAGTTCTCGAAGCCGTCGCCGTGGTGATTCAGGTCGAAGGACATTTTGGCGTAACGGCCGCCGGCGGTGAGCTTCAACTGATCGGTGACGTTGTAGCTGACCTCGCCGAAGCCGGCAAGCTGGCGATCGTAGCTCTTGATGTTGTTGTAATAGATGTCGCAGTTCGGAAAGGATTGCGGCGAGTTCTGGGGCGACGCGTAGCTGGGGCAGTTGTACCAGGGTGCGGTTGGTGTGCCGTTCGCGCCGGAGTATACCGCGAAGGCGTCCTCGCCAAATAACGCATTGAAGAACTGATTGATCTGCGGATCCCGCAGTTCCTCGATGCTGGATTCCTTCGCGAGCGTCCAGAAGGCACCCACCGTCCACTTGAACGGGCTGGCGGCGTCCGCCGATTGCAGCCGGAATTCCTGCGTGTAGGATTCCTGGGCATTGGTCATGAGGTTCGGCGTGGCATAGCCGGCGAAGCCCGGCGGCAGGTGCACGCCCTTGGCGTCCAGCAGCGGATACCAGGAGCATTGCCCGCCCGGAGGCGCGGTCGAGTGTGCGCAGGGCAGGCCGACGTCATTGCCGTTCGCGTCGAAGCCGTAGCCCGAGCCCGCCCACCCGATCGACTGAAAGTACGCCAGATCGTAGCCGGTGCCCTGATAAGCCGTATGCTCGAGACGATTGTAATAAGAACTGTTGGAAATGAATTCCACAGGTCCCAGATCGGCCTCGATCTTGAGCGCAGGAAGGTAGTACCGGTCGGGATCCGGCAGGCGTTCCGGAGTGCCATTTTTGAAATTACCGCTGCTCACATCGGTGTACGCCGGCCAGTACGTCGAAAAATCGTGCTTGCGGGAATTTTGGAACATGACGCTGGGCGTGATCCGCAGGCCGTCTTGCGGCTGAATCAGAAACGCCAATCGTGCCGCCACCGTGTTGGCATGGTTTGCATTCTTGTCGACGGTCTGCAGCGTCGTGGGGTCGATGCGGTCGATCCAGCCGCCGTCGTAGCGGTACCAGATGCTGGCGCGATAACCCAGCACATCATTGATGATGGGACCGCCATGCGCGATGCCCGCCTCGTAGCTGGGCTCGCCGCCACGGGTCATGGACACTTCGCTGCGGACGTAGGTTGACTCCTTGGTCACGCTGGGCTGCGTCATGATATAGCGCACCGTGCCGCCCTCGGACCCCGCCCCGAACAGCGTTCCTTGCGGCCCGCGCAGCACTTCCACGCGATCCAGGTCGAAGGTCTTCGGGAGGGTGTCGTCCGGATTGAAGCCGAGCGCGCGCATCTGGATGGGAGAATCGTCGATGTAGATTCCGGTGGTGCCGGCGCCGCCGGACGAGGAAATGCCGCGGATCGAAATCGCGTTGGTCCCGGTGTTGTCGATCGACACGCCGGGCGTGAAGCGTACGACATCCTGGAAGTCTTTGACCCCCCTTTGATCGATCATATCCTGGCTGAATGCGCTGACGCTGATGGGCACCCGGTTGATGCTTTCTTCGCGCCGCGTGGCCGTGACGACGATCTCTTCCAGTCCGCTGTTCGCCGTGCTGGCGGGTTCCGCGCTGCCCGCATCGACGGCACCGGCGGTCGCGGCGAGGAACGCCGCGGCGTAGATCATGCTGCTCAAATACCGGCCGAGGGTGCGGGTGTTCCGCTCACAGGGAAGGATCCGATCGCGAAGGCTCGGTTGGGTGGCTAACATTGCATCCCCATCAGTAGTTATATGGTCAGATAACTCGAGATCGACAGTAACATCGCGGAAAAATGCTTGCAACCACGCCGCGGCGCCCGGGTGCGGCGAGATTGTTGTATGTCCCTTTAATTGCGTCATGCTACGGGTATGCACGTACTGCAACACATTGACTCCCCCAACCTGAATGAAGATCCCGAGGCCGTGTGGGCCGTCAAGGATGAATTGGTGACGGTCGAATTCGCCGTTGCCTCCGGCGCTCTGGAAAGCGCGGTGGGGACCAATCGATATGCGGCCGGGGATGCCCTGCTCACGGGCTCAACGGCCGATCGCTGGTGCGTATCGCGCACCCGATTCGATGCAAAGTACCGCGCTGAACCGCCGACGCGGGCAGGTCACTCCGGTCGTTACCGCAACCTGCCGGCAGCGGTGCGAGCGAAACGCATGGCGGTTCCGTTCAGCGTGGCCCGCACCGCCGGCGGCGATCTGCTGTCCGGTGCCGCCGGCGACTGGTTGATGCAATATGCGCCCGGCGACTTCGGCATCGTCGCCGGTGCGCGGTTCAGCAGCGTGTACCGCGTGCGAGGCAAGCATACATAGCGAGCGCGAACCGCTGAGGCCTTCCGCGTGACGGGTTGCGGTCACCACGATTTCCGCAGCAAGTCCTCGATGGCCGTGGCTCAAATGCAACGTCGAAAACTCGACACGTGTACTCATCAACATCCCCAATTGTGTTTGTTCGTCGCCGCCTCGCGGCTTGGACTAGAATATCCGGTAAGATTGCACGATAACCACCGGCGGTCCGAAAGGCAATCTTGACGGGATGATCTACTTCCGACGTAGCGGGCAAGCAACAATCGATCCGGTCGGTCGGCTGCAACCACTTGCGCTGCGGTCGCCGACAGCGTCATACCGTGCAACTTATGGGATCATGTGAACATGAATGCCACGGCCGACCGTCCCCGCTCCAAATCGTTGAATCCGTTGCGCGCGCTGCTGCCGTTCCTCCGGCCCTACCGGGGAATGATGGTAGCCGCTTTGGGTGCGTTGCTGATGGCAACGGTCGCCATGCTGGCGTTGCCCGTGGCGCTGCGTCAGCTCATCGACCATGTCGTTGCCGCCAAGGACGCCAGTACCCTGAATGGATATCTCATCGGATTCCTGGCTGCATCGCTAATATTCGGCGTCTTTGCCGCGCTGCGCTTCTATCTGGTGACGTGGCTGGGCGAACGCGTGGTGGCGGACCTGCGTTCGGCCGTTTACCGGCGAGTCGTGCGCATGGATCCGCTGTTCTTCGAGACCACCCGGGTCGGTGAAGTGTTGTCGCGTTTGACGACCGATACCACCCTGGTGCAAGCCATCTCCGGCGTCAATTTGTCGATTATTTTGCGGTCGTCATTGAGCTTGATCGGCGGGCTCGTCATGCTCGGGCTCACCAGCGCGACGCTCATGGGCATCATGCTGGTGCTGATTCCCGTGGTGGTCGTCCCTCTCATCGTCATTGGCAGGCGAGTTCGCGGATTGTCACGCGCGTCCCAGGATCGGATTGCCGACACCAGCGGCCTCGCGGGCGAGACATTGAACGCGATCCAGACGGTCCAGGCATTCACCCTGGAAGACCTGCAGAGCGAACGGTACGGTAAGGCGGTCGAGGACAGCTTCGTCACCGCGGTACGCCGCACGCGCGTGCGCGCGGCGCTCACGGCGGTCGGCATCACCCTGGTCTTTGCGGGCATTACGTTTGTCTTGTGGCTGGCTTTGCACCAAGTTCTCGCCGGCACGATGACGGGAGGGCAGCTCTTGCAGTTTCTGCTCTACACCGGCTTCGTCGGCAGTTCCGCCGCCGCGCTCACTGAAATGTGGGCCGAGATGCAACGGGCAGCCGGCGCCATGGAGCGTCTGAGCGAACTGTTGCATGCGCGGCCGACCATCAGCGCGCCGCCGCACCCCATCGATCTACCGGCTCGAATTACCGGCGTCGTGCGTTTCGAGAATGTCACGTTTCATTACCCATCGCGACCCGATAGCGCCGCGCTCGCCAATTTCAGTCTCGATGTGGCGCCGGGAGAGACCATCGCTTTCGTGGGACCGTCGGGGGCCGGCAAGAGCACCACGTTTCAGCTGTTGCTGCGCTTCTACGACCCGGATTCCGGTCGGGTCATGATCGATGACCGACGGCTCGCAGATCTGCGTCCGGAAGACATTCGCCGTCAAATCGGCTTGGTGCCGCAGGACACCGTGCTGTTCGGCGCGAGCGCGCGCGAGAACATCCGTTACGGCAAGCCGAACGCCACGGATGCCGAGATCGAGGCCGCCGCAGTTGCCGCCGCCGCGGACGAATTCCTACGCAAGTTGCCGCAGGGCTACGATACGTTCCTCGGCGAGCGCGGTACCCGCCTGTCGGGCGGACAACGTCAGCGTATCGCGCTCGCCAGAGCCATCCTGAAAGATCCGCCCATATTGTTGCTCGACGAGGCGACGAGTTCGCTGGATGCGGAGTCGGAGCGCCTGGTGCAGGAAGCACTCGAGAAGCTCATGCAGGGACGCACCACCATCATCATCGCGCACCGCCTCGCCACCGTCCTCAAGGCGAATCGCATCGTCGTGATGGATCACGGGCACAAGATTGCCGTGGGAACCCACGCGGAACTCCTGGTGCAGAGTCCGTTGTACGCCCGGCTCGCCTCGCTGCAGTTCGCGGCGGTGAGCAGCGATACCGCGGTTACTGGATGAGTCCGTCGGCTTAATGGAGGGGAGTGGCGCCGACGGGGCGCGCGGGCGGCGAAGCTCAGAAGCCTGTCTGAGTATTCTACGTGAGCCGCGTTGGCAAGGAGAGGGAGCGGATGCAAGGCGCGCGGCGCGGTCCATAGTGGATACTATCGACAAGCCGTGCAACGCCGCAGACGCCCCTCTCCTTGCCAACCCTTCGGGACCGGGCAGATTTCCCCTCATGCGGCGTTGTCGCCTCCTTATTGGGTCACTACCCAACCTCGTCGGCTCCGCCTTGCCTGAGGGGAAATCTGCCGCGGTCGCGGCCACGTAGAATACTCAGACAGGCTCCTAGTCATCGACGATTCGCCGCGCGGTCAAAAAGGCGTGCGCATACCGCGGCGATGCGAGCGAATCGATCCGGACGTATCCGCCGGCGGAAGGCGCATGAACAAATCGCTCGTTGTCGATTGCAATTCCGACGTGCAGATCCTTGTGCGCGAGATGCATGAAAACCAAGTCGCCCGGCTTCAATGAGCGGCGCGCGATCGGCGCGCCCGCCCGCATCTGTTCCTGCGCGGTTCGCGGCAATCGAATGCCGGCGCCGCCCATGGCGTAGACCACGAGGCCGCTGCAGTCGAATCCGCCGGGCGCGGCGCCGCCCCACCGGTATGGTTGGCCGAGCATGGCTTCGGCGCCGTCGACGATCCGGCTCCGCCGATCGCCGGTCGCCCCATCAGCGGCAGGCCGGGAACCGGGCGCCGTGGCACAGGCGGCGAGTGCCAAGCTCAAACCGACGATCTGAACGGCTTTGAGCACGCGTCGTCACTCATTCTAGGAGGCGTGGCCCGGTTTTATGAGTCGTGGCCCGGGCCTCAATGAAGTCGCCAAGGCTGCACCCACGATGCCGGCCTCGGAACGCAGTGCGCCGATACGGATGGCCGTATCGCAATGCAGTTTTGTCATGAATTTTTCCGGCTCTTCGGTGATGCCTCCGCATAGGACGATGAGGTCCGGCCACAGCAGTGCGTGCATTTCGTTCAAGACAAGATTCAGTTCCACCGCCCATTCGTCCCAGTTCAGGATGTTTTCCACTTTGGCCCGCCCGGAAGCGCGAAGTTCGGCTTCTTTGCCGCGCACCTCGAGATGCCCGAATTCGGTGTTCGGTACGAGCCGTCCGTCGACGAACAGGGCGCTTCCAATGCCGGTTCCGAGGGTGAGCAGCAGAACGGTTCCTGCCACACCCCGCGCGGCGCCGTACTGCAGTTCAGCGAGGCCGGCTGCGTCGGCGTCGTTGATGGCAACCACCTGCCGGTTCAGCCGCGCACAGGCGAGATTGGCCAAGGGTTGACCGATCCACGCCTTGTTCAGATTCGCCGCGGTGCGCACCGTACCCCCGATGATGACGCTCGGAAACGCCAACCCGACCGGATGCTCGCCGGGAATCTTCTCGACAACCTGGGCAAGCGCGGTCATCAACTTGTCGGTGGAATCTTGGGCCGGTGTGGGCGTGCTGAACCGCTCGCTCATGAACGCCCCGGTGTCCAAGTCGATCAGCGCGCACTTGATCGATGAACCGCCCACATCCACACCTACGCCCAAGTTTGAAATGGCCAACGTCAGCTCCACAATGTGAGGTTATGCACCCAACCCGAACTCCCCCCATTATACTAACCTGTAGCGCGCACTCGATTGGTACGACGAACGACAAATTGACCGACACTCATATCACGGATTTCGATACGGACCGGTGTCAGTGAAGTCAATTCAAGAGGGTTTACCACGACCCTTGGGCGCCACATGGAGCAAGCGTGGCGTCAATTTTGCGCTGTTCTCGAGCGGCGCCACGCGCGTCGAGGTGGCGCTATTCGACGCCGTGAGCGGTGCGGAATCGGTACGCTACGACTTGCCCGCGCGAACCGGCGACGTCTGGCATGGATCCCTGTCGGCACGGCGTGTGGGTCCGGGTGCGCATTACGCGTTCTACGTGCATGGCCCGAACGACCCGGAGCGAGGACACCGTTTCGACCCTTCCGTCGCGCTGATCGATCCCTATGCGCGCGAGCTGTCGTTCACCACGCCGTTGCGGTCACGGGTCGTCGACGGGCATTTCGACTGGGACGGTGATCGGCCGCCGGCGATACCCTGGCGCGATACGGTGATCTATGAACTGCATACGAAGGGATACACGCACTTGCATCCCGACGTCCCGCAGCCGTGGCGCGGGAAATACCTCGGCTTGACGGCTCCGCCCGTGCTCGATCATCTGAAATCCATCGGCGTGACTGCGGTGGAGCTGCTTCCCTGCCAGTCCTTCGTCACCGAACCGTTCTTGCGCGAGCGAGGTCTGACGAATTATTGGGGCTACAACTCGGTCGCATGGTTCTCCCCGGCCAATGAGTTCGCGGTCGAGAATGCCGTGGTCGAATTCAAGACCATGGTCAAGGCGGTGCATGCCGCGGGGCTCGAGGTCATACTCGACGTCGTCTTCAACCATACGGCGGAAGGAAACGAAGGCGGCCCGCTCCTCAACTTGAAGGGAATCGATAATTCCGTCTACTACCGGCTGCTGGCCGATAAACGCCTCTACGATAACGTCACGGGTACGGGCAACACGGTCAACTGCGAACACCGCCAAGTCCGTGAGTTGGTGGTCGATTGCCTCAAGTACTGGGCGGAAGAGATGCACGTCGACGGTTTTCGTTTCGATCTGGCCACGGTGCTGGGGCGAGATGCCGGCGGCTTCAACGAGCATTCCGCCTTGTTCGCGGCGGTCCGCGCGGAACCCGCCCTGGATCGCGTCAAGCTGATCGCTGAACCCTGGGATGTGGGCTGGGGCGGCTACCAACTCGGCAGATTCCCCGCAGGCTGGTCGGAATGGAACGACCGCTATCGCGACACGGTGCGGTCGTTCTGGCGGCGCGATGTCGGACGAATAGGTGAACTGGCCGAACGATTCGCCGGCTCCAGCGATCTATTCCGGCACAACGGCCGAAAGCCCACGGCCAACATCAATTTCGTGACGGCGCACGACGGCTTCACGCTTCGCGACCTGGTGTCCTACAACGACAGGCACAACGAGGCGAACCTCGAAAACAACGCCGACGGCACCAGCAACAACTTGAGTTGGAATTGCGGTGTCGAAGGGCCCACGGAGGATGCCGCCGTCAATGCCTTGCGCATGCGGCAGATACGAAACATGCTGGCAACGCTGGTTCTCTCGCAAGGCGTGCCCATGCTGCAGGCGGGCGATGAGTTCGCCCGAACCCAGAAGGGCAACAACAATGCGTACTGCCAGGACAACGAGACGTCATGGGTCGATTGGTCGCTTTGCAGCGCCAATCGGGACCTGGTCCAATTCGTGCGCCTGCTCACGAAACTGCGCCGTCAGCATGCGGAACTGCGGCGCGAGACATTTCTCAAGGGAACTGCCTCTCGTACCGGAGTCAAAGATGTGAGCTGGTTGCATTTGCGCGGCGGGGAAATGACCCAGAATGACTGGCAGGACGGCAATCTGCGGACGCTGGGTGTCTTGTTCGGCAATCGCAACAACTCGGCCCACCACTTGCTGTTCCTGCTCAACGCCGGCGATTTGCCGGTGGATTTCAACGTCCCCGCAGCGGCGGCGGGTTTGGCCTGGGTCTGCCGATTCGACACCGGACGCGAGCACGCCGAGATACGGACGTTGGGCTTTCCGAATCATTATTCGCTGGTCGCAAACAGCGCCGCGCTATTGGAGTGTTGATACAGTGGATCCGACATTGGTCGAAAAACTGGCGCGACTGCGGGGCATCGGCGACGCCTACCACGATTATCGCGGCGATCTACGTTACTTCAGCCTCAAGACCAAGACCGACATCCTGCGCGCCATGGGGTGCGCCGTGGACGATCCAGCGGCCCTCGCGGCCGATCTCCGAGAGGCGGAGATCGCGCGATTCCGGCGATTATTGCCGCCCATAGCCTCCTCACGGGGCGGCCGTGCCGGTATCGATCTCAACATTCCGGCACGGGAATTCGGCGCAAGCCTCATCTGGACGGTCAATCTGGAGGACGGCAGCCATTGCGAGGGCGTGGTCTCGACGGCTGCTTGCCCGGAAATCTGGCGAGGCGAGGTCGATGGAGCGTGGATCACCCGCCGGCGCCTGGAGTTACCGGCGGTCTTACCGCCCGGCTATCACGAATTGGAAGTCAAGCTTGCGAACGTCGTGACTCGCTGCTCACTGGTGGTTTCGCCGCCCGAGTGCTTTGAACCCCTCGCGATCGTATCCGGCCGCCGCCTGTGGGGCATCGCCGTGCAACTGTATACCGTGCGCTCCAGGGACAACTGGGGCATTGGGGATTTCGGCGACCTGAAGTCCTTGATCCGTTGGGTGGCGCCCCGCGGCGCCGGCTTCATCGGC
This sequence comes from Gammaproteobacteria bacterium, assembly GCA_034667965.1. Lineage (GTDB taxonomy): Bacteria > Pseudomonadota > Gammaproteobacteria > Steroidobacterales > Steroidobacteraceae > Bog-1198. Next base: position 40,152 of record JAXDQI010000082.1, read on the forward strand.
TTAAATCCCCTCCACGCGCTGGCCCCGGCGGATCCCCTGCGGTCGAGCCCGTACAGTGCGTCGAGCCGGCACTTCCTCAATATCATGTACATCGCGATTCCGTTGGTGCCCGAATTCTCCGAGTGCTCGCGGGCGCGGGCGGCGGTTGATGAGCCGCAATTCCTGGAGCGCCTGCATGGATTGCGCTCGGCAAGCTTGGTCGACTATCGCGGCGTCGCCGATGCGAAGTTCGAGATCCTCGAACTGCTGTTCCATCATTTTCGCGATCACCACATGATTCCGGCGACTGATCGTGGCCAGCGATTTCGCGCGTTCGTCGCCGGCGGCGGAGCGTTGCTGCAAGCTCACGCACGCTTCGACGCGTTGGACCAGCACTTTCGTGCGACGCTGGGGACTGCGTCGGGTTGGTTGAGTTGGCCCGAAGAATACCGCGACGTGAACGGTCCTGCCGCATGCGGGTTCGCGGCCGCTCATCCGCTGCAGGTGGAGTTCTATCTGTATCTGCAGTGGCTGGCGCACGATCAACTGCTGAGCGCCCAGGCCTTGGCGCGCGAACTCGGCATGCCCATCGGTTTGTATGGTGATTATGCGGTCGGCTCGAATCCGTCCGGGTCCGAGACATGGGTGGATCAAACCAGCTACCGCATGGGCGCGGAGATCGGCGCTCCACCGGATCCGCTTGCTCTGCGAGGGCAGGGTTGGGGCATTCCGCCGCAGGATCCCTTCGTGATGGAAAGGCAGCGGATGCAGGGGTTCGTGCAGTTGATCCGCAACAACATGCGTTATTACGGTGCCCTGCGTCTTGATCATGTGATGTCGCTGTGCCGTCTGTGGTGGGTGCCGGCGGGGGAGTCCCCGACCGAAGGCGCCTATGTTCACTATCCTCTGGAGCAATTGCTCACGGTGCTTGCGCTCGAGAGCGCGCGCGCGGCCTGCCTGGTGGTGGGCGAGGATTTGGGCGTGGTCCCGGACGAGATGCGTCGCGCCATGCCTGAATTCGGCCTCTACCATTACAAAGTGCTGCTGTTCGAAAAGGATGCGGGCCGCTTCAGGCGACCGGATGAATTCGTGCCGCGAGCGCTGGGGACGGTCACCACCCATGATATGCCGACGTTGCGCAGTTATTGGGAGGCGCGGGACATCGAGCTGCGACGCCGGCTGAATTTGTACCCCAGCATGGACATCCAGAACGACGTGATGCGCGAGCGAGACCAGGACCGAACCGCCCTGCTCGTGGCCCTGCGGGAAGGGGGGTTGCAACCCGTGGCGCCCGCAACACCATCGGAGCCCTTCACCGCAGAACTCGCGAACGCCTTGCATGTGTATCTTGCCCGCTCGCACAGCCTGCTCGTGGCACTGCAGATCGAGGATCTGCTGGGGATGGTCGATCCGGTCAACGTTCCGGGCACCGATCGGGAATATCCAAACTGGCAGCGTAAATTGACCGCCGACATCGAGGACATGATGACTCGTCGGGATTTCGACGAGTCTTTTGCGGAAGTGGACCGCGCCCGCCGCCCCTAGCGGCCCCGAGCGGCGACGCTGCGATGCCGCCGGCGAGGCGACACTTTGCTGCAATGCGCTGAATTGCCGTGCCGGCGGTGCTCCGGTCGCACTTCGTAGTTTCCCCACTGGTGCGCGGGAATACCGTCTGGCATCTTAGGCGGGCAATCATGAAACGAGCTGCGCTCAACCGTAAGCGATACGACATATTGACCGGCATTCTGCTGGCAATGTTGATGCTACGGGCATATGTGCCCGTCGGTTTCATGCCGGCCAGCGGGACGCCGTTCCTTTTGGAACTGTGTCCGTCGGCAGCCCCGATGCCGAGCCCCCCGGCCATGGCGGCCCACCATGACCATCACCACCATGCGGAAACGCATAAACATTTCGAGAACTGCCCGTTCGGCAGCGCTCCGGCCGCCGGACCGGCTTCCCAGCTCGTCGTTTTCCAGCCTTCGGGCCAGGTGACGTCTCTCGAAGGCGTCCAATTCGAATCCTTCCACATCGGCGCACGGCTCGCGCGTGCGCACCAGCCTCGCGGACCCCCCGCCCTCGTCTGAATTGAGGGTCGACGACTGACCGCGTGCGGGCTCGTTGGAGGCCGCACAAGGAAGGTCGGTTCAATTCTGGTTTGAAGCGCTTGCGACGATGAGCGCGGGAGTCCGTGATGAAACTGTTTTCCAGCCGCCTGAACTTGGCGGTCGCCTGTTTATCCATTGCCCCATTGACGTCGTGGGCGTGTGCAACCTGTGGGTGTACCTTGAATTCCGACGCGGCCATGGGGTACTTCGCCGAGCCCGGCTTTCGGCTCAGTTTTGAGTACGACTACATCCATCAAGATCAGCTGCGAAGTGGAACTCATACGATATCCGGTGTTCCGGATGGCAATGAGCTCGAGCGCGACACTCTCAATCGGTATTACACCGTGGGTCTCGACTACAACCCCAATGCCGACTGGAATATCGCCTTGCGGGTGCCCTATGTTGCTCGCACGCATTCCACCTACGGGGACTTTGACTCCACCCAACCGCTCTCAGCTCTGAGCTATTCGCGAAGTTCGAGTCTCGGTGACATCAAGTTCATCGGCAGTTACCAGGGATTTCTGCCGACCCACAACCTCGGACTGCAATTGGGTGTGAAGCTCCCCACGGGACGCTACGGCACCGACGTGAAATTCAACAGCGGGCCGCTGGAGGGCGAACCTTTGGATGCCAGTTTGCAGCCGGGCACGGGCAGCACGGACATCATCGTGGGTGCCTATTACTATCAGGCCATCGGCCGAGACTTCGATCTCTTCGCCACCGGTCAATTTCAAAGTGCGGTCAAGAGTAAACAAGATCAACCGGGTAATGACTTTCGACCCGGAAACTCCACAACCGTGAGTTTTGGCGTGCGCTACGCGGCCAATCCAAAATGGGTACCGCAACTGCAGATGAATTTACTTCATAAGAGTGTCGACCAAGGTGCTCTAGCCGACGTCTATTCCACCGCGGGGTATGTGGCTTACGTGAGCCCGGGCCTGACCGTAAAGGTCGCGGGCAACTTGCACGCGTATGGCTTTGCGCAGTTTCCCGTCTACAGCGATCTGGTGGGGTATCAGCTCTTCCCGCGCTACACATTCAGCGTCGGCGCGAGTTATGCGTTCTAAGGGCGCTCGCAAGTGGTCGTCGATGGCCTTGCTGCTCGTGGTGAGCATGTCCGCGCGTGCTGCGGGCGACCTCAAGGTCGAGGACGCGTGGATTCGCTGGCTGCCGGCGAATTTACCGGGTGCCGGATACATGACGCTGACCAATACGGGAATGACGGAGCGGGTATTGCTCGGCGCGAGCAGTCCGGATTACGGCGACGTCAGCTTTCACCGCACGGTCAACAAGAACGGCATGAGCGACATGACGGCTGTCGATTCGATCGCGGTAAAGCCGCAGGCATCCGTTCGCTTCGCTGCCGGCGGTTACCACCTCATGTTGATGCGGCCGAAGCGATCGCTGCAACCCGGCGATCAAGTCATGGTGACCCTGCTCTTCAGCGGTGGACAGACCGTCACGGCTGGGTTCGACGTTCGGGCCGGCAATGAATGACGTGGGGCCGCCCGAGCAGGTGCCTTAATAAAACCATGACGTTCTGGCGTCACGCCGTGTGACGTCAGAACGTCATTGAATAAATAGACACCGCCGCCCGGCTGATAGTGACTGCGCGCTGGAGAACGACCACTCGGTCGATAGTGATCGCCCGCTCGATGCTCACTGCGCCATTTTGACCTTCGCCTGTTCGCGCACCGCCCATCCCCAGAGCAGTCCCGAGACAACGACCGCCACCGGCACGATTTTCAACCCCTGCGCCAGCGACGAGGCATCGGATACCGCGCCGATCAGGAGCGGCGATATCGCATCGCCCAGCAGATGGATCGTAAAAACCGAGAGCGCCACGGCGGTGGCGCGTTGATTGGGCGCCACGATGTTCACGATGCAGGCGTTGATGGGTCCTGTCGATAAAAACATCAGCAACTGAGCAATGACCATGCACACGATGTACTCGGTCGATGAGGCTGCGGTGAGCGCAAACCAGACAAAGGGCGCCGCGACCAGAGTGGCGATCGCAGACACCAGCAGATACGCCTGCTTCGAGTACTTAGCACAGTAGTCCCCGAGCCATCCGCCGACGAAGGTGCCCACGAATCCGGTGATGACGACGATCTCACCGAACTGCACGGTTGCCTTGTCCGGCGACATACCGCGGACTCGCTCGAGAAACGCCGGCATCCAGGAGGCGAGGCCCCCCAGCGCGAAGGTATACGCGGCGTATCCCAGCACGGTGAACACGTAGGGCCGGTTGCGCAGCAGGCGCAGATACGTCGTTCTGATATCGGTGCCGAGGCTCGCGGCCCGCGCCGAGCCACGCGCGGACGGCGCCTGATCCTGGCTGCCGCGAGGCGGGTCGCGCAGCCACAGGCACAGGACGGCCAGCGCCAAACCGGGGATGCCGGCAACGAAGAATGCCGGCCGCCAGCCGAAATGCACATTCATCAATCCGCCGACCACGTACCCCAGGGCGGAGCCCACGGGAATGGCGCAGAAGAAAATGGCCATCACGCGCCCGCGCCTGTCGACGGGAAAATAATCGGACAGCAGGCTGGGGGCGATGGTCGCGTAAGCTGCCTCGCCGATCCCTACGGATGCACGCGCCGCCAGAAGGGCGAAATAACTTCCCGCCAATCCCGACAATGCCGTCGCGAGGCTCCAAAAACCGACGCCGAACGCGATCAGTCTCGGCCTGGACCGACGATCGCCCAGGGCGCCGAACACGGGGGCCGCCAATGTGTAGACCGCCAAGAACCCCGACATCAGCGATCCGAGCTGGGCGTCCGTCAACCGGAGTTCAGAATGCTTCAGGCTCTCGAACAGAGCCGGCACCAAGAATCGGTCCAGGTAATTGAACAGATTGATGAAGGACAGGATCGCGAGGCCCCACCCGGCGGAACTCAACCAAGACTTTGGGGATTGACCCGGCATGCTCTGCGGCATCTTAGCAACGCCGGCATCAACCCGGGGTACACTTGTGCGGCACGAAGTGGCGCCGGTGGGGCTTGGGAGCTTGTAGTCAAACAGCTCCGGGGGCGGCGCACCGTCATGGTGCGTGTCGAGGCCTTATGTCAAGCCGTGGGTTCTGCACGCCTGCGCACGGAGATTTGCTGTGTCAATCCATGTTGCCCTGAACCATGTCATGCGGTACCGCTACGACCGCTCGGTAAACTTGAGTCCGCAGGTGGTGCGGCTCCGTCCGGCGCCGCATTGCCGCACGCGAATACTCGCCTATTCGCTCAAGGTAGAGCCCACGGATCATTTCATCAACTGGCAGCAAGATCCGCAGGCGAATTACCTGGCCCGCTTGGTCTTTCCGGACGAAACACGGGAACTGAAAATTGAAGTGGACTTGGTCGCCGAGATGTCGGTGCTCAATCCCTTCGACTTTTTTCTCGCGCCGTACGCCGAGACTTTTCCTTTCAAATACGATTCCAACGAGCGGCGCGAATTGGTGCCGTACTTGGTCAAATCGCCGGCCACACCCCTGCTTGCGAATTATTTGACGGGTGTATCCCGCGACCGCTTGCGCACCATCGACTTCATCGTCGAACTCAACCGACGCGTGGCCGGCGACATTCGGTATCTGATCCGGCTCGAGCCCGGGACTCAGTTGGCGGAAGAAACGCTGGCTCTGCGCTCCGGCTCGTGCCGCGATTCCGCCGCGCTGTTGGTCCAGTTGTTTCGACATGTTGGACTGGCCGCGCGATTCGTCTCCGGTTATCTCATTCAGCTCGTACCCGACGTGAAGGCGCTGGACGGCCCCGTGGGTGCTGCGCAAGACTTCACGGACCTGCATGCCTGGTGCGAGGTGTATCTGCCTGGCGCGGGATGGATCGGATTGGATCCGACCTCGGGGCTGTTGGCCGGAGAGGGCCACATACCGCTGGCGTGCACGCCCGAACCTTCAGCCGCAGCTCCCATCAGCGGCGCGATCGATGAATGCGAGACGGTGTTCGAGCATCACATGCGCGTGCGGCGGGTGTGGGAGGCGCCGCGGGTCACCAAACCTTACAGCGATGCCGAATGGACCTCCATCGAAGGGTTGGGCCACGCGGTCGACGCCGATCTCAAGGCCTTGGATGTGCGTTTGACCATGGGCGGCGAGCCGACTTTCGTCTCGGTCGACGATCCCGACGGCCCTGAATGGAACACGGCCGCGTTGGGTGAGGCGAAACGCAAACTCGCGGCCGCTCTATACCAGCGTATGAAGGAGCGCTACGCGCCGGCCGGATTGGCGCACTTCGGCCAGGGCAAGTGGTACCCCGGGGAGCAGCTGCCGCGCTGGTCTTTGAACTGCTTTTGGCGCAAGGACGGTGACCCCATCTGGACGGCTCCGGCCCTGATCGCCGACGAGAACAAGGATTACGGGGCTGACGCAGCCGCGGCGCAGCGATTTCTCGCACAAGTCGCAGTCCAGCTGGGTTTCGATCCCAAGTACGTGTTTCCGGCGTACGAGGATGCGTTTTATTATTTGTGGCGGGAGCGACGTTTGCCGAGCAATGTCGATCCGTTCGAATCCTTCCTCAAGGATCCGATGGAGCGTGTGCGTCTCGCCAAGGTCTTCGAGCAGGGCCTCGACACAGTGGTCGGCCACGTGTTGCCGATTGCGCACACGGCGGACGAGAGCCGTTGGCAGACGGGCCACTGGTTCCTGCGCAGCGAGCGCTGTTACCTGATTCCCGGGGATTCGCCGATCGGCTATCGACTGCCGCTGGACTCGCAGGCGTGGACGGCCACCAACGATTATCCCTTCATCCATGCGCCGGATCCCTCGCGCTCCTTTTCCCCCCTATTGCCGCATACTGAAATCCGCCGCCAGTTCCGCGAGCGCGACGTGTCCCGCGCACCGGTGGTCGCCGATGTGCAGCCCGGTCTCAAGGAATCCGCCGCCGCTCTGACACGCACGTCGATGTGCGCGCAGGCGCGCAACGGCGTCCTGTACATCTTCATGCCGCCGGCGCGCGAGCTCGATCACTACCTCGAATTGATCGCCGCCGTCGAAGCGGCGGCGGAGGCGCTGCGCCAGCCCATCGTCATCGAGGGCTATGAGCCGCCCGCCGATCCGCGCCTCGGCAACTTCAAAGTGACGCCGGATCCGGGCGTCATCGAGGTCAATGTGCAACCGTCGGCGACCTGGGACGAGATGGTGGATCGCACGACATTTCTTTACGACGCCGCGCGTGATACGCGCTTGCGCACCGAAAAATTCATGCTGGACGGGCGGCATACCGGCACGGGAGGGGGCAACCACGTGGTGCTCGGCGGCGCCACGCCGGAGGATTCGCCCTTCCTGCGGCGTCCGGACTTGCTCCGCAGCCTGCTGTCCTACTGGCACAACCATCCGGCGCTGTCGTATCTCTTTTCGGGTCTGTTCATAGGGCCCACGTCCCAGGCGCCGCGCGTGGACGAAGCGCGCAACGATTCGTTGTACGAACTGGAACTGGCATTCCGCCAGTTTCCCAAGGCGGGCGAGAGCGTGCCGCCATGGTTGGTGGATCGCCTGCTGCGCAATTTGTTGATCGACGTCACCGGCAATACTCACCGGGCCGAGTTCTGCATCGACAAGATGTACTCGCCCGACGGTCCGACCGGCAGGCTGGGCCTGCTGGAAATGCGTGCCTTCGAGATGCCGCCGCATGCGCGGATGAGCTTGACCCAGCAACTCCTCCTGCGCGCGATGGTGGCGAGATTCTGGCGCAAGCCGTATGCGCCCGGGACGCTTGCCCGCTGGGGCACCGAATTGCACGATCGCTTCCTGATGCCGTATTTCGTGCAACAGGATCTGGCCGATGTGATGACCGACATGCAGAGCGAAGGCTTTGCACTGCGGGCCGAATGGTTTGCGCCTCACGTGGAGTTCAAGTTTCCGAAGTACGGGGATTTCGAGACTCGCGGAATGCACCTGGAATTGCGGCAGGCATTGGAGCCCTGGCACGTGATGGGCGAGGAGGGTACCGCCGGCGGTACGGTGCGCTACGTGGATGGGTCGGTCGAGCGGCTGCAGGTCAAAGTCAGCGGCCTCGCGCCGAATCGCTATCTGGTCACCTGCAACGGCTACGCGGTGCCGCTCCGGCCGACCGGGCAGGTCGGGGAATTCGTGGGGGCCGTCCGCTACCGCGCGTGGCAACCGGCAGCGGCGCTGCATCCCACCATCGGCGTGCACTCGCCGCTGACGTTCGACTTATTCGACAGCTGGATGAACCGCTCGATGGGCGGATGCCAATATCACGTGGTTCATCCCGGCGGACGCAGTCACGAGAAATTCCCGGTCAATTCGTTCGAAGCCGAAAGCAGGCGATTGGCACGCTTTTCCCGCCTCGGTCACACGGCCGGAACCATGGCGCCCGCCGCGGCGGTGATTGAACCGGAGTTTCCGTTCACGCTTGATTTACGCAAAGTGAGCGATGGCCGAAGCGCGCGTTGAAACATATTTGAGCGATTCCCGTCGCTACGACGAATTGCTGGACGGTTCGGGCGCGGTGCGCGCCCATTGGCAACCATTGATCGATCGGCTGGCGAGCGACGGTGCGGAAGGAGTGCGCCGCGGCGTCGATTTGACGCGCCGCTTGATCATCGAGAACGGCGTTACCTACAACGTGTACGCCGACAGCCAGGGGCGCGATCGCCCCTGGGTGCTCGATCCATTGCCGCTGCTATTGACCGCGGCGGAGTGGCGCGAGATCGAGCTGGGCGTGATCCAGCGTGCTCGGCTATTCGACGCGTTGCTTGCGGATCTGTACGGAGCGCAGCGCTTGCTGGCGGACGGCACCGTTCCGGCGGAGCTGCCGTTCGGGCATCCGAATTTTCTCTGGCCATGTCACGGCATCACGGCAGCTGGCGGCAGCCGGCTGCATGTGTACGCGGTCGACATCTCGCGGTCGGCGGACGGTCGGTGGTGGGCGCTCGCCGATCGAACCCAGACTCCCTCCGGTCCGGGCTATGCCTTGGAGAATCGTCAGATCCTGTCGCGCGTGTTTCCCGATCTGCTCCGCGATCTGGGAGTGCGTTCTCTCGGGGGTTTTTTCGGCGCGCTGCGCGAGAACCTGCTGCGGCTCAAGCACGACGACGGGGCACCGCTCGCGGTGGTGTTGACGCCGGGGTCGTTCAATGAAACCTATTTCGAGCATGCCTACCTGGCGCGGCAGCTTGGGCTCCCGTTGGTGGAAGGCAACGATCTGACCGTGCGCGGGGATACGGTGTACCTGAAGACCCTCGGCGGATTACGCCGGGTGCATGCGATTTTCCGCAGACTCGACGACGATTTCTGCGATCCGGTCGAATTGCGCGCGGATTCGGCGCTCGGCGTGCCGGGACTCATCGCCGTGGTGCGCGCCGGCAAGGTGGTGATTGCGAACGCGCTGGGCAGCGGCGTACTCGAGTCGGCGGCTTGGATGGGGTTCATACCGGCCGCCGCCGAGCGGCTGCTGGGCGAGAAGTTGCGCCTGCCGTCGGTCGCGACGTGGTGGTGCGGCGAGCAGCCGGCGCTCGAATATGTGGTGGAGAACATCGAACGCTTGGTGGTCAAACCCACGTACCCCAATCAGAAATTCGCGGCGGTTTTCGGCCGTGATCTGGATCCGAAGGCGCGCGCGGCCCTGGTGGCGCGGCTGGTTGCGAGGCCGCACGCCTATGTCGCGCAGGAGCGCCTGGCGTTCTCTCAGGCGCCCGTGTGGCGCGCCGGCGGCGCGCACGGATTCGCAGCGCGCGCACTCGGGATCCGGGTCTACGCCATCGCCACGCCGGATGGGTTTCGAGTGATGCCCGGGGGGCTTGCCCGCATTGCCTCCGATGCGGCCGACATCGTTTCGATGCAACGCGGCGGCGGCAGCAAGGATGTTTGGGTATTGGCGTCGGATCGCAAGGCGACGGACGACACCGGGGCCGGCGGACTCGCGCCGCGGACGCTCGCGCGTCACGATGAACTGCCGTCGCGTCTGGCGGAAAATCTGTTCTGGCTGGGGCGTTACAGCGAGCGCTGTGAAGACAAGGCGCGGCTGCTGCGCGCAACGCTGGGGGTACGCACCAACCTGGCCCTGTGGCCGCAGACGCTCGAAAGGTGCCGGCATTTCATCGCCATATCCAAGGGCGGCGATGCAGGATTGCCGGTGTTCGACGAAGCGAATCCGCTGGGACTGCGCGCCGATCTACAGCGTTTGCAATGGTGTGCGGCACAGACGCGCAGCCGGTTGTCCGCGGAGAACTGGCGTGCCATCAGTGTGCAACAGCGGCAATTTCAAGAAGCCGCCGAGCGCAAGAGCGATCCGCGCGCGACCCTGGACACGCTGCTGTTGTCGCTTGCCGGGCTCGCGGGCTTCGCCTTGGACGACATGACGCAGGACGACGGATGGCGGCTCATGATGTTGGGAAGGCGCTTGGAGCGGATGCAGTTCCTGGCGGAACTCCTGGGGCAAAGCCTGAAGTCGGGAGGTGTTCCCACGCAGAGCGAACTGGAATGGCTGCTCGACATCGGCGACAGCACCATCACCTATCGCACCCGCTATCTGGCATCGCCGCTGCTGGGTTGCACCATCGACTTGCTGGTGTTCGACAAGACCAACCCACGCGCCCTCGCTTATCAGTGGAACCACATGCAGTATTCATTGGTGCGGATCGCCGCGTCATTGGGCGGCACCCCGGACGACAGCATCGACGAGGCGGTGGCCGGCGTCGAACAGATGGAGCTTTCCGAGATCGACGGCGACAGCGCACGGGCGGCGCGGGCGCGGGAGACGCTTGCACAGCAATTGGACACATTGGCGAGCGCCGCCGGACGGCTCTCCGACCGGCTGTCGCTGAAGCATTTTTCGCTCATCGACATCGAAATGCGCACCGTAGCCGCATGAGCGACGCCGTTCGCTATCGAGTTCGCCACGAAACCGTGTACAGCTACGGCGGCGACGTCGCTCATTCGCATCAATTGCTGCATCTGACCCCGCGCAATGCGCCGCGTCAGATCTGCCACGCGCGCACCATCACCCTGATGCCGCAGCCCGGAATCCGATCCGAGGACATCGACGCATTCGGCAATCATGTCACGCGCCTCGAATACGATCTGCCGCATGATCGGCTCGAGGTGCTTGCCGAGGCCGGCGTCGAGGTGCAGGCGGCGCCCGAGACGGATCCCAAGGACAGCGATGAGTGGGAGGCGGTGGGCGGCTCGCTTGCCTTCTCCGGCAGGCCGGTGCGCGAGGACCTGCTGGAAGCGTGCAAGTATCGTATGGAATCGAGCTACATCAGGATCAAGCAGACTTTCAGCGACTATGCCGCGGATTGCTTCCTGCCGAAACGTCCCGTGCTGGCCGCGGCGGAGTCGTTGATGCACAAGATTCACAGGGATTTCAAATACGCGCCCGGCAGCACCACGATCCGCACCTCCGCCATCGAGGCGTTCGAGGCCCGCCAGGGCGTGTGCCAGGATTTTGCCCACATCATGATCGGGTGTCTGCGCTCGCGGGGCCTGGCGGCGCGATATGTCAGCGGCTACCTCCGCACCTTGCCTCCGCCCGGCGCTGACGCCGCCTATGTGGGCGCGGACGCTTCGCACGCCTGGGTATCCGTGTTTTGTCCACCCTTCGGCTGGATCGATCTCGACCCGACCAACGACGTGCACGTGAGTTCCGACCACATCATCATCGCCTGGGGCAGGGACTTCGGCGACGTATCCCCGCTGCGCGGCGTGATCGTCGGCGGCGGCCGCCATCGCTTATCGGTACGCGTTTCAGTACAGGCAGAGTAAGATCGAACACACGAGCAAGTGCAAGGAGATGAAAGTTGGCTAAGCCGAATTACCGTCATGCGAAGAAGCAGAAGGAAGCAGCGAGAAAAGCGCGCCAAGATGCGAAGCAACAGCGCCGGGCAAACACGCCCGATATTCAAGATGCGTCAGCGGTGCCGGCAGCGCCAGCGGAGGCAGCGCCTGTCAAGACGGAGGCCTGATGACAGTCTCTGCGGCGACCAGCCCGGCGTCCGCGGCGGCCCCCTATGTCTCTCCCTGGATGGACGAAGACCTTGGAATGTTCCGCGACGCAGCAGCGCGTTTCGTCGAGGCAGAGATGGTGCCGAACGAAGCGCGCTGGCGGGAACAGAAGAATGTCGGTCCGGATATCTGGCGCAAGGCCGGGGCGGTCGGCATGTTGTGCACGGATGTGGCCGCCGAGCATGGCGGCGTGGGCGGCGACTTCCGCCATGAGGCCGTTCTGTACGAGGAGCTGGGACGGCGCGGCTTGAGCGGCTTTGGGCAGGGTGTGCACAGCATCTGTGCGCATTACCTGGTGAATCACGGCACCGCGGATCAGAAGAAACGCTTTCTACCGCGCATGGCCAGCGGCGAGCTCATCGGCGCCATCGGCATGACCGAACCGTCGGCCGGCTCCGATCTTCAAGGTTTGAAGACCCGTGCCGTGCGCGACGGCGACCACTTTGTCGTCAACGGGTCGAAAATCTTCATTACCAACGGCTATCTGGCGGGATTGATCGCCCTGGTGGTGAAGACGCGTCCGGGCGACGGCGCCAAAGGTACGTCCATCCTGATGGTGGAGACCAAGGATCAGAACGGCTATCGCGTCGGCCGCATCCTCGACAAAATGGGCTTGAAGTCCCAGGACACGGCCGAACTGTTCTTCGACGATGTGCGCGTGCCGGCCGCAAATCTGCTGGGCGGCAGCGAGGGCCAGGGATTCTACCAGCTGATGGCGGATCTGCCGTACGAACGAGTCTTGATCGCCGTGGCCGCCGTCGCCGCCATGGAAGGCGCAGTCGCCGCGACCATCGCCTACGTCAAGGAGCGCAGGGCGTTCGGCAGGTCGATCGCGGAATTTCAGAACACGAAGTTCAAGCTCGCGGAAATTTCGACGAAGACACGCATCGCGCGAGTGTTCGTGGATGACTGCATTTCCAAGGTCGTGGCCGGTACGCTCGACACCGTCACCGCGTCCATGGCGAAGTATTGGGTTACCGACACGCAGCAGGAAGTGCTCGACGAATGCGTACAGCTGCATGGCGGCTACGGATACATGAATGAATACCTGGTGTGCCGGATGTTCGCGGATGCGCGCGTGCAGCGCATCTACGGCGGCACCAATGAAATCATGAAGGAAGTGATCTCCCGCGCGTTGTAGCGAGGGAGCGTCCGCGAGGAAGCATCTGAGATCAGGAATCACACGCCGAGAGTTCGTCGGCGGGACGATGGCCCTGGCTGTGAGACCATCGGCCGACGCGTCGGCGGAACCGCGAGCCGCGGCAGCCGAGTCCTATGCGTATGTCGGCACCTATACACCCAACGGCGGCGGCATCTATCTTTTTCGGGTCGATCGCGCATCCGGTGCCTTGACCCAGATCCAGGTCGTGGACGATATCCGCAATCCTTCGTGGCTCGCCTTGAATCCGGGTCAGACCCGGCTCTACGCCATCAGCGAGATCGATAATTTCGAAGGCAAGAAGAACGGCGCCGTCGTGTCCTATGCCGTGGATGCCGACAATCTGCGGCTCACCCGCCTGGGCGCCGTGAGTTCGGCCGGCGCCGCGCCCACCTATGTCAGCGTACATCCTTCCGGAAGGTTCGTCTTCGCCGCGAATTTCGGCGGCGGCACCGTGGCGGTGTTCCCCGTGGCGGCCAACGGCGCGTTGAGCGACGCATCGGACGTGCGCCCGAGCGTGGGCGCACGCCACCGCGCGCGCGCCGTCGATGATCCGCCCGGACAATTTGCGAACAGCGATCACGACGCCCCGCATCCACACATGGTGGCTTCCGATCCTTCCGGTCAATTCGTGATCGCCAATGATGCGGGTCTCGATCTGACGCTGGTGTGGCGTTTCGACGCGCAGGCGGGCCGTCTCTTGCCGGCCGAGGCACCCGTCATTGCCGCTCCTTCGGGCTCCGCCCCGCGGCACTTCGTCTTTCATCCAAACGGCCGGGTGTTCTACAACCTGTACGAGCATGATGCGAAGGTCGTCGTCTACGACTACGACGGGGCGACCGGCCGCATGCGTCACAAGCAGACCATCTCGGCGGCGCCGCAGAAATTTGCGGGAAGCATACTATCGTCGGCGATTCGGATGACGATGGACGGACATTTCCTGTACGTCGCCAACAGGCTGCACAGCGGCTTGAGCGCTTTTGCCGTTGCCGCCGACGGCCAGTTGCACATGATTGCCGATACCTGGGTGCATGCGGATTCGCCGCGCAGCATTGCCATCGATCCGGGCGGCGACTTGTTGTTCTCCTGCAATCAGAAAGGCGACTCGATCACCTCGTTCCGCATCAACGCGTCGAACGGAACGCTGCAATTCACCGGGCGCTACGAGCCCCTGGGAAGCCCCGCGTTCATTACTTTGCTGCAGCGCTAGACGGCGTCGATGATGCCGTACCACGCGGCTTACGCGAAATGCTCGGACAGGCTCTTGGCCGGATATACTCAAGCTTAATTCGTGCGCACGACGAGGTTGTAAATTATGCAAATCGCGATGATTGGATTGGGCCGAATGGGCGCGAACATGGCGCAGCGGCTGCTGCGCGGGGGGCATCAGGTCGTGGGCTTCGATCCGGCGGAGGCGGCCCGCAAACTGATAGAAGAGAAGGGCGCACAGTCCGCCGTCTCGCTCGAGGCGCTGGTTGCAAAACTCACGGCGCCGCGGGTGCTTTGGTTGATGGTGCCGGCCGGAGCGATCACCGACGGCACCATCACCGCGTTGACGCCACTACTTGCGGCCGGCGACACCATCATCGACGGCGGCAATTCGAATTATCGAGATACGCAACGACGCGCCGCTGCGCTGAAACCCCACGGGTTGAATTACGTCGATTCCGGAACCAGCGGCGGCGTCTGGGGATTGGCGGAGGGCTATAGCTTGATGATCGGCGGAGAGAAGGCCGTGGTCGAGCGTCTCCGGCCGCTGTTCGAAACGCTTGCCCCCTCGCCCGACAAGGGTTGGGGCCATGTCGGTGCGGTGGGCTCCGGCCATTACACCAAGATGATTCACAACGGCATCGAATACGGGCTGATGCAGGCTTATGCCGAGGGTTTCTCCATTCTGCAGCATAAGCGCGAGTTCGAACTCGATCTGCATCAGATCGCCGAAATCTGGCGGTACGGCAGCGTGGTGCGCTCCTGGCTGTTGGATTTGACCGCCGATGCGTTGGACAAGAATCCCACGCTGCAAGGCATCGCACCGTATGTGGTCGACTCCGGCGAGGGTCGCTGGACCGTCTCGGAAGCCGTTGAATTGGGCGTGCCGGCCATCGTCATCACGGCGTCGTTGCTGGAGCGATTCCGCTCACGGGATTCCGATTCATTCGTCGACAAGCTCCTGGCCGCCATGCGCAATCAATTCGGCGGACACGAAATCAAGAAAGAGTAGAGGGGTCATTAGCCTGCGTCGGCGGCGCGTCAGACGGCGCGTCAGACGGCGCATCAGCCGGTGGGAATATCCGCCTTGTGGCTGCTCACGGCCTCGCCGTCATTCACGCGCAGCTCGACGAATACGAGGGTCGATACGATCGTCAGCACGCCGAGTACGCGCAGCGCCAGATGAATGCCGTGAATCATGTCGGACGCCCCGGCTCCGGGCTGATCGGGAATGAACAGCGCGGCGGCCAGGGACGCGGCCGCGACGCCGAAGCTCACGGCCAATTGCTGCACGGTGCTCGCGATGGTGCTGGCGTCGCTGGCCTGCTCGCCGTTCACGTCGGCATAGGCCAGCGTGTTCAAGCTGGTGTATTGCGTCGACGTGAACAGGCCGTAGATGAATCCCGTCAGCGCGATGGCCCACGCGGACCAGCCGACGTCTATGCCGGCGAACAGAATGAGCATTGCTCCGAGCATGACGGTGTTGAAGATCAACACCCTGCGGTAGCCGAATCTTCTCAAGATATGCGGTAGCGTCGGCTTCAGACTCATGGCCGCCAGTGCCTGCGGCATGATCAGCAGCCCGGACTGAATGGCGGTAAAGCCCAGTCCCACTTGGAATAACAGCGGCAGAAGAAAAGGCAATCCTCCGATGCCGAGACGCGTGCAAAGGTTGCCCGTAACCGCGACGCGAAAGCTCCGAATGCGGAGCAGTCCCAGACGCAGCAGCGGGTGCAGCGTGCGGATGGTATGCAGGCCGTAGGCGCCGAGAAGGGCGAGCGACAGCGCGAGCAGGCCCCCGACCTCCCGCCCGCTCAAGGTGTGCTCACCGAATATCTCGAGTACGTAGGAAAGCAAGGCGATCCCTGAGCCGAACAATATCAAGCCGACGACATCCAGACGATAATTCCTGCGCGCCCGGTAATTCGGCAGGTGTCGATGCACCAGTATCAAGCCGGCAAGCCCGATCGGAATGTTGACGAAGAAAATGATGCTCCAATGGAAGTAGTGGATGATGACTCCGCCCAATAGCGGACCCACCATGGGCCCGACCAGCCCGGGTATGGAGACGAAGCTCATGGCGCGGATGAGTTCCGACTTGGCGAAGGTGCGGACCATCGTGAGCCGTCCCACGGGCAGCATCATGGCGCCTCCGCAGCCCTGAAGTATTCGAAACGCCACGAGCCAGTGAATGTCGGACGAAATGCCGCACAGCAAGGAGCCCAGGGTGAACGTGCCGATGGCGGATGCGAATACCTTGCGTGTGCCGAAACGGTTCGCCATCCAGCCGCTGATGGGAATGAAGACGGCGAGGCTCAACGTGTAGCTGGCGAGCACGGCCTTCATGCTCAGCGGAGGAACCTTCAGCGCGTGCGCGATCGTCGGCACTGCCGTGTTGAGGATCGTCGTGTCGAGCGATTCCATGAAAAAGCCGACGGCGACCAGCCAAGGCAGCAGGCGCCTGGCGGCGTCGGTCGGAGGCGCTTGAATACCGGGGCCGCTGACGCTCAAGATTCCGCGAGCGCGCCATCCACCACGGATTGGGCGTCCGCCAAGAGGCGTTGCAGATGCGCCTCATCCCGAAAACTCTCGGCGTAGATCTTGTAAATGTTCTCGGTACCCGATGGGCGCGCGGCGAACCAGCCGCTCTTGGAGATGACTTTGACGCCGCCGATGGGCGCGTCGTTGCCGGGGGCCCGCGTAAGCACCCGCTCGATGGTGTCGCCCGCGATTTCCGTCGTGCGTATTCGCGCACTGTCGAGCTTGCTCAAGGCTCTCTTTTGAGCCGGCGTCGCCGGCGCATCCACTCGATTGGCCAGGGGTTCACCGAGGTCGCGGGTGAGTTCCCGATATGCCAGGCTCGGGTCGCGGCCGGTCCGTGCCGTGATCTCGGCCGACAACAGCGCCGCCGCGATCCCGTCCTTGTCGGTGCTCCACGCTCCGCCGTCGAAGCGGTTGAACGACGCGCCCGCGCTCTCTTCGCCGCCGAACCCCAAGCTGCCGTCGAGCAATCCGGCCACGTACCACTTGAATCCCACCGGAACTTCGTAGAGGCGCCTGCCCGACCGTGCGGCTACGCGATCGATCATGGCGCTGCTGACCACGGTTTTTCCCACGGCTGCGTCGGCGCGCCATACCGTGCGTTCCCGAAATAGATAGTCGACGGCGACCGACAAATAATGATTCGGCGGCATCAGCCCACCGCTCGCCGTCACGATGCCATGACGGTCGTGATCCGTGTCGCATGCGAAGGCCACGTCGTAGCGATCCCTGAGAGCGATGAGCCGGCTCATGGCGTAGGGGGACGAGGGGTCCATGCGGATTTTCCCGTCCCAATCGAGCGTCATGAATCGAAAGGTAGGATCGACCGCGCCGTTGACGACCTGCAGATCCACCTTGTATCGATCAGCTATGTGTGCCCAGTAATGTACCCCGGCGCCTCCCAGCGGATCGACTCCGAGTCGAATCCTCGAACCGCGAATGACTTCCATGTCGATCACGTTTTCAAGATCGCTCACATAGGCTTCCACGTAATCGTGCGAGTGGGTGGTCGCGGCGCGGCGCGCCTTCGCGAAATCGACTCGCGCGACCCCGTGGAGCGAGGCGCTCATCAATTCGTTGGCCCGGTTTTCGATCCAAGATGTCACCTGGGTGTCGGCGGGCCCTCCGTCGGGCGGGTTGTACTTGAATCCGCCGCTGTCGGGAGGATTGTGCGAAGGAGTGATGACGATTCCGTCCGCGAGGCCGGCGGTCCGCCCGCGGTTGTAGTTGAGGATGGCGTGCGAGACGGCGGGCGTCGGCGTGTATTCGTCGTGCGCCGCGGTCATGACCTCGACGCCGTTGGCGCAGAGCACCTCCAATGCGGACGAGAACGCCGGCGCGGAGAGCGCGTGGGTGTCGAACCCGATGAACAGCGGCCCGGTGATGTTCTTCTGTCGGCGGTAATGACAGATGGCCTGTGCGATGGCGAGTACATGCGTTTCATTGAAGGAGAGGTCGAACGATGAACCGCGGTGCCCGGACGTTCCGAACGCCACACGCTGCGCGGATTCGCCGGGGTCCGGCTGGTCCGTGAAGTACGCCGTGACGAGACGCGGAACGTCGACCAAGCGATCGGCCGGCGCCGGTTGCCCCGCCAGCGGGTCGATCCGGGCGCTCACGATGTTGCCAGCGCAGTGCCTTTTTCGGAAATGCGCTGCAGGAGTTCAGTCCACGATTTCACGAAGGACTGCGCACCGTCGACCTGCAATGTCGCCGCGAGCTTTTCGACGTCGACTCCCGCCGCCGCAAACCGCTTCAGCACTTCTTCGGCATCGCCGCCGTCCTTGGGCATCGGCGATTTGACCGTGCCGCGCTCGGCGAACGCCAGGAGGGTTTTTTCAGGCATGGTATCGATGGTATCGGGGGCCGCGAATGCGCTCACATAGAGATCCGCCGGCGCATTCGGATCCTTGACGCCGGTGCTGGCCCAGAGCATGCGCTGCTTGCGCGCTCCGGCCGCGGCCAGATCACGCCAGCGCTTGGTCTCCAGCAATTCGCAGTGCGCACGATAGGTTCGCATGCCGATGGCGATCCCCAGCCGATTGCGCAGTTCGGCGGGCACTTTGTCGCCGACGGCGCGATCCCAACGGCTGACGAAGAGCGAGGCAACGGAATTGATCCGCGGGTCGAGGCCGGCCGCGATGCGCCGCTCCAGCCCGCGCATGTAGGCGCCGGCGACGGCAAGGTACTGTTCGCGCGAGAACAGCAGGGTGACGTTGACCGGCACTCCCGCGAAAATCGCGGCCTCGATGGCTGGAACGCCTTCGGGGGTGCCGGGAATCTTGACATAGAGATTCGGCCGGTCGGCCAATCCATGAATGTTCAAGGCGGAGTCGATGGTCGCCTTCGTGTCGCCGGCAAGCAGCGGGGAGACCTCCATCGACACCCAGCCGTCCGTGCCGCCGGTCCGATCGTAGACCGGACGAAACAGGTCGGCGGCGCGGCGCAAATCCTCGAGGGCCAGTTCCATGAAGAGCGCCTCGCCGACCAGTCCCGCCTTTGCCTTCCGTCGGATTGCATCATCGTAGGCCGAGCCGCCGCCGATGGCTTCGTCGAATATCGTCGGATTCGAGGTCAAGCCGGTCACCGACAATTCGTCCACGTAGCGACGCAACGTTCCCTTGTCGAGAATATCGCGCGTGATGTTGTCGAGCCAGAGGCTTTGACCCAACTCGTGAAGAGCTTGTGTGGGTTTCATCATTTCACCTCAAAGTCGGATGTGTCGAGATTCTGCAGGTCGCCGATCCGCTCGATCACCCTGTCGGGTGGGAGCGGCCCGGCGTTTGACTGTGCCGCCAGAGCATAGTGCCCCTGACGCACGAATACCGTCGTGAGCCGCGCGCCGAGGACGGATTTCATCGCCGCCAATAGGTTGGGCTTGTCGTCCACCATGACGTAGTGCGCCGCCGGATAGCGCCGCTGCACGTGGTCGAGCACCCGCTCCTTGTGCAGGTAGATCAGGACGCGGCCGGCGACGGCGCTCCAGATTCCGGAGCGTTGGATCTTGCGCGGCTGGAAGACCACATCACCGTCCGACAGCACCACAGGCGTTCCGAGCGACCCCAAGTGTGCCACGGCGGCCAATGCATCGGGATATACCAGCGACGAAAATGGATATTCCAATAGGTACTGCGACATGTCGAGCAACTGCGGATCATCGTCGAGACCGGTGCGGAATGATTGCAAGGCGCCGAGGTAGTCCGCGAGGCCCAACTGCTCACGCTGTTCCGCGAATATCCGCCAGTAGCGCGCGCGTTCGGCCGTGCCGAACGCCTGCTCCAGGCGGTCGCCCAAATCTGCTGCAAAGCGATCGTTGTCCAGCAACGTATTGTCGACGTCGAGGAGGAATACGACATCGCCGGCAGTCGATCCTGCATTCAGGCGGGCAGCGCTGGCGTCCTCCGTCAGCATGGTTGGGTCTGTTCGGCCTGCGGGTTATGCCACACCTCGTCGCCGTCGACCACCTCGGTGGCCACATCGGGACCCCACGAGCCGGGCTCGTATTCGACCACCGGCAGGGGATCGCGGAGTACGGGGTCGATCACCCGCCACGCCGCCTCGACGGTGTCGTCCTGGGTGAACAGCGAGGTATCGCCGCGGATGGCATCGCCCAGCAGGCGTTCGTAGGGTGACTTCTCGGTCTGCGACTGATGACGGGCGATCAATTCCACCGGCTCGCCGCGCATGTTCTCGCCGTTACGTTTCACCAGGGCGCCGGCGCTGATCACGACTTCGGGACTCAAGCGCAGGCGATAGTAGTTGGTCGGCATCGTGCTGCTCGCGTCGAAGATCGCCAGCGGCGGGCTCTTGAGATTGACGATCACTTCGGTGGCGGAAATGGGCAGGGACTTGCCCGCTCGAATGTAGAACGGCACATCGGCCCAGCGCCAGGTATCGATGTGCAGTCGCAGCGCCGCAAAAGTCTCCACCTGCGAATCCTTGGCCACCCCGTTCTCGCTTCGATAGCCGCGGAACTGTCCCCGGACCACTTCCTTGGGATCGAGCGGCCGCATCGCGCGGAACAGACGCAGCTTCTCGGTTTGCATTGCCTGCGCCTCGTGACCCACCGGCGCATCCATCGCCAGCAGGGCGATCACCTGCAGCAGATGATTCTGCACCACGTCGCGTATGGCGCCCACTTCCTCGTAGAACGCGCCGCGCCCTTGAACGCCGAAGCTCTCGGCCATGGTGATCTGCACGTCCTTGACGTAGGTTCGGTTCCAGATAGGCTCGAGAAAGGTATTGGCAAAGCGGAAATACAACAGGTTCTGCACCGCTTCCTTCCCAAGGTAGTGATCGATGCGGAAGATCGACTGCTCCGAGAATACTTCATGCAGAGTGGCGTCGAGCGCCTGGGCGCTTTCGAGATCGCGGCCGAAGGGCTTCTCGACGATGACACGCGCGTTGTCCGCGCAGCCCGATTTCGCGAGGCCCTGCACCACGCTTCCGAACAAGCTTGGGGGAATGGCGAGATAATGGATCGGCCTCGTGGCAAGCCCCAGCGCCTGCTTCAGTCGTGCGTACGTATTCGGATCCGCATAGTCGCCGTCCACGTAGTTCAGCAGGGCCGACAGTTTGTCGAAGCACCCCTGCTCGAAGTCGGCTGCGGCCTGCACGCTGTCGCGTGCCCGGTCGCGGAGCTTGTCCAGCGTCCAGCCGGCGCGTGCCATGCCGATGATCGGAATGTTCAGTCCGCCCCGATGCACCATGGCGTACAGCGCGGGAAAAATCTTCTTATAGGCCAGATCTCCGGTCGCGCCGAAAAATACGAAAGCATCCGAGTCGAGAATTTTCTTCATCGTCATTCCAGTTCGCTCAACGCCGTTCCAGTTCGCGGCGCAATGCGTCAAGCTCTTCCATCAATTCCAGCGCCAGCGCGACGCCCGGCAGATTGATCTCCAAGTCGCGCTGCAGGCGCAGCGCCATGCGGGCGCGCCTCAACGCCGTACCGGCGAAGCGCCACTGCTCGGCCTCGATCTCGGCCACGCTGAGCACGCCTTCTTCCACCAGTTCGACGATGTACGTGCGATCCACGGCGCACAGCCGGCTCAGTTCATCGACGCTGAGAACGGCATACTCCTCGAATATCTCTCCAGTCAAAGTATCTTGAGCGGATCTCATTGCATTACTCCGAGTTGGGCGCGAGGATCGAAGGGAAGCGCGTCCGCCATCGCGCGGTAGGCAGCTTTCGCCTTCTCATCGTCCGCGGGCGGCAGGGCGATCTGCAGGACCACATAAAGGTCGCCGGGAGGGGTCGCGGGAATGCCTCTGCCTCTCAAGCGCATTTTCGTGCCCGCATGCGAGCCTGCGGGAATCTTCAAATCGACGGTGCCCCCCGGTGTCGGTGCCTTGACGGTGGCGCCGAGCGCGGCTTCCCACGGCGCCACCGGCAGATCGACGTAGAGGTCGCGGCCATCAGGCCGATACAGCGGATGGGGCTTGAAATCGACCTCGATGTAAAGGTCACCGGCGGCTCCTGAACCCGTGCCTGAGCCTTGACCCGCGAGCCGTATGGTCTGGCCAGGCAATATGCCTTTCGGTATCTGGACGTTCAGCACTCGCTCCGTGGAAATCAATCGACCTTCGGCGTCGATCTCGGGGACTCGCAGCGTGAAAGTCCGGGAACCTCCCTGCAGCGTGGCTTCCAGATCCAATATGACTTTGGCGTGGTGGTCCTGGCCGCGGCCGGACTCGCCCCGTCCGGAATCGAAGGCGTGTCCCCCGCGGCGGGCTCCGCCCGCTGCACCGAACAGAGATTCAAAGAACTCGCTGTAGTCGCGGTCACCGGCGCCCGCGCCCGCGCCGCTGAACTCGAAACCGGAACCCCAGTCCGGCGGCGGCCTGAAATTCTCGCCGGGCTTCGGGCCTCGACCCAATTGGTCGTACGCAGCGCGCTTTTCAGGCGTCTTCAAGACTTCGTAGGCTTCGCCCAATTCCTTGAACCGGGCTTCCGCATCTTTTTCCTTGCTGACGTCAGGGTGGTATTTCCTCGCCAGCTTGCGATAGGCCTGCTTAATCTGAGCTTCCGTGGCGTCGCGCGCCACACCCATCACCTTGTAATAATCCTTAAACTCCACCCTTCACCTGCAACGCGCGTGGCCCACGATATCGTCCCAAGGATACTATGGGTGACTTTCACCGAATTAATAATCCTGTGTAGGGTAAATCCTACGCCAACGTATCCGCTTCACTACAGTTGATAAGCCACCGTCAACAGCAATCCCTCGCAGACGTCCCTCCACAAGCTCGGGGGACGGCTGTCGAAGGCGCCGGCCGATGGAATCAGGTCGCGGATCCACCCTGCGAGCCATTCGATTTCCCGCGCGTCGTAGAACACCACCGCCGATTCGTAGTTCAGCAAGAGACTGCGCGAATCGAGATTGCAGGAACCGCACAGGGCGATGCCGTCGTCGAAAACCACGGCCTTGGCGTGATTCATACCCGGCAACAGGTGGATCGAAACCCCCGCGTTGCTGAGCGCGCGCAGCGAGCGATTGCGGACAAAGTCGGCGAGGATGTGGTTCGACTTGGCGGGGATGCATAGATCGATCTTGACACCCCGGCGCGCCGCCAAGCGCATGGCGGTCTCCAGGCTGACGTCCGGCACGAAATACGGCGTGACCGCCAACATGCGTTGCGTGGCCTGAAAGCATGCGTCGATGAGCAAAGCATGCACGGTATCTTCCATTTGATCCGGTCCGCTCGGCAGGAACTGACTGAGGCCGTCGGCGTACTGCTGTTCGGATAGGGGGATGGCCTCCGCGGGCTCACCGCCGGCGGCTTTCCAGTCCGCCTCGAATTGCCGGGCGGCGGAGGCGGCGGTAGGTCCGGTAAGTTCGAATGACAAATCCGACCAGGGCGTCTTGCCGATGTCGCCCATGAAATATTCGGCCGCGAGATTCCTGCCCCCGGCCCACAGCCGTTCACCGTCGGCCATAGCCCACTTCCGATGATTGCGCAGGTTGCGCGGGCCAGGGGTTTTGCGTGCCAGCAAGGGACTGAAAATCGCGGTCTCGACGCCCGCGTCCTGCAATCCGCGGAGCCGGGTGCGCGGCAGTTGCAATGCGCCGACCCCATCGATCAGAAATCGCACGCGCACTCCGCGCTTCGCGCTGGCCATCATCAGCTCCGTCACCTCGAGGCCGAGGGAATCGTCGCCCAAAATATAGGTGCAGATATCGAGCCGTCGCTTCGCCCCCTGCAGGATGGACACGAGCCCGGCGTGAGATTCGGCGCCGTCCCGGTGGAAAGTGACCCGCGAGGGGGCGGCCGGCGGCAGGTCGAAGCTTTCGATGAGATCTTCGGCCCAGTGCTGGGCGTACGAGCGTCTACCCGACCATCCGGATGTTCTGCGCGGCAGCTTGCGACGGCCGAACATCAAATACATGGGCAACACCAGATACGGGAAGGCAATCATGCCCAGTACCCACGCGATCGCGATCGCCGGTGGCCGGCGCTCGCGCTCCGCCCGCGTCGTCAGAACGTAGGTGAGCACGCTGACCACAATGGCCAGCGAGTGCGCCGTGACTCTGGGGAACCACGCGTTCACGCCATTTTCGCATCGAGCCGCCGCAGGACGCCGGGCAACAAATCCGGAAGATCCTCCGCCAGCAGCCCGGGTCCAAAATCGGCCGCCGCCGCTCCGTGCAGCCAGACGCCCGCGGCGGCCGCGAGAAAGCCATCCATCCCCTGCGCCAGCAAACCAAGAATAATGCCGCCCAACACGTCGCCCGAGCCGGCGGTCGCCAGGTTCGCCGGTGCGTTGCCATTCACCATGGCGCGGCCGTCCGGCGCGGCGATCACGGTATCGGCTCCCTTCAACACGACGATGGCGCCGCTGCTGCGCGCCGCGGCCCGCGCCCGCGAGAGCTTATCGCCGGCGGCGCCGACACCGGCCACGCCTCGGCCGGCCGCGCCGAACAGCCGAGCGAACTCGCCTTCGTGCGGTGTGAGGATGCACGGCCCTTGGATTGCGCCAGCCAACTCGCCGGCCCGGCCCGCGAATACACTGATGGCGTCTGCATCGAGAAGAACCGCGCGACGCGTCCCCAGCATCGCGAGAGCGCGCTCGCGAGTGGCCTCGTTGATGCCGGCGCCGGGACCGATCAACAGGGCGGTGTACCGTGAATCGCCGAGCAGTAGCGTGAAGTCCTCGGGCCGCGACAAGGGATGCACCATGATGCTGGTGAGCGCCGCGGCATAGATCGGCAGTGCGATGTCGGGAACCGCGATGCTGGTCAGGCCCGCGCCCGCCCGCGCCGCACCGCGCGCGGCCATTCGGGCGGCACCGGTCATGGGGTAGCCGCCGACCAACAGCGCGTGCCCTCGGCTGTACTTGTTCCCGCCGGCCGCGGGTCGGGGCAGTTCGCGCCGCCAGAGCGCCGGATCGTTCTCCCACGTATCGACCGCAATGCCATCGAGCACGGACGAGGGCGTGCCGATATCCGCGACCACCACATCGCCGGCCAAATCGCGCCCCGGAAGGAGCACGTGACCCGGCTTTTTGCGTGCGAAGGTTACGGTGCATTGCGCGGCGACCGCGCCGAAGGATTCGCCGGTGTCGCCCGACACGCCGCTCGGCACATCGACCGCGATCAGCGGCACCCCGCGCCGGCCGACGGCGGCGAGAGTCAGCGCCACGTTCTCCGAAAGCGGCCGACTGAGACCGGAACCGAATAGTGCATCGACCACCAGTTCCGCGTCGCCGATGGCCGCCGGCGCAAGCGGTTCGATGGGTCCGGCCCAGCGTGCCGCATGGATTTTCGCATCGCCGGTCAGGCGCTCGCTCGATCCAAGCAACGCGATGCGCACCGGCCAACCCGCGGCAGCCAACACTCTGGCGACCACGAAGCCGTCGCCGCCGTTATTGCCGGGTCCGCACATGACGCAGACGCGGCACGGAGACCAGCGCTGCATGATCTCCTCCGCCACCGCCTCGCCGGCGTTTTGCATGAGCACCACGCCGGCCGTCCCTTCGGCGATGGTCGAGCGGTCCGCCTCGGCCATCTGCGCGACGCGCATGAGAGCGGTGGGAGCCAGCGCTGTCGTCATATCGCGATTCCGACCAGCGCCCCCACGCCCGCCGTCACCCCCATCGCCAACGCGCTCCAGAGCGTCACGCGCAACGCGCCGGTCGTCACATCCGCGCCGCCCACCTTCGCCGAAACGCCGCCCAGGAACAGCAGGCAGATCAGCGACGCCGCGACCGTGCATCCGATGAGGTAGCCGGGGCCGGACGCCGCGGCAACGATCAGAGGAATCACGGCCCCGGCGGCGAAACTCGCGGCCGAAGCGGCGGCGGCCTGCAGCGGCCGCGCAGCCGTGGTGTCCGACAGACCCAGCTCGTCGCGCGCATGGGCTGCCAGAGCATCGTGCTGCATGAGCTGTTCGGCGACCTGCTTGGCGAGCGGCAACTCGAGCCCGCGGTGCACATAGATGTCCGTGAGTTCGCGGCTCTCGCCCGCGTAATCCACTTTCAGTTCCTCGCGCTCTTGCGCCAGCGCCGCGGCTTCGGTGTCGGCCTGCGAGTGCACGGATACGTACTCACCGGTTGCCATCGACATGGCCCCAGCCACGAGTCCGGCCACACCGGTGAGCAAGACACTGGCATGGCTGGCATGGGCGGCGGCGACGCCGAGAATCAGGCTCGACGTCGACACGATCCCGTCGTTGGCCCCGAGCACGCTGGCGCGCAGCCAACCGATCCTGCCTATGCTGTGGCGTTCGTGATTGCGTCGGCGCATTCGGGCAGGTCCGCGTTCGTCAGGCCTTCCCGGTCTTGGGACCGAGGAAGTACCAAAGGATGAAGCCGAGAACGGGGAGCAGGATGACCAGAACCGTCCAGAGGACTTTTCGGCCCGTATCCGCGCCGCTTTGGAAGATGTTCACGATTGCCCACACGTCGGCGATCAGTACGATCAGACCGCCTATACCTTGATACTGCATGCTTCACCCTTTTTATGGTTCGACTCGGATTTGATGAGGGCCGTCCCTAAAGGTACACGTTTGCCGGCCGCTAAGCTGAAGTGTAAACCTTTCGCGGCCTCGATCCGCCGCGCCGTGAACGAGGTGACGGGATGCCGATGGTCAGCAGATTCTTCGCGTCGATGCTCGCCTCGGCGATGATTTTGGGCGTTGCGGGAACCGGTTCAGATTGTAGAGCCGCCGCCGATTGGGGTACCGCCGGTTCGAATTGGGACGTGATGCAGTGGACCGATGCGCTGACCGTGTCGATCGACAAGACCAGCATTACGCCCCATGCGACGCGGGTGCTTGCCCACGTCATGTGGGATTATTTCGAGGCGCGGCCGGCAGGGACGACGGCGGCCGCGCCGTACAAATCCATGATGGGCGTCCTCGTGTTCGACTGCGCCACTCTGCGATTCGGCGGCGCCGGCGGCGTGTCCTATAGCGGAGACGGGGGTGACGGCGATCCCGTCGCGCAATTCTCGATCGACCCTGACAGCGCCGCGCTCAGTGCATCGGAGCCCGGCACGCTCGGCCGTGATCTGGTGGCGTACGTGTGCAGCCACGTCAGGCGCCGGCCGAATTGAGCGGTGCCGGCCTCAGCATGGAACGGCGCCCGACGCATTGCTGCGCCGGGCGTTCCTGTCGTTCTCAACAAACAATTCGGGCGGCGTCGATCCCTAAAATCTTTGCGCGAACTTGACGCCGATCAGGCGTGGTTTATAGATCCCGTGATACACGGCATACGCACCGCAGGTGGATTCCGTGCACTCGGTATAGCGATAGATCTCCGCGCGGCGATCGAAGACGTTGTTGACGAAGAGTTCGACGCTGTAGGGGCCCTTTTCAGCGCCGAACGTCGCATCGACCAAGGCGTAGGCCGGCTGCTGGCCGAGGTCGGCGCGCTCTATGGTCCGCAAGTCGGACCACACGGACGACTGATAGACCAGCGCTCCCTGAGCATGCGCCTGCCAGTCAAGCACGCCGAACGAGTAGCGCGCGAGCAAATTGGCTTTGAATTTAGGGGTGGTCGGCAATTGCTGCCCGGATGTCGCACCGAAGGGCTGCGCCACCGGCGTCCCGCTCGAGAAGTCGAAACAGCTGTTGCTCTGAATACCGCCATTGGCATCCGGATACTTGCAGAAATTGCTGGTGAGCTTCGGGTCCATCAGCGAGAACCCGGTACCTATGACCACTTGATCGGTGGCCGCCCAATCGACGGAGGTCTCGATGCCGCGGATGCGGGCGCTGCTCGCGTTCCTGATGATGGTGACGCTGTTGGGTCCCAGATAGGAGAACTGGAAGTCGTTCCAGTTT
This sequence comes from Gammaproteobacteria bacterium, assembly GCA_034667965.1. GTDB lineage: Bacteria > Pseudomonadota > Gammaproteobacteria > Steroidobacterales > Steroidobacteraceae > Bog-1198. Next base: position 68,404 of record JAXDQI010000082.1, read on the forward strand.
TCCTGGAAGATCGCGCCGTTGAAGCGCAGTTGATTGTGAAACCAACTCGTCTTCCAGCCGAATTCATAGTTCTTCAGCGTATCAGCCGCATATGTTGCAGCGCCGCCAACTCGATTGACGCCGCCGGGACGGAAGCCTTTCGAGTAGGTGAGGTACACCAGCCGCTGGTCATCGAATTTGAAGGTCGCGGTCACCTTCGGCGTCGTACCCGACCCGTCGGTCACTCTGAACAGGTCTTGGCATGGCCCGCCGCCTGAATCGCGAAGGGCCGGATTGGGGCAGCCGGTGCGGCCCTTCGGCAGATTGGGAGACTCATAGCTCCCGAATCCGTACCACCCCTGCAAGGAGTTCTTGTAGGTGTAGTAGCGTAAGCCGCCCAGCAGGTTGAGCTGGGACGTGATGTCCCAATTCACTTCCCCGAAGGCCGCGCTGTCGCGGTTGATGCGCAGCTCCTTGGTCAGCCAGTAGGTGTTCGCCCAGAATGGGACGCTGAGCGAATCGGCGAGCCCCGCGATCGTGTAGCGCTGCGAGATGTCGTGCTCTTGGTGCTGGATGAAGCCGCCGACGGTGGCGCGAACCGGCAGGTCGCGAGGTGTTTGCAGCCGCAACTCGTGGCTGAACATCTTGTACCCGTCCCGCCCCTCGATGTTCTGCGTGGGATTGATCGCGTTGCCGGCGTTGTCGTAGAAATAGCCGCGCGGCTGGTTGTAGTAGATTGCATATCCGACGGAGTAGTCGGTGTAGTCAGAATGCGTGATGTCATTGCGACGAATGAAACCACCCGCGTACGTGACATCGAAGTTGCTGATCTTGCCCTCTACCGTGAGCGACGCCTGTCCCCAATGATCGAGAGAATCCTCCGGGTTGTAGTGCTGCACCTGAAGATCGCCGAGCGTCGGATAGAGATTGGTATAGCCCGCGGGATGTTTCGTCTCCTCGGTCGCGAAAATCCCGTTGGAGGTCGTCTGCTGCCCTTGAAACACCGGCGTGATCGTCCAGTTGTCGTTGAGGGCGACCCGCAGCGCGGCGCGGCCGCCGTAGGTCTCCACGTCGTTGTACGCCTTCTTGGCGGTGCCGTAGTAGCGGGTGTTGGGGTTGGGGTTGGCCGGCGCAGACCGGTTGTCATTGGTGAAACCATATCCTGACCCGGCCCCCGCGCCGACATAGTCGGGATAAGTCAGCGAGCCGGGAACGTTGTCGATGTAGCCGCCTTCCTTCTCATACCAGCCCACCAGGCGAATCGCTGCGACGGAACCCAGAGGAATGTTGACGAAGCCTTCGCCCGAGTATCCCGGGTCGCCGTGTTTGACCGTATTGCCCTGAAGGTCGTAGCCGCCCTTGAATTCGTTGAATTCGGGCTTGTTGGTGATGATGCGGATCGTGCCGGCTTCGGAACTGGCGCCGTAGAGGGTGCCTTGAGGGCCGGCCAATGCCTCGACGCGTGCAATGTCGTAAACATGGATGTCGAGAGGGCCCTGGATGGTGGTGATGGGTTGTTCGTCGAGATAGACGCCTACGCTGGGCAGCGAGCCCGAGTGGTTGCCGTCGCCGCCGCTGGAAACACCCCGCATGTAGATCTTGGCGAAACCCGGTCCTGTGCTCTGGTAGGAGACGCTGGGCAAATACTTGATGTAGTCATTGATGTTCTGCACATGCAGTTCGTCCAGCTTTTCGGTGCCGATGGCCGTGATGCTCAGCGGCACGTTTTGCAGACTTTCCGTGCGTTTTTCCGCCGTTACGATGACTTCATCGAGAGTGCCGGCGGAACTCGGTGCCGCGGAATTGGGCGACTGGGCGTGGGCGGCGGACATGCACGCCAGAATGGCCGAAACGAGCGGAAGCGCGGTGACCCGCGGTGAATTGCGCGACGCATTCGTATTCCTGCGATCGTTCCGCGCGCTACGCCGTAGCTTTCTCAATCGGCTGCGAGTCATAAAGTATCCCCAATTTGTATTTGTAAGATCGAATCTCTAGCAATAGTACTTCAATGCGAAAATTCAGGCACCCCCGGGTAGCAGTCCAACACCGGCCCCAGCGCATCCTCGAGGGTTCCGAGCCAGGATTCGTACTTCCGCCATTGCTCGATGCCGTCACGGTAGATCGGCCGCCGCACCTGTTCCGAACTGGCGGTGCGCACGGCACGCGAGTTCTCGTAAAAGCGTAGACAAGACTCCTCGAACGTCAATCCGCAATATTCCAGCAATCGCCGGACTTCCGATTCGGTATCGTCGACGAGCGTTTCGTAGAACACGCGGTGAACCCGGAGTGGCAGAACGGCGTCGAAGTGTGCCATCAGTTCCACATAGTCGCGATAGTAGCGGCCGATATCCTCGAGGCTGTACGAGAAATGCTGGCCCATGGCGAAGTGCTGCTTGAAGCCGGAAAAACAGCAGGCCAGCGGGTGCCGCCGCACGTCGATGATTTTGGCATTCGGCAGCGCCAAGTGGATCAGGCCGACATGCGCGAAGTTGTTGGGCATCTTGTCGATGAAAAAAGGCGCGCCGCTCTTTCGATGAATGCGCGTGCGCTCCAGGTATTCCTCGCCCAACGAGCGCCAGCGCTCCGGCGCGAGTTTGCAGAGGACGTCTGGATACCTGCCCGGCTCGGTCTGGTTGGCGTCCCATGTCAGCGCGCGCGCCATTGCCGTGATGTCCGGAAGTTCCATGGTGCCTTCGACCTGCGAGTGACTCGCCAGAATCTGTTCGACCAGGGTCGATCCGGAGCGCGGCAGGCCGACGATGAATATTGGGTCGACTGCCTCGCACCCCAGGCCCGACCGTTCTTCGAGAAACTCGCGCGTAAAGACGGCACGGGAGCGCCGGGACCGCGCCGTATGTTCTTCCGGGTCGTAGTGCAGATCACGTTTGCGAAGCAGATTGCCCGCGGCGTAATTGGCGAAGGATTCTTCGTAGGAACCTGAATCCTCCAACGCCTTGCCCAACGCAAAAAAGAAATGCAGCCGCTCGTGATCGTCCAGGTCCGACGCGGCTTTGGAGAGTGCGGAATGCATGGCTCCCAGGTCGCCCGGCGTGAAGCGGAACGTCTTCAGATTCGCCAGGCTCCAATACGCTTCACCGAGGAGCGGCTGCAGTTCGATGCTGCGCCGATACGCCGCGATCCCTTCCCGGTCGCTGCCGGCAGTTTTGAGAGCGTGCCCATAGCTCATCCAAACCTTGGCCTGATTGGGGTATTCGCGAAGGACGGCCTGGTAAAGCTCCAGCGATGCGGCGTATTCGCCGATGCTGCCGAGAATGGCCGCCTTCAAATTCAAGTAGCCCGCCTGGCGTGGTTCGACTTCAAGCAATCGGTCGATCTCGGCGAGGGCTTCCGCCGATTTCCCTTCGCGATGCAGGACCAACGCCAGATTGTGGCGGGCTGCCAAAAAGCCGGGCGTCAATTCGATACAACGCCGCAGCAGTGCCTCCGCGTCGCGATAGCGGCGCAGCCGGCCGGCCACCTCCGCCAGCATCCGAAGCGCCGCAACCTCATCGGGGGCGGCCTTCAAATGTCCGCGCAACAGCCGCTCCGCGTCGGACAATCGATTGGCGTAAAGGGCCGCGCCGGCCGCCAGCAGCGTCGGATTGCGTGTTGAACACTTGATATGTTGCGAATAAGCTACGTCGGCGTTCCTTGCGTCGCCGATTTCGCTGTAGAGATCTCCCAATTTGAGCCACGCCGCGGAAAGACGCGGCTCCAACGAAACGGCACGATGAAGAGCCGCAAGCGCCGGCTCGCCTCTACCCTCTCGATGGAGTGCGACGCCGAGTTCGTAGTGCGCGGCGGCAAGTCCGGGCTGTGCCGCCGTGAGCCGCGCCAGGATCGCCAAGGACTGGTCGAAAGCGCCCAATGACCTCTTCGCGAGCGCGAGCAGCAGCGTGGCCTGCGGCTGGCCGGGCACCACCTTCAGTATTTCTTCGGCCTGTTCGGCAGCCAATTCCGGTTTCACGGTCAAGAGCCGCGCCAAGTGCGAGAGCGCAACATCTAGCGTGCCGAGGGGTTCTGGGGCTGTGCTCATAGAATGCTTGCAAGAACGCTGAAAATCCCGCTTCTCTGCTATAGAACCCTGTCACTGCCGGACTGTCAATCGCTTTTGCCCACCATGAGCCGACGCTCCGGCGGCCCGCGGGAGATTTGACAATGCAGCGAAGGGAGGCTCTGATGAGCCGCTTGCAGATCAAGGATCGAGGGGATGTTCCGCTATTACGTCGTTCTTCTGACGGCAGCCATGCTGAGTGCACCGGTGCATGCCGAACGCCGGCCGGTTCTCGATCAGATCGACCTGCCGCATCCTTATTATTTTCGCGAGATGTACCTGCCGCAATTGACCAGCGGCCCGAGCAGCCTTGCATGGGCACCCGATTCCGCGGAGCTGATCTATTCCATGAGCGGGTCGCTATGGCGTCAGAAGATGGGTGCGACGGATGCGTTCCAGCTCACCGCTGCGTCCGGAGCGGCATACGACTATCAGCCGGATTGGTCCGCGGACGGTCGATGGGTGGTCTACAGTTCCTATCGCGGTGACGCGGTGGAGCTGTGGCTGTTGGATCTGAAAAGCGGCGCTTCGCGGCCGCTCACCAGCAACGGCGCCGTGAACGTCGAGCCGCGGTTCTCGCCCGACGGCACGCGCCTGGCCTTCGTATCGACGCAATATCATCGACGATTTCACATTTTCACGGGCGACCTCGTCGACGGGAAGCTCGCGAATGTCAAACGGCTCACCGGCGAATACAAGAGCGGATTGCCCCGCTACTACTACAGTGCCTACGATCATGAGATCAGTCCGGTGTGGAGCCGCGACGGCCGCGACATCGTGTTTGTCTCGAACCGCAATCACCTGTATGGGACCGGGGGATTCTGGCGTATCGCATCGAACGTCGCCGCGACCGGCACGGGCGGAGCGGCCGTGGGTGAGCCGGGTTCCGCCGATGCGGCTCAGGAATTTCACTATGAGGAAACCAATTGGAAGGCGCGGCCCGATGTGTCGCCGGATGGATCGCGTCTGGTGTACAGCTCGTACCTGGGCAGATCGTGGCACAACCTTTGGGTGATGCCGGCGACGGGCGGCGACGCCTTTCCCGTCGGGTACGGTGATTGGGATCAAACCAATCCGCGCTGGTCTCCCGACGGCACGCGGATCGCCTTCATCTCGAATCAACAGGGAAACACGCACATCGATATCGAGCGCATACCGGGCGGCGACATTCAGACCGTGAACATCGGCGATCGGCACTATCGTTCAGCGATGGGGCGCCTGCATCTTGATGTCAAGGACCGCGAAGGGCGTGCGGCGTCCGCACGCATCAGCGTCACCGACGCGGCCGGGCGGTTCTATGCGCCGGCCAATGCGTGGGTCCACGCGGACGACGGCTTCGATAGAAACCAGCGTACGGCCGAGGCGCATTATTTTCATACGCACGGCGACGAGTGGGTCGATGTGCCGGCGGGAATCGTGAGCGTGGAAATCCTGCACGGCCTGGAGCGCAAGTTCGAGCGGCGCCGCGTCGAGATTTCCGCAGGCCTTGCGGCGGAGCTGGCCGTGAACATCGACGAGGGAACCTGGATCGTGCCCGGACCGGGACATTGGGTGAGCGCGGATGTCCACGTCCATATGAACTACGGCGGCGAATACCGTAATACCCCAGCGCACCTGGCCGAGCAGGCGCGGGCCGAGAATCTAGGCATCGTCGATTCATTGATCGTCAACAAGGAACAACGGTTTCCCGACATCGCGTACAGCGGCCTGCGGCAGGATCAAGCCTCGCTGCCGACGGCCTTGGTGGTGCATGGCCAGGAATATCACACCAGCTATTGGGGTCATCTGGGGTTGCTCGACATATCCGGCGGAGTGATCCTTCCAGGGTATGTGGGATATCCGAACACGGCGGCCGCGAGCCTCAATCCGATGAATGCGGACATCGCCGACATTGCACATGCCCGCGGCGCATTGGTGGGTTACGTGCACCCCTTCGATGACTATCCCGAACCGATTGCCAAACCGCATGAAGCCCTCACCAGCGAACTGCCGGTGGATGTTGCATTGGGCAAGGTCGACTATATGGAAATCCTGGGGTTCAGCGACCATCGCAGCACCGCGCACGTGTGGTATCAATTGTTGAATCTGGGATTCCGGATCCCCGCGGCGGGCGGCACCGACGCCATGGCGAATTTCGCCTCGCTGCGCGGTCCGGTGGGCATGAACCGGGTCTACGTTCGTACGCCTGAGGGCGAAATCAGCCAGGCGCAGTGGCTGGATGGCTTGAAGCAGGGCCGAAGCTTTGCAACGAATGGTCCCTTGTTGGGGCTCGCCTTGGGCGGCGCGGGAATCGGCGACGAGCTCAAATTCGACCGGGCACAGCGCGAGATCAAGTTTACCGTGAGCCTAAGATCGATCGCGCCGGTCGACCATCTGGAACTGGTGTGCAACGGCCTCGTGGTCAAGTCCTTCGCCGTGCGCGCTCCCATCGATCACGGCGACTTCAGCGGCAGCATTGGCCTCAGCACGAGCGGTTGGTGCGTCGCACGGGCTTCCAGCGATCAGTCACGCTATCCGGTACTGGACAACTATGTCTACGCGACCACGAGCCCCGTGTACGTGACCATCGCCGGCCGCGCGCCCCGCTCGCCGGAGGATGCCCGATACTTCGCGGCGTGGATCGATCGGGTGACGGAAGCCACGTCCGCCTATCCGGATTGGAACAACCCGGGTGAGAAACATGACGTGCTCGAGCGTCTGGCTCGAGCCAAAGCGGTTTTTATCGGTTTGCAATAGATTCAGCATCGGCACGCCAGACTCTCATGTCGAATCTTTACCTGGATACTGCGGCGGCTGCCGCGCCGACGCCGCCGCTGGAGGGCGATGCCCGCGCCGACGTCGTCGTGGTGGGAGGCGGATTTACGGGATTGTCGACCGCACTGCACCTTGCGGAGGAGGGCGCCAAGGTCCTGCTGCTCGAGGCCGAAGAGCCGGGGTGGGGCGCTTCGGGGCGCAACGGCGGTCAAGTGAATCCCGGCTTGAAGTACGATCCGGATGAGGTCGAACGTGATTTCGGCGAGGACCTGGGAAGCCGTATGAATGCACTCGCCGGCGCGGCTCCCGCGTTCGTTTTCGACCTCATCAAACGCTGCGGCATCGAATGCGAAGCCCGTCAGAATGGCACCCTGCGGGCCGCCGTCGGCGCGAAACACGCTGCGCGGGTCAGGGCATCCGTGGAGCAACTGCGCCGCCGCCATGCACCGGTGGAACTCATTGAAGGCGCTGCGCTGCAGTCGGCCACCGGCACCGATCGCTACCCGGCTGCGATGTGGGATAGACGGGGCGGCGATCTGAATCCGTTGAGCTATGCGCGGGGGCTGGCGCGCGCCGCGTTGCACGCGGGCGCCGCCGTGCATGGCGGCTCGCTCGCGCGCGCATTGAAAAGAGTCGGTCGCGAGTGGCGGGTAAGCACCAGATGGGGTACCGCGACCGCCGGTACGGTGGTGCTCGCGACCAACGGTTATACCGACGATCTCTGGCCGGGCCTCCGGCGTACCATCGTCCCGGTTTTCGGCGCCGTGGCGGCGACCACGCCGCTGCCGGAGTTGCTCGCGGCGGCTGTCATGCCCAGCCGTGCCGCCCTGTACGAAAGCGGCGCGATCACTGTTTATTACCGTGTCGACGGCGGCCGGCGCTTGCTGATCGGCGGACGCGGTCCGCAGCGGGAGGTCGCCTCCCCGTCGAGCCTATCCCATTTGCTGGCCTACGCTGAAAGGTTGTGGCCGGCCTTGCGCGGCATTGCCTGGACCCATGCTTGGGGCGGGCGGCTTGCAATGACCCGGGATCATTATCCGCACATTCACGAGCCGGCTCCCGGCATCGTGGCGAGTCTGGGCTACAACGGCCGCGGCGTCGCCATGGCGACGACTTTGGGTGCGCAGATCGCGAATCGGATACTGCATCCCGGTGGTGAGTTCGACATGCCGGTCACGGGAGTGAAACCCATTGCGCTGCACGCTCTGTGGCCCGTTGCCGTACATGCCGCCATCCTGCGCGGCCGGATCGAGGACTTTCTCGGCAGGTAGGAGCGCAACCTGGTTGCGGATCACCCGTACGTGACATCAATTATCCGTACGTGATTAAATCGTCCGTACGGGCGTCAATTGTCCGCGTTAATTGTCCGTGTGGAACCTGTGGAGCTTGTGCATATCGATGATCACATCGTAATGCTCGCCAGGGGGCAGCTTGTACCCTTCGGTCTTGTACCCTTCCGAGAACTCGTAGCGTGACTCCAAATTCGCGACCTCGGGATGGAGGTCGTGCATCGCGCGCTTGAACATCTCCTTAGGCACCCACTCGGAATTCGACGAGAGGGATCCGAATTCGTCGTGATAAATCGACGCCGTCGAAATATCGGACGGGGAGGATGCGATGGCGAAAATGCGCGGGGGCGCCGGCCCGTTGAGATGCACGTGCTTCGCCCCGGACAGGATCAGCTGCCACTCATTGCCTTGCGGAACGGCGATCAACGCGTAGACATGATGCTGGGCCGTGAAGAATGCGATACCGACCACGAGAGTCGCGAGCATGCGGCGGCCCGCCGCGCTCCAGTGCGCCGTCAACGCGCGTGCCGATGCGACCAGGAAACAGAGAAGAACGGCAGTCATGGCGAAGATGGTTCGATAGGTGGCGTAGCGCTCCGATGCCACCAGGCTGACGCTCGCCGCCAGGATCGGCAGCCCCACCAGCGCGGCGGTCCAGATCAGGCCGCGGGCGCGGCCGTGCCGCCGCCATTCCACCACGGCACCCGCGACCAGCAGCAGGCCGACCACACCGGCGCAGGCGATATACCACCCATGGTCGCGAAGGTTGTTGTCGTTCAGGACGAAGAGGCTCAAGCCGTTGGGCAAGGTTTCACGGAAGAACCAGGTGAATTTGTCGCCCCAGTGATGTTCGAAGGCGATTCGTCCGGACTTGACGAATACGCCCGCTGCGTACAACACGATCATGGTGCAATAGGCTAGTCCCAGCGAGGCGACGACGAATCCTACGTGGATGGCCAGCCAACGCGCGGTTTGGGCGATGTTGCGTCGCCGTTGCGCGATGAGCGCGGCCGCCAGCGGAACCACGTAGAACATGGCGCTTGGTTGGTAAATCAGCGCGCCCACGACCATGAGGCACAGCGCCATGAGCCACTGACCCGCCGCCCGGCCAGTACCGGCGCTTCGGCCAACGGTCAGCGCGCCTTCCACGGTGAAGAACCCGGCAATGGCCAGCAAGGCCGTTGCCGCATAGGGCCATCCGATCGCCCAGCCCGCGATGACCTGTGCCGACGGAACCAGCGCCAAGAGGACGGCGAAGCACAAGGCGGTGCTGAACGACCAACCAAGCGTGCGCAAGCCGCGGAACATGACCAATGACACGGCACCCAGGAGCAGCGACGCGGCAAGGCGCATCCAGTGCAGACTTTGCACGCTGTCGGTTTGCTCGTACGTGGCTTGCAGCAGCCAGCCATAAATCGGCCGTGCGTGCGAAGCGCAAAAATTCACGATGGTTCCGGGCTCTTCATGGGCCTCACGCAGATTGGAGTAATCGTCGCGCAACCCGTAGTCGTGAAACGTCGCCGGCCAGTACGTGAGGAGGGGGACCAGGAAAAACATGGCGGTCAGCAGCCAACGGCTGATCGTGAGCGCGCGAGCGCTGCCGACAGCCGCGGCACCGGAACTCACGGGTACTGCGATAGGCGGTTCTGTCAGTGCTTCCCGGATGACTGGTTTCGGAACGCTCATGAAATAGTCTCAAGCCTCTGGAATGTTGCAACGCACAATAATACCGTCGTCCCCCACCGTTCGTATGACTCTTTGAGACTGGTCACCTGAGTTGATTCTATGGGTTGATGCACCAAAAAACCGTGCAGGATTCGGAGAATGAACGTTAAATATCTGTTAGCTCGAGATCGCTGCAAACGAGGGTCACGCCGCGACACAGGCGTTCTTTCCGCCATGCTTCGCCCGGTACAGCGCCGCGTCGGCACGATCGAAGGCGAGAGCCGGCGTGTCTCCCGGCCGCAGGTCGGTGAAGCCGCAGGAAGCGGTGATGCGCACGGGCGTGCCCCTGAAATGGAACCGCAACGATTCGACGGCGCCACGCAAGTCATCCGCGATCTGCTGGGCCTTTGCGAACGGCATTTGCGCCATCAACATGACAAATTCCTCGCCGCCGATGCGCGCAACGAAGTCCTCGGCGCGCAGTGCGGACATGAAGGAGGTCGCGACGCTTTGGAGCACCCGGTCGCCGGCCCTGTGCCCGTAGCTGTCGTTGATGATCTTGAAGTCGTCCAGATCCCAAAGCAGCATGGTGACCGGCAGATTCGCCGGCGAGCCGGTGGATAGATCATGGGCGATGCGCTCGTCGAAGGATTTCCGATTTCCCAGCCGGGTCAACGGATCGACTCGCGCGCCGTGTTTTTCGCTGTCGAGCTTTGAATTCAACTCCTGAGTCTCGCGTTCCAGATCTGCGATTCGCGCCACCATCCGCTCGGCCCGGCCCGTGTGTTCCAAATGGCGATGCTCTTCGCGCGACCGGAATGCCTGCACTTGCTGCGTCACCGTCTCGAGGCGGGTGTTCACGAGGGTCTGCAATACGCCAAGCTCGGTGGCGCTGTTGACCGCTGCCGTCAGCTCCCGCACGTGCGATATGACGCTGTCATTGACCGATACCGTGTCTTCGAAACGATAGCGGGCATCCATACCCGACTCGGCCAGAAAGCCCGACACCTCCGCGAGTCGATTGGTGACCTCGGTCAGGACCGCCGCGGCTTGCACGCAATCCAGCGCCAGCGCTGCGCCGTAGACGTGAACCAATCCGGCAACCTTGTCCAAGATGGCGGCTAACTCGGCATCGGAGCGTATCTGCGTCAATCTCGAGAGCAGATCGGGCGTCACGGCGTCATCCGCATTCAACGATCGAAGGCTCTGCAATATCTTGGCCGCAGCCTTGCAAGTCGAATCCCAGCGCGCGGCGATCACGATGGTCGGCACCGGCGATGCCGCATCCACGGCCCTGACGGTCATCGTCAATGACTCGGCGAGGCTTTCCAGTTCCGTGGCATCTGCATTGCGACGATTGGCCGCGGCGAGCGCGGCGAGTTCATCGTCGAGTTGCAAATCGATCCCCATGCCCGCCGCGCACAGCCGCCCGATCAAGCGGCGCAGGGCCTGCTCGATATGCCGCCAGCGCTTCTCCTCGCTCTCCATCTCCCGCAGCGAGTCGCGGTACTTCTGTTTCCAATCAGAGGATTCGGGCACGAGGCGCTGATACTCCCCTAATAGTTTCTATGGCGAGGAATCGGCACGAACGCCGCAATCTTTAATGCCGCCTCCCCGACGCCGCGGCAAGAACCACGATTATACAGAAGCCGCGCGGACCGGCAGCAGGGCGTAAGCCGTGATGCAATTCCCATCGAGTTCGTACCGTTCGCGCTAGGCTTCTGCGTCAAGGATCGCGCCTATGGGACCCCAATATGTCTTATTGTTTGCAGCGCTGCTGGCCGTGACCGGCGCGGGCGCGCACTCGCGTATCTATGCCTTCGTGGATGCCGACGGCGTCAAGCACTTCACCGACGTACCCGACAACAACCGCTACCGGCTGCTGGCGCTGTCCCCGGACGACCGGACGGTGAGCGGTGAGCGCTACGACTCGACGCTGCTTGCCCGGGCCGCGCAGTACGATTCCATCATCGAGAAGGCGGCGAAATCCGCGGCGCTGGAGCCCAATTTGTTGAGGGCCGTGATCGTGGTGGAGTCGGGCTTCAACTCGCGCGCCCGGTCGAAGCGGGGCGCGGTCGGTTTGATGCAGCTCATGCCCGCCACCGCCTCGCGCTTCGGCGTTTCGAATCCGTATGATCCGAAACAGAACGTGCACGCCGGTGCGCGCTACCTGAAATTCTTGATGGACCGGTTCGGCCAGAATATTCGGCTGGCGCTCGCGGCATACAATGCCGGCGAGGAGGCCGTGGAGCGAAACGGCAGGCAGATACCGCCGTTCACGGAGACCATGGCCTATGTGCCGAAAGTCTTGAAGATCTACCGGATGCTCAGCGAGCAGCCACGCGCGACTTGATCGACGCCGACCTGGCATGATGAGCCCGCATGAGCACCACCGAACCGCCGCACGAGGGTCCCGGCGCATCGCAGCCGGTGCCGGTATTTCACGGCTCGCAGGCGGCGTGCTTCGAGTACGGCTTGGTGTTGGAGGCTCGAGGCATAGTGTACGAGCGCATCGAATCGGACGGGACGTGGTTGCTGATGGTTGCGCCCCCGCTGGCCGAAGCGGCCGCCGATGAGTTGACTCGCTACTCCGTGGAGCGAGCCGTGCGGCGCGAAACAGCCGCGCCGTTCGTGCCGTTCTCCGGCAGCGCCGTGGGCGCCGCCGTGTATGCGTTCGTCCTGATCCTCGTGGCGTACTGCGCCGGGATCGAAGCATTCGGGGTCGATTGGCTCGGCGCAGGTGCGCTGGAATCGAAGGCCGGTGCGGCGCTGGAGTGGTGGCGCGCCGTGACCGCCTTGACCTTGCATTTGGACCAGGAGCATCTTCTCGGCAATCTTCTATTCGGCATCGGGATCGGGGTGCTCGCCGGCCGTATGTTCGGTCCCGGTTGCGCCTGGCTCGGCATTCTGCTGTCCGGCGCGGCGGCCAACTTCGTCGATATGCTGGTGTCGCCTTTCGGGCATCGAGCGGTCGGAGCGTCGACGGCGGTATTCGCAGCGCTCGGTCTGCTCGCGGGATTCGGGTGGGGCGAGCGGCGCGACCTGCGCGATCGCCGCTTCTATCGCTGGGCGCCGCTATTCGCCGGGGTGTGCCTGCTCGCGCTGCTGGGGGCGGGATCCGAGCATGTCGATGTCCTCGGCCATCTGTTGGGATTCATAACCGGCACCACGGTCGGATGGATTTTCGCGCGCGCCGGATTGCCGCGCACCCGCAGCGTCGCGTTCCAACTCACGACGGGCGCCATTGCAGCGGCGCTGCTGGGCGCCGCGTGGTTTCTAGCGCTGCGCCACGCGGGGTGAGCGGTCACCCGCGTTTCGCGAGCAGATCGCGAATCTCCTCCAACAGCACTTCGGTCCTCGGCGGCGCCGGGGGCGCCACCGCGGGCGGCGGTTTCTTCAGGCGGTTGATGCCTTTGATGGCGATGAACAATACGAATGCAATGAGCAGGAAGTCCAAGATCGCCTGCAGAAAGGCGCCGTATTTGAGGATCACGTCCTTGCCCGACGGATCCTTGCCGAGGTGAACCGCCAGGTCCGAGAAATTCATACCACCGATGATTTCGCCCAGAGGAGGCATGATGATGTCGCCCACCAGCGAAGAAACTATTTTTCCGAAGGCCGCCCCGATGATGACGCCGACCGCGAGATCGACGACATTGCCTTTCATGGCGAATTCTTTGAACTCGGACGCTATGCTCATGGCTTGCTCCGCGTGATGGGCAGGGTTCTCATGGTACTGAGCGCGCCGCGGCCGGGCAAGTGAGCAGCATGCTCAGCGCAACGCACCGAATACTTTTTTGAGCAACGAGCTGCCCTGACCCAGCGGGTCCGCCCGAATCGCGCGCTCTTCGTCGGCCATCATCGAATACAGGCCGTCGAGGGTCTTCTGAGTCACGTAGGATTGGAGCGATGCGTCCTCGGGTTTCAAGACCCCCAGAGCGACGCCCTTCTGGGCCACTGCATCATAAGTCTCCGCGAGCTTCACTTTGCGGGTCTCGCGATCGATGATGGGTGCAAATTTCTCCTGCAGAGGCGCGTAGGTGATGTGCCTGAAGTACTGAGTGGCCGCATCGTTGCCGCCGGTCAATATCTGTTTCGCATCGGCGACGCTCATTTGTTTCAAGGCTTGCTGCAGCAGGACCTTGCTCTCGGGGACCGCGGCCTCCGCGGCCCGGTTCATGGCGGTCTCCAACTCATCGGCTTGACCGCCCATTCCGAGCATGCGCAGCGCGCCTTCTGCCTTGGCAAGTTTCGGCGGCAGGGGAATCTTCACCTTCGGATTATTCAAGAAGCCGCCCGGCGTGCCCAGTTTGGCGACCGCCACATTGATTCCCTGGCCAAGCGCCTTCTTCAGGCCGGCGGATGCGTCCGAGGCCGACAGCGAGTTCACATCGAGACCGAACGCCTGACCGACGAAGGCCTGCCCGGTCAGGGCGGCGCATGCACAAAGAATGGCGAGGTTCCTGCCGATTGAGATGCTCATTTTCATGCTGGTCGATCCGGTGTTTCGGCGTCAGTATTGTGCGTGAACGCGGACCGCGAATACGGACACGGGACCGCGATCGCGATTGTACGCCGGGTTGTTGATCCGTTGATAATCGAAGCTGAGATGGGCGTACCGAAGAACCGCGAATGAATAGTAGGTTTCCACGATTTGCTCCGTGCCGGGATGCGGCAGTTTGCCGTCGCCCACCAGAATGCCGAGTCCACCGGCGTTCAGATACCGTTCGCGTGCGGCCGATATTCCATTCACGATCGCCGCCACGCCCACCGTATCCTCGCCTCTGTGCCAACGCGCTCCTTGCAACACGAGACCGGCAACGGCGGTGCGATCGACGTCGGTAAATTCGTAGGCTTCCACATTGCCGCCGGCCTTACCCACCCGTGCGAAGAACCCGATGCCTTCGGCGACCCGCTGTTCGATGCTCAGGCTCGCACCGGCCCGGGTCCGGTAACGGCGAACCGATGCGATGTCGACGGGCGTTCCGGTGGCTTGGGCCAGGGCCACGGCGTCGTCGAGCAATCCCATGCGTCCGCGGGTGTCGAAGACGGTAAGGAGAAGTTTGCCGGCCCGACCGCCGATCTCGTGACGTTTCTCGATCTCGAAGTCCATTTGAAATTCGTGAAACGCCGGTTCGAGCCGTGCGCTGTTCGGAACATTGGATAGATCGAAGACCCCGGCTCGGAGCGCCCACACTCCCTGGTACCATTCGACGGCGGCGCCCGCCGTATAACCCCAGGCGTCCGCCGCATAATCGAAGGTTCCGGCGTCGATCGCGGTCCAGTTCAAAAAGTCGGCCCGCGGGTCGTGCGCGTAGAGATTCGTGTCGAAAATGTCGGAGACGCTCAGCTTGCCGACGGTGAAGACCAGGCGGTCGATGCTGTGCCAGGCTGCCAGTTGGTTCGCGCCGCCGTCGACGGGTACGCGGCCCTCATCGAGATCGATGGTTTGTCGCACGAACAGGCGCGGCAGCCGCAGATAGGGCTGGTTTTTACCGACCTTATAGGCTTCCGCGCTGGGAAATCCGGCAACGCCCAGCGTGTTGTCCAGACCGAATCCCTGGTCGATCTCAGCATTGAGCCAGCCTTCCGCCCCCGGCCAGAGACTTAACCCCGCATAGAGGGTCGCATCGGTGGTTTCCGCTGCAATCCGCGGTGACAGGCTGTTCGGTCCCCGATAGGGTGCCCTGAAATCCGATGTCTGCTGTTCCACGTAAGTGAATTGCACGTGAGCGGCGAAGCGCTGACCGTCTTCGTCGGCCGCAAGCGCCGGTTGCCGCCACGAGAAGACCGCCATGGTCGCCAATGCCGACATCCGAAAACAAAAAACGGCTTTCATCCCGGGACTCCATAGGAACCCCGGGACGTTGTCAATTTAGGCGGTGGCTGCCGTCAAGCGGAAGTGATGGTTCCGCTGCCGCCGATGTCCGGCTTGTACATTCGATCGAGCGCCTTGAAGTGGCGGCGCGCGTAGCTGAGGACTTCAGCGTCGCTGGGGTGGTCTGCGGTCTCCACCGCGACGATCCCCTTACCGAGCGGTGCGTGCTTCTCTTTCAAGAAATTCGCAAACTCCTGTTTGGCCGCCGCCGGTCCGATGATCAGGATCTCATGAGTGCCCGATAGGGCGGCTGCCACTTCCTCGAAGAACTTCGCATCGGCCGGATGTTTATGTCCGCCGTGCGTGCTCTTGCGGCTATGGACCTTCTGGTGCTGATCGTGGGAGTGCACCACCGTTCGTGCTTCTTCAGTGGATGTGAATTGCCACACCGTGGCTTTCTGATGATCGATCCAAACCACGGAATGA
>JAXDQI010000083.1:0-7756 GCA_034667965.1 Gammaproteobacteria bacterium
GCGGCTCATCCAGGGACTGCTTCGCGTCGAGGACAACCAAAGCCGTCATGAGCTTGGTAATGGACGCGATAGGCGCCGCGACGTCCGAACGGCGCGAATAAAGCACAGACGAATCGCTTTGATCGACGATGAGCACCGAGCTTGACTTGAGTTTTGGGAAAAGCGTCGGCTTCGCAGCCGCCAATGCCGAAAATCCCAGAAGGGCGCAGCCCACTGCCGCGATCGCCGGCAGCCGCGCTCGATTGAATGATCTCATCGCTTTCCTAAAGTTAGCCCAAGTCGGTCAAGATAATCATATGTAAAGCACGCATCGGCGTGATGCGCCACTAACTTTGCCATCTTTTTCATGAAAGTCCAATGAGTTAGTTGTCATCTATGACTTCGCCTGAGCGCCCGGCGCGCGCCGCAGCTCCTTGTCCCGGTACATATTGCCGTCGGCGACGCTCAGGAGCTCGCGCATGTCGCGGCCGTCTTTTGGATTGTTCGCGACGCCGATGCTGACACTGCACCGGATCATCCGCGAGCGCAGATCCAGCGTTGTTTTATAGACATTATGTCGTACCCGCTTGACCACCGCCTCGGCAACTTCCGGCGATGCGCCGGGGAGCAGGACCGCGAATTCGTCGCCGCCGAAACGAGCGGCGATGTCGGTGCCGCGAATGCTACGTTGCAGGCACTGGGCGACCAACATCAGGGCGCTGTTGCCGCCGTCATGGCCGAAGCTGTCGTTGATGTCCTTGAGCTTGTCCATGTCGATCATGAGCAAGGCGTAGGGCTTGTGATCCCGTTCGCAGGCGGCATGTTCGCGCTGCCAGATCTCGTTGAACCGGCGCACGTTGAAGAGCCCGGTAAGCGAGTCCGTCTGGGCGAGGTTCTCGATGTGCTCGCGGGCTTCCGAGATATCGGCCGACAGGGCGGTCGTGAGATAAGCGACCAGCAGATATGGCGCCAATTCTCCGATGGCTCGGCTGGCATACGCCATGGACTCCACGTCCACGCCGGGCGTTGCGGCGGCCAGCGCGAAGTGACAAACGGCGATCACCGCGACTTGGGCGAGGGTGGTGAAGCGACCCAGCGTCAGTGCGCTCAAGGTGATCGGAAGCAGATAGAGATTCAGCATCGGGCTCGAACTCTTGCCCGTGAACCACAGCACGCCGGTGATGAATATCACCATGGACCACGACTCGATTTGCAGTTTGGTGCGGGCGCGCCGTGGAAGGAAGCTGCGGGCGCGGAACGCGATGATGGCCACCGCGAACGCGCCCAACAAGGCCAGCACCGGCCAGGGCTGCGTGGTCAAGGCCTTCGACCAGACCAGCACCAAGGTCGCAAGGGCCAGGCACAGAATCTCGATGGACCGGGTGCTGCGCATCAGGGCCGCAGCACGGCGGTCACCGAACCGGCTCCGCCCACCGTCGGTACCTTCAGCTCTTGGATGGCGCGCTTGACGTCGGGATCGCGCTGCTCGAGGGGCAGCGCGGGATTCACCGGGGCGGGGGCAGGCGCCGTGGAGGGCGGCTCATCGGGTTCGCGCGCGAGTTCGATGTCGGGGGCTATGCCCCGATGGTTGATCGATACGCCGGAAGGCGTGTAATAAAGAGACGTGGTGAGCTTGATGGCGCGATCGCCCGTCAGCGGCATCACGGTCTGCACCGAGCCCTTTCCGTATGTGGTGCGCCCCATGAGTTTCGCCCGATGATGATCCTTGAGCGCGCCGGCCACGATCTCGGCCGCCGACGCCGAGCCGCCGTTGACCAATACCACGATGGGCGCACCATTGAGTTCGTCTCCCGGCGTGGCGTTCATTTCGAATTTGGACTCGGCCGTTCGGCCCTTGGCGCTGACGATCAGCCCGGAATCGAGAAACGCGTCGGCGACGGACACCGCGGCCTCCAGCACTCCGCCCGGATTGTTGCGCAGATCGAGCACCAGTCCCTTCAGCGGCGTGCCATTGCGTTTGCGCAATTCGCGCAGCGCTCTCACCGTATCGGCCCCGGTCGTTTCGCTGAATTCGGCAATGCGTAAATAGCCGAAGCCCGGCTCAGGCAACTCGGACCTCACGCTGTGCAGTTCCACTTTGGAACGCTTGAGGGTGAAAACCTTGGGTTCGGTGCTGCCCTGGCGCCGAATGCCGATTTTGACCGAGGTTCCCTCCTTGCCGCGCATTCGTCCAATGGTGTCCGCCAGCGTGGTCGTATTGACGGGTACGTCGTCGATGGCGGCGATCACGTCGCCGGTGCGAATACCGGCCGCAGCCGCGGGCGACCCTTCGAACGGCGATACGACGACGACCTGATCATCTTCCATGGACACTTCGATGCCGACGCCGGAATACTGCCCGGAGCTCGAGATCTTGATCTCGTCGTACTCGTCCCCGTCCAGATACGCAGAATACGGATCCAACGAGGACACCATGCCGCGGATGGCGGCCTGCAGCAGTTGATGATCATCGACCGGGGTCACGTACTCGTGCTCGACCCTGTCGAGCACCTCAGCCAACATGCGCGCATCCTGCCAGGGTAGATCCTGGCCGAGGCCGGTGGACTTGTCGGCGAGGACGCCGCCCGCCAATGCGATCGACAGACCGATCGACGCACCCATCGCGGTGTACATCAGATTGCGGGTTTTCTTGAGCATCAGGATCGGCAGCATACGTGCGGCGGGGCGCTGCCGCTAGGAGCCTGCTCCATCAGGCGACATAACGCCCGCTCGCAGTTCGGACAATGCCCGGCTCAGGGCGTTTTCTTCAGCCAAACCTTCGGATCCTTGGGCGTACGTCCCTCGCGAATTTCGAAATACAGTTGCGGCCCCGCGCCCCCGGCCTCGCCGAGTCCGGCGATCACATCGCCGGGCGCCACCCAGTCGCCGACGGACTTGTAGAGCACTTCGGTGTGCCCGTACAGGGTCATGTAGTTGCCCTTGTGGCCGATGATGAGCAGCAGGCCGAGGCCTTGCAGCCAATCCGCGTAAATCACGCGCCCGAAGTAGGGAGCACGCACCTTGGCGCCACGAGCGGTCTCGATGAGCACGCCGTTCCGTCGCGGGCCCGAAGCGGCGTTCGCCCGAGAATCCTGATACTTCGCCGTCATTCTGCCTTGCACCGGCCACGGCAGCCGGCCGCGCAACTCCTCGAAGCTGGCCTGCGTGCCCACGGGAAAATCCTGAAGCACCCGGGTGAGATCGGCAACCAAGGCTTCCTCGGCCTGCTCCTCCCGCTTGAGCCGCGCGAGTTCCTCATTGCCGCTGCTCACCTGTCTCGTTACCGCAGCAAGCGCCGCGGCGCGCTCCTCTCTGGCATGCTGCAAGTCCGCCATTTCGTGGCTCGCGTCGCGTCGCAGGGCTTGAAGCCTTTCCGTCTTTTGCTGTATCTGATCGACCAAATCCCGCACGCGCGCGACGCGCTCGCGGATCTCCTCGATTTTTTGGACGCGTGCGCGGGCGAAATAACCGTAGAGAGCCGCCATTCTTCCCGCGGCGGCGGGATCGCTTTGATGCAACAGCAGCTTGATCCGTTCCTGCCGGCCGATCATGTACGCCGCCCGCACCTGCGTTGCAAGCGCGGTTCGCTCGGCGTCGAGGGCCGCTTCGGCTTGGCTCTGTTCGGCGCGCAGTTCCCCGCGGCGCCGATCGACCGCAAGCTCAGTGCCGCGCAAATTCTCCAACCGACGGCGCGTGGCGGCGATGCTGACCTCAGCTTCGCGCAGGCGTGCGCTCCGCGCGTCGCGCTCCTTGAGTTCGCCGTGCAGCCGGTCGGCCAGTGCGGCGATACGGCTGCGAACCTCGGCGAGTTTGGCCTTCGCCTGAGCCGAATCGAGAGTTTGATCGTCCGCGCTCACCGGGCGGTCGGCCGGGTCGGGCGCGGCCGCAGCGAGCGCGGAACTCAACGCGGCAAACAGGCACAAGTATTTGATTGAACGCTTCATCTCGTGGTCGACACCCGTCCGGAGCGCAAGCATACAAGCCGAGGAGCCTGCTGCTATACTTGCGCGCCCGAAAAACCCAAAGTGCTTTAGCCGCATGCAGCGATTGTTCGAGTTCATTGCCCATCATCCTTACCTGGCGAGCGGTGCCGTGCTGGCCGCGGTGGCGCTCGTGGTTTATGAGGTGCAAGCGCGTCTCCATGCATTCGCGGCGTTATCCGCAATGCAGGCCGTGCGCCTGATGAATCAAGGCGCGCTCGTCCTCGATCTGCGCAACAAGGATTCCTTCGACGCCGGCCATATCGGCGACGCGCGCAATGTTCCGGCGGCCGATATCGAGTCCCAAGCGGACTCCTTGAAGAAGTGGCGCGATAAGAACGTGATCACCTATGACGACAGCGGCAGCGGCGGGCCCAAGGCCGGGCGCACTCTGACCAAGCTCGGGTTCACCAAGGTATTCAACTTGGCAGGGGGACTCAATGCCTGGGTCAAAGACAATCTGCCATTGACGAAGACGGCTTCAGGCGGCAAGCCGGGCGCTAAATGACCCCACCGGCGATCACGCTCTACGTCACGGGCTGGTGCCCTTATTGCGAGCGCGCGAAGGGACTGTTGACCGGCAGAGGCCTTGTATTCAACGAGATCAACGTGGACGACGACGCAAAATTTCGCGAGGAGATGGTCGCGCGCAGCGGCCGTCGCACCGTTCCGCAGATTTTTATCGGCGAGACGCACGTTGGCGGATGCGATGATCTGTTCGCACTCGAAGACAGCGGCGAGCTGGATCGACTAATCAGGGGGCTTGATGAACGAGGTTAGAACTGAAGGGGCTGAAGCCAATGTCGGAGGCGTGCAAGTCACCTTGCAGAGCGTCTATTTGAAGGACTGCTCGTATGAGTCGCCGAACGGCCCGCGGTTGCCGAACAATCAAGGCTGGGAGCCGAAATTTCAGCTGAACATGAACACATCGGCGGAGGAACTCGCGGCGGACGTCAGGGAGGTCTTGTTGACCATTACGCTCGAAGCGAAGCAGGGCGAGGCCACGCTCTACCTGGTGGAAGTCAAACAAGCGGGCGTGTTCTCCATCGCCGGTGCGTCGGTGGAAGACCTGAAGCGCCTCATCGGCAGCTTCTGTCCGAGCGTACTGTTCCCATACGCCAGGGAGGTCATCTCCGACCTCATCGTCAAAGGAGGTTTCCCGAACTTTCTCCTGCCGTTGGTCAATTTCGACGCCTTGTTCGCCCAAGCGTCGGAAGCGCCGCAGTCCGGTCTGGTCAATTAAGGGCTGAGGATCGATGATGCCGAGCGCGAGCCAGCAGCCGATGGCCGTTATCGGCGCCGGCTCGTGGGGGACCGCGCTCGCAATCCAGTTGGCGCGCGGGGGACTTCCGGCACGGCTGTGGGGCCGGGACGCAGCACAGATGCATGCCATGCACCGCGTGCGGTGCAACGAGCGGTACCTGCCGGATGCGGCATTTCCGGAGGGGCTGGAGGTTGCCGCGGATCTCCGGGCGGCTTTGGACGGCGTGCGCGACGTGCTCGTCGTCGTGCCCTCGCATGCGTTCCGTGCCACCCTGGAGCTGGCGGGGGGACACTTGAGCCGCGATGCGCGCGTCGCCTGGGCCACCAAGGGTTTCGAGAATGCCTCGGGGCTGCTGCCGCATCAGGTCGCACGTGAAATCCTGGGTGCGAGGCCGGGCGCCGTCGTATCGGGCCCCACCTTTGCGAAAGAAGTCGGCGCGGGCTTGCCGACGGCCATGACGGTGGCCTCTCGCGACGCAGCATTCGCCAACGCGCTGGCATTGAGGCTAACCGGCCCGAATTTTCGCGCGTATACACAATCCGACATCATGGGTGTCGAAGTCGGCGGCGCCGTGAAGAACGTGATTGCCATCGGCTCCGGCATCGCCGACGGAATGGGCTTCGGAGCGAACACCCGCGTGGCGCTCATCACACGAGGGCTTGCCGAAATGATGCGTCTCGGCGTGAGATTGGGTGCCGCCCGAGAAACCTTCATGGGCCTGGCGGGACTCGGCGATTTGGTCCTCACCTGCACCGACGATCAATCGCGCAACCGTCGGTTGGGACTCGCCCTTGGCCGTGGCCGGACCATGCAGGAGGCCCAAGCCGGCATTCAGCAGGTGGTCGAAGGAGTACTCGCTTCGCGCGCGGTGTGTGCCGTCGCGGAGCGTCTCTCCGTCGACATGCCGATATGCCGGGAAATCCACCGTGTGATGCACGAGGACAAGCCCGTGCGCGACGCGGTGCAAGAGTTGATGGGACGAGAAATGCGCTCCGAGAAAGATTGAGGCCGACGGGCTTCTCCGCGTGCAGAATAGGGCGTACCTTGGAGGTATGCGGGTGCACTTTGGAGGTGCCGCCGATGCAAAGAAAATCCCCACCGCACTCCGCCTTGCCCGGCGTCAGCCCAGGTCCGCGTCGTAGCACCCCCTGGCACGCCGTATCGGTGATGGTGGGACCGTCGAGCTGCGAGGCGGCGTGCGCCCTGCCCACGGCCCGTTACTTGTCGCGAGATGCGCCGCGTCTTCCGTTGCCTGACTGCATGTCTCCCGCGTCGTGCTCATGTTCGTACAAGCATTACGTCGATCGCAGAGGCCAGCCCCGCCGTAAGGACGACCTGAGCGGATTGCGGCGAAACCTGCATGCGGGCACGGAGCGCCGTAGGGTCCGCGGCCGGCGCGAGGACGACTAGCGTCGGTCACCGAAACCACACCCGGGATCTCTTCGATCCGCACGAGACGGGTGCTCGGCGGGAGCTGTTGGCGCCGGGTGCGTGGCTGCTCCGCGGGTTCGCGCTGCCGCTGGACGGCGCGTTGGCGGCGGCGGTGGCACGAATTGCGGCCACTGCGCCTTTCCGTCACCTCGAAACCCGGGGCGGGTTTCGGATGTCGGTGGCCATGACCAACTGCGGCGGCTGTGGGTGGGTGAGCGACCGTCGCGGGTATCGCTACGAACGCTGTGACCCATTGACCGGAAGCCCATGGCCGAGGATGCCCGACACTTTCCAGGCGCTGGCGGGATCGGCAGCCGCGGAGGGCGGTTTTCCAGGTTTCGAACCGGATGCCTGCCTGATCAACCGCTATGTACCCGGGGCGCGAATGACGCTGCACCAGGATAGAGACGAGGCCAATTTCACATGGCCCATCGTTTCGGTATCCCTAGGGCTGCCGGCGGTTTTTCTCCTCGGCGGCGACAACCGGTCGGACAAGCAGCGGCGCATTCCGCTGCAGCACGGCGACGTGCTGGTGTGGGGAGGTCCCGCTCGCCTGCGTCACCACGGGGTGCCGGCGCTCCAAGAGGGAGTTCATGCGACGTTGGGCGCGCTGCGCCTGAATCTCACCTTTCGCCGGGCGCGTTGAGCCCGCGATCATTGATGGGTGGCGACGTATAAGCGCGTACTTCGAGTTAACCACGTGGGCCGTGATTGATTATTGACAGCGGATCCGCGCGTCCCTACGGTATCATTCCGCCCTCAACTCAAGCGGCGGAGCCGGTCAATGCCCAAACTCGACGATCAGATCTCCACCCTGCAGGAGCGCCTCAAACAACTCAAGTTGCGCCAGCAGCGCATCGACTCACGCCGGCGCGCCATCGAGACCATGCGGGAACGCAAGGCCGAGACCCGCCGCCAATTCGTGGTGGGCAGCGTCATCCTGGCGAAGGTTCAGGAGGGCGCCATGGATCCGATGCAACTCAGGGATTGGCTGGACCAAACCCTTACGCGAAGTGACGATCGGGCGCTGTTCCATTTACCGCCGAGGGACGAACGGCTGAAGGACGCGATATCGGCTGCGGCGCCGGCGGCTTTGAGCCCG
>JAXDQI010000084.1:0-28787 GCA_034667965.1 Gammaproteobacteria bacterium
AACTGCGCCCGGCGTCGGCAGAAACTTGCCGTGTGCAGTTGCGGCCAGCGCACCATAAAAATTGGGATTCTCCTTGGCACGCTCGCCCAACTTCCGGCTGGTGGTGCTCATTGCGACGGAAGCCCAAGCCTTGCCAGTCGCAATATCGACGCGAAACATGCTGGCGCCATCCTCGCGCTGGAGAGCGCGAACATTCCCGGACTCGTCGAGAACGACAACCGCCATTGGCTTATATTCTTTCGCGCGTGCAGCCGCGAGTGCCGCCGCGACAATTGCATTTGCCTGCTTCAGAGTAATTCCGTTCATTGCTATTCCTTCGAGGATGTATGAGAAGACCCTAGGCTGCCAGGATTGCCCGCCGGGCGCCGTCAACGAGAAAACCTATGTCGCTGCCGGCGATCAGCAAGTCGTAGCCGCGGGCGAACATCTCGGCCGGCGTCTGGCCCGGGTAGATCACCGAGCCCAAACGCTTGCCCGAGGCCAAGATAGCCGCCTCCGCCTTGGCAACCATCGCGAGTACCTGGGGGTCCTCGAAGCGACCCAGCTTTCCGATCGATGCGGACAGGTCCCGGGGTCCAATTAGCAACAAGTCGATACCGGCGACCGCGGCAATCGCGTCAATTTGTTCGACACCTCTTGCCGATTCAATCTGCACCGCAATCAGAAGCTCATCTTGCACGCGATTCGCGGCGCTCGAGTCGTACCCGTAGACCGAGGCGCGGGTGCCGCCGCCCGCTCCTCGAGCACCGAGGGGTGGAAACCAGCACGCGTCAACCACCGCCTTCGCGGTCGACGAGTTCTCGATCATCGGACAGAGAATGCATTGAATCCCGGCATCCAGCACTCGCTTGATGTAGCTTGGATCAAGTGAGGGGATACGCAACATACTCGTCGTCGGCGTCCCCTTCATTGCGCGCATTTGATCGATGGCGTCTCCTCGGCTACCGGACCCGTGCTCATGGTCGATAAGCAGAAAATCAAAGCCCGCGTGCGCCAGAACCTCGGCGTTGTCGGACGAGCCGCTCAACAAAAAACACCCAAGCACCCGCTCACGGTTCAAGAGCTTCCTCTTAAGAAGGTTATTACCGGACACCGCTGACTCCTAGTTGTAGTCGTAGAGACGCGCGGGATTGTCGACGAGGATGCGCGTTCGCAACTCCTCCTCCGGACACCAACGTACAAGCCGCGCCAAAAGCGCGCCGGTATCCAAGTTGCAATCGGGAATGTGAGGCCAATCGGTGCCCCAAAGCATTCGTTCGGGCGCCGCTTCGATGAGGGTTCGCGCCATTGCGTCCGCGTGGTCCCAATCGGCACCGCTGGAAAGGCGGTAAGGACCGGTCAGCTTTACCCAAACCTGCCCCGATTTCACCGTCTCGACAAATGTCCGGAAATCGGTATCGGTGAGCCCGTCATCGCCTTTCATGTAGCCCATATGATCCACCGAGACAGCAACGCCAATCTCCGGCAGATGTTCAGTTAGGTCGCGTAGTACTACGCCTGGCGAATAAAGTTCGACATGCCATCCAATCGAACGCGCGATGCCGGCCGCCCTACGCAATGCCTGCAAGTACTGCGACTTCGCAGCACCGAAATCGTGCGTCTTGAAGAAGTCGATTCTCAAACCTCGCACGCCCCGCTCGTGTAGTTCCTCGAGCCTGCTCGGATCGACATCGGTGTCGGGAAGAGTGACAACACCCCGGGCCGGCGCGCCGACCTCCTCGAGTGCTTCCAGCAAAAAGCTGTTATCCGTTCCGTAAAAACTAGGTTGGACAAACACCATCCGTTCGATCGAGAGCGCGGCCGCCACCGACGCGTACTGTTGCAGTCCGCCGCCCGGGTGGTCGTAACGCGGAGTCGCAATACTTGGGAAGCGGTCAGGCGGTCCGAAGGCATGCATATGCGTGTCGCACGCGTGCGCCGGCATATCAATGGCGGGGCGCGTTACATCGTACGCCGGGCGGATGGGCTGGCATGACCACTTCGCCGCTCGAACCGTCACGATGAATAGACATC
The DNA here is from genome assembly GCA_034667965.1 of Gammaproteobacteria bacterium. Classification (GTDB taxonomy): domain Bacteria; phylum Pseudomonadota; class Gammaproteobacteria; order Steroidobacterales; family Steroidobacteraceae; genus Bog-1198. The sequence goes on from JAXDQI010000084.1 coordinate 2,014, forward strand.
CGGCGTGTCCCGACCCAACAACTTCTCGGTCAAGAAGGCCTCGATCAGACCGTTATAAGCAACCGCCTCCTCGAAGAACACGAGATGACCGCTGTCGGGAACCATCGTCAGCCGCGCACCTTCGAACAGGTCGGCGATCTCGCGCATGGCGGCATGAGCATCTGCATCCTCTTCGCCGCCGATGAGAAATTCAGGAATCGACGCTGCTTTGATCGGATCCGGACTATGTCGGATCGGGCCGAGCTTGGACAAAAGGGCAATATTCATATTTCGGTTGAGTTGCGCCATTTGCTCGAAAAGAAAGCAGAGCTGCGGTTTGCGAGTGGGAAAACTATCCTTGTGCAAGAGCACATGCGCCAAAGCCATATAGTCGGTCGCGGCTGAAATCTTCTCCCGTACCGCTTGGGATGGAGCGCGAGGCGCGACCAGCCCCGCTGAGCTGCTGCTCAGAGCGAGCACGGAGACGCGCTCGGGTTGGCGCGAGGCCACTCCTGCCACCGTAAATCCACCCATCGACTGACCAACCAGGGCGGTACGGCGAATTTCAAGATGATCCAAGAGTCCGATCAAATCATCGACGAAGGCAGAAGGCCCCCGTCCGTCATCCTCCGAGAAGCCGAATCCCCGGTGATCGAAAGTGATGACCTGGAATCGTTTTGACCACACCGGCACCTGCTGCCACCAATGCAGGTGATTGCTGCCGACGCCGTGCGACAGCACCACGGTAGGTCCCGCTCCGTGAATTTCGTAGTAGAGATTGACGCCATTGATTCGCGCTGTAGGCATGTGAGTTATCCAGGTGTCAACGCGCTGCGGAACGCTCGAAGATCAGCGGCTTGTCAGTATCGCTACGTCCTTTTCGAAAGATTTCGAGCGCGTTGGGCCGCTCCCAGTAAATCTCGAGAATGTTTCCGTCAGGATCGCTGAAGTAGACGCTTTGCTGGCTCTCGTGGTCGAGTGCCGCGAGGATGGGCACGCCATGATCCTGAAGCAGGAAGTAACCGTCTCGCAGAATCTCCGGCGTCGCTACGGCGAAAGCGGCGTGGTGAAATCCCACTCCGGCAAAAGAGATGTCGGAATGCGCACTCCCCGCTGAGGGATCCGAGCTCTGCATCAAATCGAGCGTATTTCCCCACTCGCCCAGGCCGAGGAATATGCCGCCGTGCTGCGGGTCCTGTTCCAAGACGTGCATTCCGAGCAGCTCCGTGTAAAACAATTTGGAGCGCTCGATGTTGGCGACCCTGAGCACAAAGTGACCCAGGCGTTTTATAGGAATCATTGCAATGAACCTCCGTCTCCAACCCCTGATTCAGCCACTATTCCGTCTCGGGTGACGCTACTCGCCAAAATAGTAATGGCTGGCAGTGATCTGATCCATTACATTTTTGAGCTTGATTGATCTTGTTTTGCGTATATTGCGTTTGAGGACCCAAGCCGCCGCGGATCGACATTCATTTCGCTCGCCGCCGCCGGCTACCTGGAGGCATTGACTTGTCCCCTCTGCGGGAGGGAGTTGTCGCCGGACTGCAAACTCGCACGACGAGATCCGCGAAGGCGCGCACCCGAGGACTGTCATCATTCGTACGATGGGCGATGTAGAGGGTGGCAACCGCCTCGGGGTCATCCAGCGGGACTAGCACGACGTCGGAGATCTTTATGCTTTGAAGCGACGACGGGACGATCGCCACGCCTAGACCGGCGGCGACAAGACCCATGATCACCGACGGCTCCAGCGCCTCCTGTACGACCCGCGGCTCGAACCCGGCTCGCTCGCAAAGGGCAAGGATCTGCCGATAAATACCTACACCGGCGTTGGAAGGATAGCTGATGAACGGCTCGGTCCGTAAGCTGGATGGGGAGACGCGAGCTTTCGAGGCTAAAGGGTGAGAGCGATGGACCGCGAGAACGAGCGCCTCGCGCGTCAGCGCACACATGGTCAACCCGGCCACCTGATCAAATCGGCCGCGAAGAAAGCCAACGTCCAACCGCTCCTCCAGCAGCACGTCGATCTGCCTTTCGCTGACGTTTTCGGAGAGACTAACCGTCACTTCGGGATATGCCCGCCGGTAACGAAAAACCGAGTCACAGAAGAAGGGGTGGAACGATGTCGAAATCGTAAACCCGATCCGCAGTGATCCTGCGCGACCTGTTGAAATTCTCCTAACCTCGTCGGCTGCCTCGGCCACATCCGCGAGAATACGTTTTGCCCTTACCAGAAACGCAGCTCCAGCCTCGGTAAGGGACACTTGGCGCGTACTTCGGTTCAGAAGTTGGGTACCGACCTCCTGTTCCAACGCCTTGATGTGGAAACTCAGGGGCGGCTGACTGATATGCAAGCGCTCGGCCGCGCGGCGGAAGTGAAGTTCTCCGGCGACGGCGACGAAATAGCGAAGTTGATCGATCTGCATTGTTCTGATTCCCAAATCAAATGCGGTTGAAAATATATTGGATCAGATCAACACGCAAGTCCTAAAGTATCGATGCGTACACTGAAAAACCCGGCCGACAGATCGGGGAAGTGGCGAGCAAAAAGGTGCTTCACACTCGAGGGGAACCAACACGTGACGACTTCGGACTCTACCTTTCGTCTTTTGCCATCAATGGTGTTCTTGCTTGTCGCAACGGCGATCGGTCAAATTGGTGCCGCGAGGGCGGCGGCGTCCGCCCCCAGCACCGATTCGAGCGGCGCAGTTCTCGGGGAAGTGATCGTCACTGCGCGGAAGTACGAGGAAAATACCCAGTCGGTGCCAGAATCCGTGACGGTTATTGGCGCTGATACCATTGTAAATTCTCATCTGACCAGACTGGATGACCTGAATTCCCTGGTATCCAATCTGAATATCGTTGAACGAGCGGACAATACGCCGGACGTAGTACTGCGCGGCGTGGGCACTTTCGGGGTCGTCCAGGGTATCGGTTTCTACGTGAACGATGTGCAGCAGTTTGAGGGGCAAACCGTACGTCCCGAAGACATCGATCATATTGAGGTGCTCAAGGGACCGCAAGGTACGCTCTACGGCGGCAGCAACATCGGCGGCGCGATCAAATATGTCACGAAAGCCCCCTCCGATTCATTCATCGGGGAGTTGACGGTCGAAGGCGGAAACGAAAATCAACGGACAGTTTCCGCAGCCCTGTCAGGCCCGCTGATCCCTGAGCGGTTGAATGCGCGCCTCAGCGTGTACTCCGGCCGTCAGGACGGCTTTGTCTACGATACATACCTCCAGCACACTCTTGGCAAGTCGGACGAGCAGGAAGGGCGGCTCACCGTCGACTATCACGATGGCCCTACCAAAGTCTTGTTCTATATGTCGGCTGATCGTCTTTCCAGCCAGAGTGAAAACCTCTATTACACGCCCCCGGACGACCACACGTATCTTCGCACCGTCCGCGACGGAATAGTGCCTTATTACCGCAGGAAGCTGTATGCACCAACGCTACGCGTCGAGGAGGACCTCGGCGGAGTAACGTTTACTTCCATTTCTTCGTATTTCCATTCGGCCGTCGATTCGGATACGGATCTGGACAAATCACCTCTCCCAATTGCCGATTACGTACAAAATTTCAAAAAGAGTGTGGTGAGTGAGGAGCTACGCCTTGCATCGAACAATACCTCTGATTTGAGATGGTTGTTGGGAGCCTTCGCCCAAGGTGTTGATACCAACAACGTGCAAATCACAAACGTCGGGTTGGCCGCAATTACCGGAAATCAACAGGATTCACAGATAATCCAGCAAGTCCCACTCTTGTTTGACCACAGGCAGCGCGACTATGCCCTGTTCGGCAACGCAATCTATCAGCTGTCTCGGTGGGCCTTCGAGGGTGGGCTGCGAGTTTCGCGTTATCGCAATACGATGAACGACGCCACGATGGCGTGCGGTCCCTGTTCGGCGGCGGCGGAGGGGACCGTGGTGCTGCCCAAAGCATCGATCTCGTACCAAATGGCAGACGACGTGCTGGGCTATTTCAGCATTGCGCGGGGGTTCGAAGCCGGTGATGTCAACGACGAACCGGATCAGAACGGAAACGACGTTGTCCATTCCTTCAAGCCTGAGCATGCGTTGAGCTATGAATTGGGGATAAAGTCTACGCTGCTCGATCACCGCCTTCGGCTGAATGCTGCGGCCTTTTTCATCGACTATGACAATCGCCTGTTCGAAGCGGCAAAAATCACGGGCGCCGGAATCGTCCAAGTTGAAGAGAACATCGGCACATCGAAGAACTATGGCATCGAATTTGACGCAACGCTGCGGCCGGTCGCGAGTTTGACGCTGACAGCCGGCCTAGGGCTGCTCCGGGCAACTTGGGGCAGCGTCAACTTTTATGATGGCGTCACGAACACGACCATCAACTTAAAGGGTCTGTCGGCACCGAATGCTCCAGCGTATCAAGCTACGCTGGCCGCGGACTGGCGCCATACCCTAGGTCAAGGGTACGTCTTGGGGGCACGGATTGACGCCCGATTTACCGGCCGGTCTTGGTGGGATCCGCAGAATTACGTCCAACAACGCCCCTATCAAATCGCGAATGCGGGCACTTGGTTGGAGATCGGCGAGCACTGGCGGGTACTGGGTCATGTCAGCAACGTCTTCGATAAGCGGTACAACACCGCCTATTACTCCGGTCCGGAGGTCGGGGCCCCGTTCAATATTGCGGGCATCAATCGGCCAAGAGAATGGGTCGTCGGGTTCTCGGCTCGCTACTAGCAAAAAGGGTAGCGGTTTGAATGAGAATGTAGGCAGCGGGTCCGGACAAGCTGCTCCCGTCGTTGATGCCGATTCGGTCGAAACCAAAGAATGGGTGGATTCGCTGCAAGCGGTTGTCCGCGAAGGCGGCCCACAGCGCGGACTGTATTTGGTCGAGGAACTCGAGGAGCAATTGCGGCGCCAAGGGATTCGCTCCTCGGCCCAACACTATTCGGCCTATCTCAATACCATCCCTCTCAGCAGGCAAGGCCCATATCCCGGTGACCTCGCGCTCGAGGAGAAAATCACGTCCATCATCCGCTGGAACGCGTTGGCAATGGTGGTCAGGGCAAATCAGGCTTACGGCGAACTCGGCGGTCATATCGCAAGCTACGCGTCCGCGGCGGAAATCTTCGAGGTCGGCTTCAATCATTTCTTCCGCGCACCTACGCCTGACGCTTCCGGCGACCTCGTGTTCTATCAGCCCCATAGCGCGCCCGGCATTTACGCCCGCGCTTTCCTCGAGGGCCGACTGAGCGAGCAGCATCTTCAGAATTATCGCCAAGAAGTCTGCGGCAAGGGCCTGTCATCCTACCCGCATCCTTGGCTGATGCCCGACTTCTGGCAGTTTCCGACCGGCTCGATGGGGATCGGCCCCATTAACGCAGTCTATCAAGCGCGGTTCATAAGATATCTCGAGCATCGCGGTTTGCCATCGAAGGGAGAACCCCATGTCTGGGGCATCTTCGGCGACGGCGAGATGGATGAGCCCGAGTCGATCGGCGGCCTTACCCTGGCCGCGCGCGAAGGGCTCGACAACCTCACCTTCATCATCAATTGTAATCTGCAAAGACTCGACGGGCCGGTGCGCGGCAACGGCCAAATCATCCAGGAATTGGAATCTCTGTTCACGGGCGCCGGATGGAACGTAATCAAGGTTCTCTGGGGTTCTGAATGGGATGCTCTTTTTGCCCGCGATACGAATCATGCGCTATTGCGTCGGTTCTCGAGGATCGTCGATGGTCAATATCAAAACCTCGGCGCGAAGGACGGCGACTACAATCGAGCGAAGTTCTTTCAGCTGGATCCGGAGTCGAATGCACTGGTAGATCACATGTCCGATGCCGAGATAAATGCATTGAAGCGCGGCGGCCATGATTTTCGCAAGCTGTACGCCGCCTATGCCGCGGCCCGCTCACATCGCGGTCGACCTACTGTTATCTTGGCCAAAACTAAAAAAGGCTATGGGATGGGCGATGCCGGTGAATCGCGTATGACCTCTCATCAGGCCAAGAAGCTCGATAGCGCTGCTCTCAAGCTGATTCGCGATCGCTTCAGGTTGCCGCTCAGCGACGCCGCCATTGAAGATCTGGAGTTTTATAGACCTCCGAAGGGAAGCCCTGAAATCGACTATCTGCGGGCTTGTCGCGACAAGCTGGGTGGCTATCTGCCGACTCGCAGACGGTCGTCCGACTTCGTGGCTGTCCCCCCGTTGGATGGCTACGCGCAATTCGCCATTCAGGCCGATGGCAAGGCAATGTCGACCACGATGGCGGCGGTGCGAATGCTGGGTGCTTTACTGCGGGATAAATCACTGGGCCCGCGGATCGTGCCCATTGTCGCCGATGAGGCGCGTACCTTCGGCATGGCGAACCTATTTCGGCAAATCGGTATTTACTCTCCAGTCGGCCAACTCTACGAGGCTGAGGATGCGAGTTCTATGCTCGCATACCGCGAAACACGGACCGGCCAAATGCTGGAGGAGGGCATCAGCGAGGCTGGTGCCCTATCGTCTTGGACCGCGGCCGCGACGTCGTACAGCGTACATTCCTTGCCGATGCTGCCGTTCTACATTTACTACTCGATGTTCGGCTTCCAACGGGTCGGTGATCTCATTTGGGCCGCCGCCGATCAACGGGCGAGGGGATTCTTGATCGGCGCCACCGCTGGGCGAACGACCCTGGGTGGTGAAGGTCTCCAGCACCAAGATGGGTCAAGTCACACGGTCGCTGCCACGGTACCCAATTGCCGGGCGTACGATCCGACGTTTGCGTATGAGCTTGCCGTCATCCTGGATCATGGTATGCGGCAAATGATGGAGAGGCAGGTAGACGAGTTCTATTACATCACCGTGATGAACGAGAATTACGCTCAGCCGTCCATAGGCCCAGGCTTATCGGATCAAATCATCAAGGGGATGTATCTGCTGGCCGTGCGCAGTAACGAGATTGCAACAGTCAAGGTGCAATTGCTTGGGAGCGGTGCGATCTTGCGCGAAGCGATCGCCGCGGCGGATCTGCTGCTTCAGGACTTCAATATCGCCAGCCACATCTTCAGTATCACCAGCTTTAGTGAGCTAGCCCGAGATGCGCGCGCAGCTGAGCGCCACAATCGCCTACACCCCGGGCAGCCTGCCCGATCCAGCCACCTCCAAGTCTGCCTCAGCCGGGACGCGCCCATCATCGCTGCAACAGATTATGTTCGGGCTTACCCCGAATTGATCGCCGCCCATGTCGGCCGGCGGTACCTCGCGCTCGGTACCGATGGTTTTGGACGCAGCGATACGCGCGCGGTGTTACGGGAGTTCTTCGAGGTCGACCGGCACCATATCGCCGTCGCCGCCATAGCCGAATTAGTGCGCGACGGCCTGCTTGATGCGAAATTCCAGCAAGCAGCAATTACTCGCTACGGGGTCAATGTCGAACGGACTGCTCCGTGGACTATATAAAGCAGCATAACGAAGCCATCGCAATTGCGACCCGCGTAGTCGCTGTCAATGTGGCCGCTCCGGATGAAGGGAATATGTACCTGCTCGGCAAGGTTGGTACGCCATGGCAGAAGGAGAGATTTCTTGCGCCGCTGCTATCGCGGCAACGCGTCCTCGGCACATGCTGAGAAGATGGTGGCCGCACTACCCGCTATTGTACAGCGTGCCTTACAGGGCGTTGACGCCGGGGCCGGCTCTGCGGTCCTCAAGCTCGCGGCCTACCGATGCCGGGCAGGTGTTGGACTGCGGCAGCCACAGCTCAACGGTGGTTCCAAGGTTGGGTGCACTGTTGATGCGTAGCACACCCTTGGACTGAGCTGCTATCCCCTGGGCCACGGAAAGCCCCAGACCCGCCCCCATGCCGGCACATTTGGTGGTGAAAAATGGTTCGGTGGCCTTGGCCCGCGTGACCTCGTCCATGCCCGCTCCGGTATCGACAACCCGAAGGCGCACATAGTCGCCCGGCGACAGCGAGAAGTCAGCCGCACCAGAACCTACGGTATCCTCCAATGCGCTGATCAGGAGTCTCCCACCGCCGGGCATGGCATCTCGTGCATTCAAGGCTATATTGAGCAGCGCCACCTCGAGCTGGTTGACGTCCACGAGCACCGGTGGCAGCGTGCTCGGAAATTGGCACTCAAGTTCAATGTCGAACCCCAAGGCGCGCGTGAGCAGGTCCTCCATGCCGCACACGAGTCGGCCGATATCCACCGATTCCGGTTTGAGCTCTTGGCGGCGGGAAAAGGCCAGCAGTCTGCGGGCCAGCGTTGCGCCTCTCTGGCCGCCCTGAACCGCATTGTGCAACAAGCGGCGGCACTTGGGATCTTCGGGCAGGCGCTTTTGCAACAGCGTGAGACTGCCCAATACCGCCATCAGCAGATTATTGAAATCGTGAGCGACCTCGCCGATCAGTTGTCCGATGGTATCCATTTTCTGCGATTCGAAGAGCTGCGCTAGAGCCTTTTCTCGTTCGCGCGTGCGCTCCTCGATACGCTGTTCGAGTTGCTCGTTCAAGCGGCGCAGGGCAGCACTTCGTTCGAGGACGCGCTCCTCGAGTCCGGCATTGAGCCGCTCAAGATGACGGGTCTTGCGATGTAGATCTACGAACACCTTGACCTTGGCGCGCAGCACCTCGGGCACCACCGGAACCGGAACGTAGTCGAAAGCGCCGAGTTCATAGCCGCGCAGCTGGTCGAGATTGGTCGTCATGACTGCGGAGACAAAGATGATGCCGGTCCGGTGGAAGCGCGGATGCTCACGAATCATGCGCGCGAGCTCGAATCCATTGAGGTCCGGCATACAGACATCGATGAGAATCAACGCAATGTCGTTCCTCAGCAGACACTCGAATGCTTCGAGTGCCGATGATGCCTGGACCAGCGTCTCGCCGATCCCTGCGAGGACGACCTCATAGGTCAGCAGCTTTGCCGGCTGGTCGTCAACCAGGAGGATTTTCACTTTGTCAGACTCATTCATAGGCGCGACACTTGGACTTGGTTCCATCGGTCTCTCCCCGCCGGCGGCTATTCGAACTCATTGTGTACCGCGAGTGAACTATATGCCCGATCCCGAGGAACTGCAGCAAGAAACTAGCCGCCGTGCAGTCACTCGCTTGCCGCTCAGTCGCGCTTCAGCATCGACTTCGCCTTGGGTGTCAGGCGGTCTAGGCGACTCAAGATCAGGCGTCTGTCCAATCGCCACACCATTCCAAATATAAATCAATCGTTTATAGCGTATATCAAGAATCCATGTAAATGTTAGTTTCCGCGGAAATGTGCGCTGATGTTGTCGCGCGAGTTCGCGCTGGGAGATGCCTTGCGCGAGGCGCGAGATCGCACCGCGCGCGAATGACGGTCGCCCGGGGGTCGCCCGGATTTCAACGGTAACGAAAGTGACATTGAATCCGCCCTTGGCACGAATACCCTTCTTTGGTAACGCCGGATCCTTCTCCAATAACTCCGATTGTGGGAGAGCATACATGTACCGAATCGTTCGTCATTCGTTTGCGATCGCTGCGGCCTTCTGCCTGATGCCATTTGCCGGTGGGCCCGCCATCGGCCAAGTATTGAAAGGCGAGGCCGCCTACGGTAGCTGGCACGACGACAAGCCGGGCGTACGGCGCCTGCTCAGGCCCGAGGATGTGCCACCCATCGCCAAGCCCACGTACGCTCTCGCCCAGGTCGTACCGATTCCAACCGGTGCGGTGCCACAAGTGCCCGCGGGGTTCTCCGTGCAGCTGGTGACATCGGCATTGCGCAAGCCGCGCGTGATTCGCGTCGCACCGAACGGCGATATATTCGTCGCCGATACCATGTTCAACACGGTGCACGTTTTGCGGGTTTCCGCCGGCAGCGCCAAGCCCACTCGCGACGAAATCTTTGCGAGCGGACTGAAGCAGCCCTTCGGGATTGAGTTCTATCCTCTCGGGCCCCATCCGCAATGGGTCTACATTGCCAACAGCGACGGCGTGGTTCGCTTTCGCTACAAGAACGGCGATCTCAAGGCAGCTGGCCAACCGGAGCAAATCGTCGCCGGGATTCCGACGACTCATCACTATGCTCGCGACATTGCCTTTTCGGCGGATGGCAAGCGCCTATTCTTCTCCGTGGGTTCCGGATCGAACGCCGCCCAGGACATGTTTCCGGAGCCGCACCTGACCATGCATCCGGCACCCCACCTCGTCAACGGACTCACGGAGTGGTCGACCCTTGAACCGCTGGGCGCGGCCTGGGATACCGAAGAGCTGCGGGCCATGGTGCTGTCCTTCGACCCCGATGGCAAGGACATGCAGATCGTCGCCACGGGGCTGCGCAATTGCGAAGGCATGACCGTTCAACCGGCCACCGGGCAACTCTGGTGCATCGTCAACGAACGCGATGAGCTCGGCGACAATACGCCGTTCGAATATGCGACACACGTCATCCCGGGTGCGTTCTACGGCTGGCCCTGGTACTACAACGGCGGACACGAAGACCCGCGTCATGCGGGGGCACGACCCGATCTCAAAGACAAGGTCACTCTTCCAGACGTGCTGATGCAGGCGCATTCGGCGCCTCTGCAGATGACCTTCTATCAGGCCGACAACTTTCCGAGCGAATATAAAGGCACGGCCTTCGCAGCCATGCATGGCTCCTGGAACCGCGGCAAACGGACCGGATACAAAGTCGTGCGCCTGCTGTTCGACGCTGACGGCAAACCAACCGGCGAATACGAAGACTTCATGACCGGATTCGTTCTCTCGGACAGCCAGGTCTGGGGCCGCCCGGTCGGTGTGGCCGTGGCCAAGGACGGCGCATTGCTCGTAACCGAAGACGGCAACGGAACGATCTGGAGAGTAACGCATGGCAACGCTGTCCGATGACGGCTCGCCCAGGGCGGAGGAGAGACTGATGAGCAACAACGTTGAAGGAAAGGTCGTGGTCATTACGGGCGCGAGCAGCGGTCTCGGCGAAGCCGCCGCCCGGCATCTTTCGTCTTTGCGCGCGATTGTCGTGCTCGGCGCGCGTCGGGTCGACCGGATACAGGCGCTGGCGAACGATCTGGTCGCCCGCGGCGGCGCGGCGTTGGCGGTCTCGACCGACGTGACGCAGTTCGACCAGGTCCAGCGACTGGCGGACGCCGCCGTCCAGACCTATGGTCGGATCGACGTGATCATCAATAATGCGGGCCTGATGCCGCACTCGCCATTGAATCGCCGCAAGGTCGACGACTGGAGCCGGACCATCGACGTCAACATCAAGGGGGTGCTCCACGGAATCGGTGCGGTGCTGCCGGCCATGCAGAAGCAGAAATCCGGGCACATCATCAACGTCTCGTCCGTGGCCGGGCACAAGGTTAGGGCCGGCGGTGCGGTCTATGCGGCAACGAAACATGCAGTGCGAGTGATCTCCGAGGGGCTGCGTGAGGAGGTCAAGCCGTATGACATCCGAACGACGATCATTTCACCGGGAGCCGTAGACACCGAGTTGACAGACAGCATCACCGAACCCGACGTGGCCGAGAACATGAAGAAGTTTTATGCGCAGGTGGCCCTCCCCGCTGATTCGTTCGCACGAATTGTCGCGTTCGCGATCAGTCAGCCCGCGGAGGTCGACATCAACGAGATCCTCTACCGGCCCACGCGTCAGGAGTACTGAATCGCCAAGGGTTCTCACCGTAGTTGGTGAACCATCATCGATGGCGATGTGGCGCGGCTGCTGGGACGAAATCATGAAAGAAGCGGTATCGCGAACGCGGTAGCGGCGTTGCTGTTGCCAGGATGCGACGTGCGGCGAGGTTTCGCAGCGGTGTAACGTGAGCCCGTGACTCGCGCACCCTTCACAGATCTTTACTCCCTGACCACTTCTCATGTGGCCCGAATCTCTGAACAATACCCGCCGGTTCCAAGGGCCACCATCCGTCATGAAGTTTTTCAGCTCCTATTTCGTAGGCGCCGTGCGTCCGGCGTTGCGCCGCTGGGTGATTGCGCCGCTGGCGGCCGCAGCGGTGTTGCTGCTGGCGGCTTGCAATGGCACGGCGGTGGTGACATTGACCGCCACCGCGTCGACGGACACATTTCTCGCTTACCGGGTGGGACTGGTGTCGGTCGAACTGCAAACGTCGAACGGAAACACCACCACGAAAGCGTTGCCTGCGAGCACGACGGTGGATCTCGTGAAGTTGGTCAACCTCAGCGAGGTGTTGGGCTCGACGTCCGTCGCTCAGGCGAATTACACAAGCGCCATCATCACGGTGGATTACAGTTCGGCCGAGATCGTGTACGACGACGGCACGGAACACGGCTTGGCGCTGATACCGGTTGGAGCGAGCGGCCAGGCCCTGGGACAAGTAACTCTGGCGTTGACTCTCGATCCTGCCAATGATCTCAGCGTCAGCACCAACAAGGTCTCGAGGCTGGCACTGGATTTCAAGTTGGCCGCATCCAATGTCGTGAGCACCCCCGCAGGCACTGTGACGGTGACGCCGCTGATCGTCGCCAGCGCCAGCCCCACCGACATCAAAGATGTCCGGATTCGCGGTCCGCTGGTGAGCACCGATACCGCCAACACGCTTTACACCGTGGGCGTCACGCCGTTCGATTTCCCCACCGGAGAGACAGGACAGCTGAAGATAACCCCAAGCGGTGTCACGACCTATGAGATCAACGGCACGGCATGGACGGGAACGGCGGGTTTGACGGCGCTTGCGGGCTTGAGTTCGAATTCCATGACGGTCACTCTCGGGACCATGACCTCGAACTCGAGCACGTCAACCACGACAACCAATGGTACGGCGACCACGAGCACCACGACCAATGTGACCTATGCGGCCACCCAGGTTCTCGCCGGCTCCAGCGTACAAAGTCCGAGCCTGGATCGCGTGTCGGGAATCGTCTCCGCACGCAGTGGCAATACGCTGACCGTCGACGACGCCACGCTCCTCGGCATCGACGGCGCGAACACGTTCATGTCCGGAACCGCCACGGTCAAAGTCGGCGCCAGCACGTTGGTGACCGTCCTCGGCCAGGGTTCCAGCGGGAACAGCACCATCGCGCAGATTTCCGTGGGATCGTTGATCTACGCTTTCGGTACGGCAACCACACCGAGTTCCGGGAACGTGACACTCGATGCCAGCGCCGGTCACGTGCAACTCGACAAGGTCAGCGCTTCTGGGCTCGTGACAGCCGTGGGATCGGGCTCGCTGGACCTCAATTTGACATCCTTGGGAGCGCTGTCGATCGCGGCCTTTGACTTCGTGGGGACCGGCAGCTCTTCAAGTGCGCCGGCCAGTGCCAGTAGTTATGTTGTGAGCACCGGCGCCTTGGATCTGACGAATTCGACGGTGGGTGTTCCGGTGGTAGTCACCGGCCTTCCTACGTCCTTCGGTGCGGCGCCGCCGGATTTTACGGCGTCGGCCTTATTGGATCCGTCCACCATTTCCGCCGAGCTGGTGGTGGACTATGGCTCGGGAACCGCCGCACCCTTCACTACCTATAACAGCTCGGGCATCGATCTCACCAGGACCAACGCGAGCATCGGGACGCGCCATTTGATTCAGGTCGGCGCGGAATCGATCAACATCGTGGGTATGTCGTCGGATCCATTGATCGTACCGAGTACCACGGTGTCAACCCTGGTATTCTCCATCGGGCACACAGCGAGCGGAACGGTTGAAAACTTCATCACCTATGACGCGTTCATCACGACGCTAACCAACGAGCTGAACGGCTCCGTGCTCGTCACCGGTGTCACCGCGCTGGGTCAATATACCTCATCGACCTTCGCCTTCAACGCGAGCAGCGTTACCGTGGTGTTGAATAACTGACGCGTAGCTCAAGGCGGCTGTGCACTGCCCGACGACTGCGCGGACACGTTGCTGCGCATTCGACATTCGCCTTCGTAGCAAGAACAGGTTCGCGAGCGCGACGGCGACTTAACGAAATTTTACCTCGTTACCACTGCAACCTTGACGGGAATCACCGAACGATGCGGTGTGCGCCTGGTCAACAATACATGGACCTATGGCGTGCATATCCCTCGATGACCTCCTGTACCGGCAGCCATTTTTTTACTTCACGACAAAGCTCGGAGCACGAATGAGGCTGCTCGACCTGATCGCGCAGAGTTTGCCGTCGCAGTCAGGCCTGCCGCCCACGTGGCCAATGCCTGATCCGCATCACTTTGCACAATCCGTTCACGCGTGCCCGCTGCGTCTCGTCCTGGCGGACGATTTGATCAGATGCAGCACTGCGCTCGCCTACGCTGAAGGTGACCGGTTGAGCGGATGCCTCGACCTGGTGCGCGTACCGAGCGAGCGGCTCTGGGTCGAGTGGGCGGAATCGCCCAGGCTGGAAACTCTCAGCGACGTCCTGGACGTGCAGATCAAACCTACGGTGACCGGAGGGCGAGGCGGTGTTCTCATCAATTCCGATGCGACAGGTCGTGCCGGAACGATTCGTTCATTCTGGTCTACGCCGGATGATAAAGCCTACTGTGCGGCGCTGATCACAGACTTTGATCTGGATCTCCCCATTCGCCGTTGGAAGTCCGTCGCCGAAGTATTCAATGGGGAGGCGGCGGGGCTCTCCGTGTCTGAGGAACCGGCGTTCGACGAATTGTTGAGCCATATCCGCTTCCGTTTCGATCCAGCGTGGTCGGACCGCCATCGTTCCTCGAATCTGTCGAGCGATCAGCAGTCGGCCATCCTCTGCACCGCCCTGGGGTCGACAGCCTTCGTCATCCCCACGCTCTTTGCTCTATTTTTGCTGCTGGCCGCGAAGGGCGGTGCACAGCAGCGCGTCGCGAATTTGGATCAACTCAACCGGACTCGCCGATATTCCGGAAAAACCGAACTACTCGAGCATGTCGAAGCCTTCACGAGTCTAGGAGCGCAATGCGTCGGCAACCCAACCAACATCGATGCCAATTCTCGCGTCGGCCGTAGATTGCATCATGTCCGTGGCCATCTCGCGAGACGCGGATACAGCATCGTTTGGCGATCGCCGCACCTTCGAGGCAATGCGCGCCTGGGCGTCGTGCAATCTCGGACGGTCAAACTGACCTTCTCTTGAACTGTCGTATACCGAGCGGCGCTCAGCTGGTGATGTTCCATGTGTGGGTGCTCAATGCACTTTGAGCACGGCGTACTGCGCAAAGTCACAATGGGTGCGGCGCTTCTAATGACGTCGCTCGGCGCTGCGTCGGGAGCCGATCCGGGCTTGAAGTTACAGCAAGGCGCAACCATCACGCCGAACTACAAGGATGCCGAACTCGGCCAGATCATCCAGGCCGTCAGCGAGGTGACCGGCAAGAATTTCATTCTCGATCCCCGTGTCAACGCCAAGGTCACGATGCTGTCCGCGAGTCCGATGTCACCGGCGGCGTTCTACGAAGCATTTCTCGCCGTTTTGCAGGTATACGGCTATGTGGCCGTGCCCGCGGGAAAGGTCATCAAGATCATTCCGAACACCGATGCCAGGCAATTACCTTCGATCGACCTCCCGAACAATGTGAGTGCAAACTCCGACGAGATCGTCACCCAAATCATCACCGTGAAGAACATCAGCGCGGCGCAGTTGGTGCCGCTGCTGCGGCCGCTGGTCCCGCAGCAGGGACATCTGGCGGCCTATCCGAATGGAAATATGCTCATCATCTCGGAGCGCGCCAGCAACGTCAGCCGCATCATGAAAATCATCGAACGCATGGATGAAAGCGGCGACGAACCGATCGAAGTGATTCCGTTGCACAGTGCCAGCGCGACGGAACTGGTGCGCACCGTCAGCCAGTTGAATCAAGGCGCGGGTGGTGCCGAGGCCGGCGGCGCACCGATCAAAATCGTCGCCGACGAGCGTACCAACAGCGTGCTGATCAGCGGCGAGAAGTCGTTGCGGATGAAGGCCAAGGCGTTGGTCCTCGACCTGGATACGCCGCGGCCGGGCGGCGGCGGCGATACTCAAGTGCGCTATTTGCTGTATGCGGATGCCGAAAAGTTGGCCGACAAACTCAAGGGGCAGGCTTCGGCCGGCTCCAAGGCTCAAGGCGGACCCCAGGGAGGCGCCAACGCGGCGGCGGCGCCCAGCGGCGGATCAAACGTTGATGCCAGCGTCACGATTTGGGCGGATGTGTCCACCAACTCCCTCATCATGACGGCACCGCCGAAGACCATGAAATCCCTCATGGCCGTGATCGACAAGCTCGATATCCGCCGCGCGCAAGTGGAAATCGAGGCGATGATCGTCGAGGTCCAAGTCAACAAAAGCGGCAGTCTCGGTGTGCAGTGGCTCCTTGATGGCGGTTCCTCCCTTGGCTACGGCGTGACCAATCTGCCCGGCACCAGCGGCTCCAGCATCACCTCTCTGGCGACCGCGGCCCTGCTGGGCACCAGCAGCGCCACCACGACCACGACATCGAGTACGTCGACATCAGCCACGGCCCTGTCCTCCGCGATTCCCACGGGCGCCACCTTCATTGCCGGCACCTATAACTCGACCACAGGCAAGGGGTTCGGGGCGGTCGTTCAAGCTTTGCAGAGCGACAGCACGAGTAACATCATCTCCACCCCGCGGGTCATCACCATGAACAACGAGGAATCCGAGGTGAAGGTGACCCAAGAGATTCCGCTCATCACCGGGCAATATACCAGCTCCACCTCGAGCACCAGCGGCACGACGAGCCCCTTCACGACAATTCAACGTGAAGAAGTGGGCACCATTCTCAAAGTGACCCCGCATATCAGCGAGGGCAACGTGATTCAGCTGAAGATCGAGCAGGAAGACTCCTCCCCGGGGGCAAAGCTGACGGATTCGGCCGACATATCGACCAACAAGCGCTCCATCAAAACGACGATCCTCGTGGAAGACGGAGGAATCATCGTATTGGGCGGCCTGATGCAGGATACGGTTACAGAGAGCGAGGATCGCGTGCCAGTGCTCGGCTCCATTCCCCTCGTCGGCAACCTGTTCAAGTCGCGCAGCGGCTCGCGCCAGAAGACCAACTTGCTGGTCTTCCTGCGCCCCACGATATTACGTGATCAGAGCGCGACCGAGGCGATCAGCGTGTCCAAATACAACGAGATTCGCAACGAGCAAAAGTCCCTGAACGGGGGAAAGATCACGCTGCTGCCGGGAGAGAAGCAGCCGTCGATTCCCGCGATTCCTCCGGGCCATGCGCCGCCGCCTTCTATCCAGGCGCCGACGGGGCCGCAGACCGACCCCGCGCCGGCGCACACGCCAGAACCCTGAATTCCATCTGCGTCTTCAACGCCGCCATCCGTGCAATCGCAGCGAGCGATCGCGCGCATACCTCACTGCCGTCGGCGAACACTTCGCGCGACGCGTGAGGGAAGTGGCAAATCCTTACAACTCTTTTCAACCCTTTACCATCAATGCGCTCTGCGACACCTGAACTTCAAGTGCACTGCAGCGGTCTTTGAATACAGCTTCTCGCGTCGTCCTCGGTCAAGGCTCTCGCCGATGCATTGCACGCCGACGAGCTGAGGCGTCGTCGTTGCCTTCGATAGCCTGCCAGAGAGCCCGTCGCATGAAGATGTAGTTATTTGTCGCCGTCTCCGTCGCTACGATCGGAGCCGGCCGGGCGTCATGGCGGGCGCGCTCGTCGAGGAGTCGGCTGGAACAAGGAATCTATCTTTGAGAAATGTGAGAAAACGGGGAATCATGATTAATTCCAAATTCGCGCCGCACGATCGGCGCCGACTCAGCTTTGGTGTCCACCGAAATCACAGTCAGTCATTGCCGCGTGGGGTTTGAATGTCGCGCTGGGTTGTTGATGGCATTGACCATCCAACCGGTCTACGCAGCAGTGCATGCCGATGCGCCGGAGGAATTGTTCGCGGTCCATGACATCCGCGTCGAAGGATTGCAGCGAATATCTGAAGGCGCGGTTTTCAATTATTTGCCCGTCAGCATCGGCGATCACCTCGACCACCAGCGGGTGGGAGAGGCCATGCGCGCGCTGTACGCGACTGGATTTTTTCGCGACGTCGAGCTGCGCCGCGACGGCAACACCTTGCTGGTGGTGGTGATCGAGCGCGCGTCGATCGCCAAGTTCGAGCTCAAAGGCAACAAGGACATCAAGACCGAGGATCTGCAGAAGAGCCTGCGCAACGTGGGGCTGGCCACCGGCAAGACTTTCGACCGGTCGGTGCTCGACGAAGTGAAGCAGTATCTCACCGATCAGTATTTCAGCCGGGGCAAGTACGCGGTTCAGGTCGACACAAAGATCACGGAGTTGCCCGGCAACAAGGTCGATGTGATCGTCGACATCAAGGAAGGGAAACGCGCCAAGATTGAACAGATCAACTTGGTCGGCAACACCAAATTCAAGGAAAAGGAGGTTCTCGACAGCTTCGAGCTGAAGGCCCCGAATTGGCTGTCGTGGTACAAGCAGGACGACCGCTATTCCCGGGAGTCCCTGACCGGCGATCTGGAAAAGCTGCGCTCCTACTACATGGACCGCGGCTACGCCAATTTCCAGATCGAGTCGACCCAGGTGGCCATCGCCCCTGAAAAGGACGACATGTACATCACGGTGAACGTCAACGAGGGTGACGTCTTCAAGGTCTCCGAAATCAAGCTTGCGGGCACCATGGTGGTTTCCGAGGCACAGCTGCGTCAGCTGCTGCTCATCAAGCCGGGTGAAGTGTATTCGCGTAAGGCCATCACCAGTTCCCAGGAGTTGATGAGTTATCGATTGGGCGCCGACGGCTATGCATTCTCCAAGATCGATCCCGTGCCGACGGCCGACAACGAGAAGAAGACCGTGTCGCTGACGTTCTTCATCGAGCCCGGCAATCGCGTCTATGTGCGGCACATCGATTTCAACAACGTCAGCGCGATCAACGATGAAACCCTGCGTCGCGAGATGCGCCAACTCGAAGGTGGGTGGCTGTCCAATTCAGCGATCGAACGCTCGAAAGAACGCCTGCAGCGGCTACCCTATGTCGAGAAGGTGGAATTCGAAACCAAGCCCGTCCCCGGCAGCGCTGACCTGGTGGACGTCGACTACAACATCAAGGAGGGATTGCCGGGACAGTTCGGCGGTGGCATCGGCTATTCCCAATCACAGGGCATCAGCCTGAACGGCAACATCGTGCACAGCAATTTTATGGGTACGGGCGATCGCGTCGCGCTCGAGATCAATGCCGGAAAATACAACAAGAGTTACGTCTTCTCGCATACCGATCCCTATACGACCATCGACGGTGTGTCACGCACCACATCTTTGTCGTATCGCGACAGCTCGCAATTCGTTTCCTCCTCGTCGCAGCTTTCGTCGCAGCAAGTCTCGGCGGCGATGCGCTGGGCATATCCGATTTCGGAGTATCAAAGCTTGCAGGTGGGCGTGTCCGCCAACGAATCGACCCTGCTCACCACGCTGGGCTACAGTTCTCTGCAGTCGGTCGACTGGGTGAGATCGAACGGGAATATGTATTCGTATCGCGACTTCGAACCGACCGCTCAGTACTATTTTTATGGCACGAAGTTCAACACCTACGAAGTTTCCGCCGGCTGGGCTATCGATACGCGTAATCGAGCGCTGTTCGCGGACCGCGGCATGCACACTGCCTTGTCAGGACGCGTTGCGCTGCCGCCCAGCGACGTCAGCTATTACGCATTGAACTATGAATTCCTCCAGTACGTCCCCCTATGGCGGCAATATCTGTTGTCGTTTCACACTGCGGTGGATTACGGCGAGCCGCTGGGCGGTACCACCTCGCTGCCCCCCTTTCTCAACTACTTCGCCGGGGGCGCGGACAGTGTTCGCGGCTATCGTGATAGTCGCCTTGGGCCCAAGGACAACATCAATGGCGGTAATCCGTACGGCGGTAATCTTCGCATCGTCGGCAACGTCGAGCTCATATTGCCGGTGCCTGAGAAATGGAGGAGCGCCGCCCGGGTAAGCTGGTTCTACGACGTAGGAAATGTCTTTCAGACGGGAAGTAAAGTACAGTTCAAGGGGGCCGACAACTACTCACCGGTGCTCTACCATTTCGAGCGTTGGAGCGACCTGAAACGATCGACGGGCATCGCGGTACAGTGGCTGGCTCCGCTCGGGTTGTTTCGCTTCTCATTCGGCATACCGCTGAACGCCTACCGAGGCGATTCGGTGACCTTCGGCGACGATACGGAGCGCTTTCAGTTCTCTATCGGCCAGGCATTTTGACTCGCCGTCGAAACCGTGGCGGCAGTCACCCAGAAACGCGCACGTCGGTTGGCGGTTTTCGCCATCGTTGCCGCGCTCCACGCCGGCGTATGCTGGCTGCTCCTCGAGGCAACGCGGCCGTTCAAGATCGGGACGGCCGTCTCCAGCCTCGAACTCATATACCTTACTCTCGGCGTGCCGGAGAACCCGGCAAAAGGGCCCGCGCAGGCACACCGTTCGCAACCCGTCATGCGGCCAAGCGTGGACGCCCCGCCCTTGAATCAACCACGGCCCCGGACACAGCCGAGCGCTGCAGCCCCCGGCGAAGAAGACAATGCGATACATCCTCCCATCGATTGGGCCAATGAGCTGAATCGCACTGCCAGGGAGTCAGCATCCGGCGAGTCGGCGCCAAAGCCGCGAGAATTCGGCGCACCGCACGTAGCGCCCACGCCGCCTGCAAAGCGACCTGTATTCGGATGGTCGCACTCGCGAACGCATCGCGTGGAAACGGGTCCCGGCAGCCTGGCCATTCATTTGGGCGATCATTGTGTCATCGCATTCACGCCGCTGCCGGTCACGGTGTGTACTGCCGGTAAAACTGAAGCGAACGGGGACTTATTCAAGCATATGCGCGACCCGCCGCAGGCCGGTGATTGGAAGGATCCACAGTGACACGGTGAGGCCGAGCCGGGCGCCGCTGCGTCACCGGGTGCCCGGTACCCGCAGCGGCTTCTCTCCAATCGGTTGACTCTATCGGTTGACTCGCAAGGCGCCAACCGGCAATGCGGAGCTTCCAAACATGAACAGGTCGTACACCCCGCCGGCGTTCAGGGTCGCCGTCGTATTGGTGAATAGAGTCGTTGATGTGGTCGCGTCGACGGTGTCTATCTCCGTGTTGGTACCCGCGGTCGCCTCGGTGGATGGGGACGCATCGCCCAATGGAACAGCGCTGGCCACAGGTGTGTAATTCACGTTCAGCGTGAGCGGGTCGCCCAACGCCGACATGGCATTGATGAGCTTGATTTTGGCATACGTGGATGTGGACGGCAGGCGGTTATCATCGGTGACCAGCGTCGTGGTCGTTCCTGAGACGCTGGGACCGTTCAAAACAAGAACGGTGTAGTCATCGCCCGCCGTAAGCGCCTGGCTACTTGCAGCAAGGGCAGTGCCGCTGAGCGTCAAATCCAGCGTCTGGGTGCCGGCCGTGACCAGCGTATAATTCGAGACCGTGTTGGCGGCCGCAAAGCTCAGCAAGTTCGTGCCGCCCAACGTTGCAGTGAGATTCGATCCCGAAGGGATGCCGGCTGCTGCGCGTACCCGCGCATACGGATTGTTCACGACAGTTTGGGTACCCTGCTGAGGAACCACCGCTGCATTGACGAGCACTCCGCCGCCGGTACCGGTGACAACGATCGACAGGACCTCTTGGCTGCTGAAAGTGATTCCCGTCACACTATCCAGGCGAATGTCGGTCTGGCTGCCTGCAGCCGTGACCCGAAGACGATAGGTGCCGCTGTTGATCGTGACGTATCCTGCCGCCGCTGCGGTTCCTCCGGCTACGCCGGAAAACGTGGGCGATGAGTTGCTCAGGGCCACCGATGGGTCCGTGAGATACACATCCACGTTTCCAGCGTCCAGCGCCGCATCGAGCAGTTCCACCTTGGTGTAGGACGTCGAAGGTACATCTTGGTCCTCGGCAATCTCCAATGTTCCGAACTTTCCGGAGTTACCGTAGGCGACGTAGGTCCTATGTGTGTTTGCGGCGAGGTTCTCGTCCACCGACTTCAGCGAACTCTGCACGTTGTTGCTCGTGAACTCGACCGTGTAGCTGGCCGAACCCACACCTAGGTAGCTGGTCAATGTGCCGTGAGCGGCGGCGGTGATTTCGCGTGTGTTGGTGGTGCCGTTGTCGAGATACAGGTCCAGAGACGGATAGTCGATACTGGTGTTCAGAACGCGTATCTGGGCATTGCCGCTGGATTTGCTGCATCCGTTTAGAAAAATACCCGCGAGCAAGAGCGCAACCGCGTGGCGAAAAGAAATGGACACTGGATATGGTCTCCCTGAATGGAAAAAAAGCGCCGAGGCCTTGCAGCAGATTGCTGCCTGCCGTTCTGCCTGTCGTGATCTTGGACAGTCGGACGAGGCACTTATCCCAGGTTTTACAAATATTTACCCCTCCCCCTTCGTCGGGGGATCAGACAATCAATCGAACAGTCCTAGCGCGCGGCCACATCGAGATCATAACCAGTGGATCGCACACACCGAAGCCTCGTATGGTACGGTTAAGAGCGATGACCGCGATGCCCGCGGTTGCAAGCCCCCGTGGACCCTGTGTCATGACCCGTATTCTGCTGATCGACGACGATACCGAATTGGTCTCACTGCTCCGCGAGTACTTGATTCAGGATGGGTTCTCCGTCACCACGGCGAGCGACGGCGCGCTGGGTGCAGCCGAGGCTTTGTCCGGTGGATACGCGATCGTCGTGCTCGACGTGATGATGCCGCGACTGAACGGCCTCGATGCGTTGCGTCACATTCGACGCGAAAGCACGCTGCCGGTGCTGATGTTGACGGCGCGAGGTGATGACGCAGATCGGATTACCGGGCTGGAACTCGGCGCAGATGACTACGTGACCAAGCCGTGCACACCGCGTGAGTTGGTTGCGCGGCTTCGGGCGATCCTGCGCAGGACTACGCCGGGGGCAGCTCCCGGCCGCTCGGCGGGCCCACTCACCTCGGCTGCGCTGACGATGTGGCCGGAGCAGCGGCGCGCAGAGTGGATGGGTGGCCCTCTCGAGTTAACCAGCACCGAATTCAATCTGCTGGAATTGTTGCTGCGGCACGCCGGTCGTCCGGTCAGCAAGGCGGACCTATCTGAGCACGCGCTTGGCCGCGCGATCGCACGGCATGATCGCAGTGTTGATGTGCACGTGAGCAGCGTGCGTCGCAAGCTCGGCCTGCTGGCTGACGGGCGATCGCGAATTCAGGCCGTCCATCGCCAGGGCTACCAACTGCTGAAGGAGTAGCGCATGGGGAGGCTATTTTGGAAATTCTTCGCGTTCGTCTGGTTGGCGCAGATCGCCGGGATCATCGCGGTTGTCAGTTTCTTCTGGCTGAATGACCGGCGCACCGAGGCGGCCTTCAACGACATTGCCGCAGGTCCGATGGTCGACATTCAAGTGGGCGCCGCGGCCGAAGTGTTGCGGTACGCCGGGGCGGAAGCTTTCAGGAACTGGTCCGAGCGCCAGCGGGGAGCTACGGTGTTCGCGGTCGATACAGCGGGGCGCGACGTACTCGGTCGCCTCGTGCCTCTCGCTGTCGCAGCCGAAATTCGCCAGTTGCCAAAGGATCGGCCCGAATCACCCGGAATCCGGGAGGTTCAAGCGGCGGATGGCCATCGCTACACACTATTCGCGGTGGGACATGGCGCAGACCGGCCGGGTGGCGCGCTGACGCGTCCGCATGCCCTCCGATACGGGTTGCGCATACCCCCGGTGCCGCTTGTGGCGACGCTTGCCGCGAGTATTCTCACAGCCTTGCTGCTCGCCGGATATGTGGCGAAGCCCATACGAAGCCTGCGCGCAGCGTTTGAAGCGGCGGCCTCGGGGGATCTCGACCGGCGAATCGCTCCACAGCTGGGCGCCCGTCATGACGAGCTGGCGGATCTCGGCCGTGACTTCGATCGCATGGCCGCTCGATTAAAGGCCTCGATGCAGGGTCAACGTCGCCTGCTGCACGATGTGTCGCACGAATTGCGCTCGCCGCTCGCGCGCCTGCAGGCGGCGGCCGGGCTCATACGACAGAATCCCGATCAGCTCGAGGCCATGATCATCCGCATCGAAGAGGAGATCGCGCGCATCGACCACTTCGTCGGCGAGTTGCTGACCTTGTCGCGCATCGAAGCCGGTGATTTGGTCGCGGCGGACGAGGAGGTCGACATGCGCGATCTGGTACGCGACATCATCCAGGACGCCAATTTCGAGGCCCAGGCACATGAGCGAGAAGTCGTTTGGGACGATCGAGGCTCGGCGACGGTTCAGGGGCGCCCCGAGCTTCTGCACAGCGCCATAGAGAACATTGTCCGCAACGCGCTCAAACATGCCCCGGAGAGCCGCATCGTTCGAGTCGAGACATCGGTCGATGCGGATAAGCGTCAGTACACGCTACATGTCCTCGACGACGGCCGCGGCGTTCCGGAAGACGAACTGCCCGACCTGTTCACGCCGTTCTTTCGCGGCGCCCGCGCTCGACCCGATGGCTACGGGCTCGGGCTCGCCATTGCTCGGCGTAGCATCGAGGCATACGGCGGCACGATTCGCGCCAACAACCGCTCAGGCGGAGGCTTGAGTGTCGAGATCGTGCTGCCGTGGCGTGGGTGAGAAGTCGACGAGCTTTTCCGGCATTTTTTTGAGAGAATTTCCCGCCATCATCGCCACTTGTTGCAGAATAACCGCTCTTTCGAGGTTCGTTTGAGGAGGATGTCACGGATGCCGAACCGGGCTGTCAAGCTTATGTACGGGGTAATGCTCACGTTGGGAATGGCCAGCCTCGCCCTGCCGCAGGACAATCCGGTGCAGCGGCGCTCAGCGGGTCAGCAGCTGCAGCATATCCATACACCGCAATCGATCGACCAGGTGCTCGTTCGTCTGACAAAAGATCTCGAGTTGACTCCGGAGCAACAGCAACGAGTCAGGCCTCTGCTCGAGGAGCACCACGACAGGATTCAGGCGCTGTTCGATAAGAATCCGAACGCCTCGCGCCAGGAACTCAGTCCGCAGATTCACGCCATCAGCGACGAAACGCATCATGAAATCCATGCTCTGCTTGGCGATCACCAGCAGCAATTGGAAAAGGCGATGCAACAACGCGAGCATAGGGGTGAAGAAAACAGGCGGCCTGCTCCGCCTACGACGGCATCTCCCGAACCCTCTCCTGGAAAATGACAAATAGAAGGCCGTATCGGGCCCATGCCATGCACGCCGATGCTCGATCTCTCGGTCTCAACGCGCAGATCACGCGCCGCGACTTCATTGGGGCGACACTCATCGGATCGGGCGCCATTCTGCTGGGCGCGTCCGCGCCGGCATCCGCCCAAAACCTGACGTCACGATGGAATGGCTTTGCGGGCATCGGCGACTACAGCCGCTCGAACGGAAACATCGCGTCCGTCGTCAACGCGGCGCACGGCGTTCGCGACGGGATCTACGAGGCGAGGATTGATTCCTCGCCGGTGGTTGATGATCTGTACGATCTGATCATCGTCGGCGGAGGGTTCGCCGGTCTCATCGCAGCCTACGAATTTCGCAAGGCGCGCCCGAACGGTCGATGTCTCGTTCTGGAAAATCATCCCGTTTTCGGCGGAGAGGCCAAGCAAAATCAGATGCTCGTTGATGGCGTAATGCTCACCGGACCGCAGGGGTCCAACGACGCCGTCGTTCCGCGCGCGGACAACTCGTACGCCCATGTCGTCGGGCTGTGGGACGAGATTGGGATGCCACGCTCGTATGACTTCATCGATCCGACCGGGGCGGCGGCCTCATTGAAGTTCGCCCGCGACAACTACAATCCGATGTATTGGAATGAGGATGCCGGCTCGTTGGGCTACTTTTTCGACAAACCGTTCGCCTCAAAGCGAGCGTGGGTGACCGATCCATGGTCCGACGACTTGCGCCGCGCACCGATTTCACCCGAAGTTCGGCGCAACTGGGTGAAATGGAAGAAGCACTCGCCCGTCCTCACGCGTGGTGATGAAGCATCGACGAATCGCTGGCTCGACTCGATGTCATACGGCGACCTGATCATTCGCGAATTGGGCCTGTCGAAAGAAGTCTTCCGGCTGTCCGATCCGCTCGTGGCGACAGGCGATTACGGCGTCAGCTCGGACGTCGTCTCAGCCTATGGCGCGAAACTTCTCGGCCTGCCGGGGACCGGTGAAAACATTCTCGGCACCGAGACGTTTTCATTCCCGGGAGGCAATGCCGCCATTTTGCGGCACATCGTCAAAGCTATGCTGCCGGGCGCGATCACCGGCTCGCGATCGTTCGCCGACGTGCTCTACGCGCCGATCGACTTCAGCGCCCTCGACCGGCCGCAGAGCACGCGCATTCGGCTCGGTGCGACCGTCGTAGCGGTCCGGCATGACGGCGACGCCGAGACATCCGAGAGAGTCAATGTTACGTATGCGGTCGGCGGGGATCTCGCGCGCGTCCGCGGCAAGGCAGTCATCGTCGCGGCGGGCGGCTGGATTGCGCGTCACATCGTGCGCGACATGCCGCCTTCCTACATCGCGGCATACGCGCAATTTCATCACGGTCCGATGCTCGTGGCCAACGTCGCGGTGCGCAACTGGAAAGCTTTCGCCAAATTGGGCATTTCCGCCGCGCACTGGTTTGATGGCTTCGGCTTCTTCGTAAACGTGCGACAACCGATGAAGATCGACGGTGCCCCGGTGCCGCTCGATCCATCGAAGCCCGCCATGCTCACGCTCTACGTGGGTTTTCCGCAATCCGGCGTTCCGATCGATCGCCAGACCACCGGTGCGCGAGGTATGCTGTTCGGCGCTACTTACGTGGATTTTGAGCTACAAATACGCAAACAGCTGCAACAGATGTTCGGCAGCGCGGGATTCAATGCGAAACGTGATATCGCCGGCATCGTCATCAATCGATGGGGGCATGC
>JAXDQI010000085.1:0-6702 GCA_034667965.1 Gammaproteobacteria bacterium
AGACGCTGCTCGACATCACCCGTGACACATTGAAGAGTCAGGAAGACTCCTACGCGCTGACGCAGAAGCTGTTCAGCGGCGGCACGACCACCGAGCTCGCGCTGCGCCAGGCCGAGACCACGGTCGACACGGCACGCGCTAACCTCGCTCAGTACAACCGGCAGCAGGCGCTGGACCGCGATGCGCTGCAGCTATTGCTCGGCGCGCCGATACCGGACGGTATCGATTTTTCCCGCGGTCTGGACCGCGGCAACATGGTCGCCGAGCTCGCGGAGGGCGTTCCCTCAGACGTGCTGGTGCGCCGGCCCGATGTACTCGCCGCCGAACATCAGCTCATGGCCGCCAACGCCGAGATCGGCGCGGCGCGTGCGGCGTTCCTGCCCGCCATCTCGCTCACCGGCAATTTCGGCACCGAAAGCACGCAGCTGTCAGGCTTGTTCAAGGGCGGTTCGCGCGCCTGGACCTTCTCCCCGCAGATCAGTGTCCCGATCTTTGCGGGCGGTGCCAACGTCGCCAACCTCCAGGCGACCAAGCTCGCGCGCGATACGGCGGTCGCGCAGTACGAGAAGGCGATTCAGACCGCCTTCCGCGAGGTCGCCGATGCGCTGGTCGCCCGCGGCACGCTCGATGAGCAGCTCGCGGCGCAGCAAGCTCTCGTGACTGCCTCGGCCGCAGCATATCGGCTGGCCGACATGCGCTACCGGGGCGGGGTTGACAGCTACCTGAGCGCGCTCGTTGCGCAGGTCTCGCTCTATAGCGCCCAGCAGCAGTTGCAAACCGTGCGGCTCCTGCGCCTGCAAAATCTCGTGACGCTGTACAAGGCCCTGGGTGGCGGACTGCGGGAGCTCTAGGGCCCGCATGGGTGTATCGTTCAGCCGGCAACAGGGGAATTGGCATGGTGGAGACGACGGCAGCCGGGGGCGAATACCCAACCACCTCTGCGCATTCGTGGATCGGAGAGCTGTTGCTACGTCTTCTAGGCGCGGCGCTCCAGATCCTGGCGACCTGGGCGGTGGTACGTGCTCTGACACCGGAGGAGGCGGGGGTTTACTTTCGCGGGTTCGTGATCGCCCTGGGCTTGAGCGCGCTCTTACGCGGCAAGTACGAGATCTACATGGCGCAGCATATCATCGGGCGGCGCGCCACAATCACCGGTATTCCCAATGGAGTATTACTGAGGCAGCTCGCGCGGCGGATGCTGCTGCGCTCCAGCCTACTGTGTGCAGTTCTCTTGGTCGTGATGGCCGACCTGGACATCCAGGCCCCGCAGCTGCAAACCATATTGCAGACCTATCTGCCTTTCGTGCTCGCGGTCCCCTGCGTCAGCTTGTCCAGCCTGTTGGGCGAGGCGCTGCGCGCGGCCAATCGGACGCTCGGCATCGTCGTGGCCGCCTATGCCGTGAACCTCTCCATGCTTCTTGCGGTGGTGCTCGCACCTTCCGACGCGTCGCTCGCGCTTTACTCCTGGGCGTTCCTCCTGGGGAGCCTCGTTTCTGCGGGAGTGGCGGCGGGGCTCGCCTGGCGTGCCTTCCCGGTCGCACGAGGCGCAGGCTCCCGACCGATTTGCCGTGAAGCACTGCAAGGCGTGGACTCGCGGGAATTGATCGGCCTTGCGCGCGGGTTGCTGCTGTGGGGACCCCTGTGCGTCCTAGCCGTCTGGGCGCCGCCGACGCAGATGGCGCAATATGCCGTGGCCGCGCGCACGGCACTGATCGTCGATATGTTTCTGCCGGCATTGAACCTGACAGGCTGCCGCGAAACCTTGATGGCTACGCAGCCGGGCCAGGCGCCGCGGCGCCTGCTGCTCAGGCAGCTCGCTGCGGCGTTGGTCTACAGCTCAGCGTTCGTGGTGCCGCTCTTGGTGTTGGCGCCGGCAACCTTGGCGCTCTACGGGAAGCCTTACGATTCGCAGTTGACGGTGTATGCGCTTCTTCTGGGGGTGCAGTGGGCAAATGGCGTCGGTCGTCCAGCGGTGCGGCACGCGGTGGTGGAGTGGAATGCACGGCGGATCGGCGTCGCTGTCGGATCCGGCGCCGTGGCGGTCGTGCTGATTTGCGCGCTGGGCGTGACCGCGTACGGTGCCCTGGCCGCCGCAGCCGCCTCGCTGATCGGCGCCTTGATCGTCAACGGACGGGCGATCGTCATGGCCCTTTCGAGCCCGGCGTGAGGCGGCCCGCAGCATTCGCCAAAGCATCCGCCCGCCGCGTTTGTTGTTTCAGGCCAGAACTGTTGAGAACAAGATTTTCTTGAAATTTTCTGCGAAAGCTAGATCCCGCTCAACCTTGGACATCAGCCAGGCACCTTGGAGTCCGGTGACGATAAAATCAGCTACTTCGTTTATTTTGAGACTCTTGGGAAGCTCGCCAGCTTTCACGGCAGCCTTTAAGCAATAGGCAACCGCCTCGCGCAATTCGCTATAGATTTCCGACACGCGTTTGCGAATGATCTCACTATGGTCGGATGCTTCGGCAGCGAAATTGCCAACCAAACAACCATTTTTGGTCCCGTGATTTCTAATGGCGGTGATACTCGCGTCCAAATAGGCGCGCAAGCGCTTTAGGGGAGAAAGAGCGTCATTGCGTAATGTTTCACCGATCACGACACGGTTATTCGCGAAATAGAGATCCAGAATCTCAAGAGAAAACGCCTCTTTGGACACAAAATGATTGGTAAAGGACCCCTGCGGCACACCAGCCGCCTCAACAATGTCACGCACACTGGCACCGACATAGCCGCGCTCAAGCACAACCTGGAGACCATTAGCAATTATCTTACTTCTATTCGAAATTCTGATCATCGCGACATACTACGGCCGTACATAGTGGCCGTCAAGCCCATTCGAAGGAGTCAGCAGTGAGAAGCACGCGAGATATCGACTCTGACGATGGCAGCTATCGAAAGATAGCCGCTTCCCGATCACAAGTATTCGCACTAAGCTGCTGGTATGAAGCCACGACCGAGTCAGAAAGCCATCCATGCATCGTTAGGAAATACCCAATGACCGAGAGCAAAAAACTATCCGTCCTTCGCGAAAAGCTTATCCGCCACCGCCGTGCCATCGGCGAGGGCCTTCAGAACGCCTCCGTCGATCAACTAAGCAGCGATGACCTTGCGCGGGTCCAGTACGCAATTGTTGCGGTGGAAGCAGCCCTGGCCGATGAGCAGCATAGCGAATTTCGTCTCTGAACATTCGCTCAAGCGATAGATTAATCGAAACGCGTGAGGAGCGGGGTTTGTCCAAACCGAGGGAAGCTCATGGGTAGCTACCGCGAATATGGCGCCTTTGCGATCTCGCGGCCAAGCATCACTTCCTGCGCGCGGGGTTCGGCTTTGGCATCATGCCGCTGCACATGGTGGAGGCGGACCTTGCAAGCGGCGCGAGTAACGAATGGATCATCGCTTGACGCTGTGTCACACGGAGTACTATTGCGTGCGCGACACAATGTCGGATGACGACTCGTCGGCAGGACAGGGTACTGCCTGCGTCCCCGTTCTGACAGGCGCCGTCCCGCGATCGTCATCAGCGCGCCGGAACGCGGTCCACAGTCGTCCCGCTTGGGCGCACGCGAAGGCGTAGCGAAGTAGCGGTCGCGTCGTGCCAGCGCGAAAATCAAAGAACCCCACGTGCGGGTAGGTTGTGGGAACCGCCGCATAGTCTAGCGTCGCTCCCTGTCGCTCGGCGGTCGCCGCGGTGAGTTCCAGTCTTGTTAACATCAATTGATTCAAGCCGGAGCGAATGCTTCGTTCGAGAATCGCGTGCGTCGTCAATCGTCTCGTTTCTGTCATTTCGATCAGCGGGCCGTCGACGATGACGTACACGGATGAGCGAGGTGCTCCGCGTGCCTCGGACGGCTGCACGAAGGCCCCAGGGACGAAGAAAGGCAGGGTAGTGGCTCCATCGACGTGAACCTCATCCCGGAGCGCGCCGTCCTCTTGGAAGTGAATGACGACGGGCGGAAATATGCCTGGTACGCTGGCCGACGCCACCAGGACATCGCGAAACAGAATTCTTGCGGCGGGTCCGCCGTATTTCGCGATTGCCCCCATGTCCCACACCACCGGCTCTCCCGTAGCCACGTCGGTCGTCGCCACCAGCAATAGGCGGCCTCGATCCGCCTCCAGTGCGACTGCTTCAATCATCGTGTCGCTGACGTATGCGTCAATCAGGTGCTTCAGAGGCGCTCCGCTATACAAGCTGGACCCGAATAGCACACCAAGGCCTCGTGGCTGCAACAGGTGCTCCCCGGCATCACTGGTGAAGGCATCGAGTAGCCGCCCATCCCACGTGGATCCAAGGAACGCGTACGGCGCGATCAGCGCTCCGACGCTCACGCCCGTCACCACCCGGAACTCGGGCCGCGCGCCCGAACGCGTGAGGCCGGCGACGGCGCCGGCACCAAACGCACCGGCCGCGCCGCCGCCAGAAAGCGCGAGGATGTTGAGGGGCTCTTGGGCGTGCAGAGTGCGCAGTCGCTCGGCCACCGCCGGAAATGAAAGCTGCGAGAATTGGCGGTCTACGCCGAGTGTTCGTATCGTCATGGGAACGTTCGCCGTCGATCGCCCATCAACAGGTGACCTCGCTGGGCTGAGGACAAGCGCGGCGCAGCCTTGAAGGGCGAATACGCAAACGAGGCAAAGGAGGAAGCGCGCCAGTGCAGGTCGATATCGGGAGATGACCCAGCCGCCCAACGGTTGACGGTTGTCGACCCGCATTGGCGTACTTCTCAAGTCTCCGTTTAAAACCGCCAGCCGATGCTTAACGTGGTTTCAGTGGTGAAGCCCGCGTTGGCTGTGAAGCCGTTACTGTCGGTGAGCACGACAGACCGGCCGTTGTACTCCCCCCCCGATGGGGGTATCCAAATGGGCCCATGCATAACCGGCGCCGATGATCGCGTAGGCGACGACCCGGTATTGCGCGCACCCGCCACGGTGTTATCGTTCAGGCGAGGAGTGCCCTGCGCCACGGCCCGGGCTCTTTCCAGCGTTAACGCGGCCAGCACCGATAGAACAGAACTGGCCGCCACACGCCTCATAAAGTTCTTGGCAAACGGACGGACCCAGCCACCATGCACGCGGGAACGCCAGTATTGGGTATTTGACTCAAGCATGATTTCTCCAACATTTCGTGTGAACTCATGTCTGAGACTAGAGAATCGCAATCCGTTAGGGAATCCAATATCTCTCGATGGCAGTTATCGCCGAGGCCGATGCGCGCTACGCTCCATTGTGTATATCGTCAATGACGATGAGTCCTATCGAGAGAATGTTTCCACGTGAGAGCTTGGCCGCGGCAGCTATACGCGGGACCCCGACAACGAGACTACCAATTGATAGCAGGGCTTAGCGTGAACACGGACGTCGGTGCGCTCTTGTGGGCCTCAGTTCGGCCGACAACCATGACGCGCTCTTTGGCCGGGTAAGGCGACTCGTCCCATTTCGCGGCGAGGTGACGAAGTTCACCGGCTGAGCTCAGCTGGCGCCGACTAGCGGATCTCATCAACACGGTCCGGGTAGAAGGCGACGTACTCCTTGATCTGCGCCACCGCTTTAAAAGGAGTCGCATAAGTCCACACTGCGTTGAGGGAACGATCACCCCCTGCCGGAATGCTGTAGTACGAAGCCTCACCCTTGTAGGGGCAATACGTCGTGTGCTCACTACGCGTGAGCGCGGCCATGTCGACATCCGCGCGGGGGAAATACTGTACGGGCGGATAGGAGGCCTCGCGGAGCGTCAAGGCAGCGCGTGTGTCGGCGATCACTTTTCCGCCGACCGTGACTATGACGCGAGACAAGTTAGCCTCGATCGAAATGGGGTGGTCGGGGCCCGGAATCTTCATCGGCTTGTCAGCCATGATCTGTATGCTCCTGAATTGCGGATCGAGCCATGGTTTCCAACTTGCTGCTGCTGATATACTACGGTCGTACATAGTACATGTCAAGGAACCTTCTTGCGATACAGGTATCCATTATTCGACGGACCTTGTGGAGAACCAAAATCATGACAATCCGAGTCGTTCGAGATCAGCAGACGCCGATGCGGCACGAGATACACATCGGCCCACACAGTATAGCCAGCGACCTCAGCGTCGAGGAAGGTGGCGGCGGATCGGGACCCAATCCCCATGATCTCTACGACGCAGCGCTGGGCGCGTGCACGGCGTTGACTGTGCTTTGGTACGCGAAACGCAAGAATATTCCGGTAAAGGCCCTCGAAGTTTCCGTGGAGCGGGATGCGAGCCAGGAGCGCGCGGGGATCTATCGCCTGAACGCGGCACTGACGTTGACCGGGGACTTGAGCGCAACGCAACGGGGTGAACTTCTGCGTGCAGCGCAGAAGTGCCCAATCCACAAGCTGATGACCGAGGTCACGACCGAGATTGCCGTCACGATACTCCAATAGGATTGGCGGAAGTCGCGGGCGATCGATATGCAGCGTTCAAACATGAAGAGCGTCGATCGCTAGTCGGGACGATATCCGCTTCTTTTCCGCGAGATGGCCGAATCCAACAAGGGATAAACCGCGGGGGTCGGCGATCCTCAGTGAGAATCCGGTATATTTCGATAGGATGTATCGACCCAATAGATATGCTCTCGGCACCGGAGAAGGTCGCACGGATCGCTGCCTGACAGGCAAAACCGCGCCGGCGCCCTGTCGGCGCTGGCGTGGCGTCAGTCTGGCGCGTGCACGGCAGCCATCCTTAC